>CAMBFX010000050.1 GCA_945865695.1 Chryseobacterium gleum | reverse complement strand
CTACGCCCATTTTATCAGAAACCATGTATTCGTATTTCAATCCCATAACTCCTAAAAATTTAGCGGTTGCGTCCTCTCCACCCAATTCAAGCCATAATGCCTTTCCAAAGGAAACACCACCATAGTAAACATCAATTTCAGATTGCCCTTGCTCTAATGCTTGAGCATTTACATTTTTGCTTAACCCTACTGATAGTATAAGCGACAAACCAAGTAATAATTTTTTCATATATTTAATTTTAAGTTTTGAATTTTAAAGATACACTATTTTTTATAGTGCGATAAAAAATCAGGCAATAATTATACCGAATTATAACATTTTATAAAACTTATTGCTTTTTAACCATTTTATCGGTTTGGACTCCTTCATTTTAAATCTGTATCCAAATGAAAACATGCCAGCATGCAATCGCGTGTCGATTTGAATCTTGTTTAATTTATAAACACTAAAATCACCAATATAAGAGAGCATAATATAAATTTTTTCGCCATTGTACCCAATTGAACCTCTTAAATCTCCAGCTGACCAAACGAATTTCCATTCATCTCTCTTACTTATTCCATCTGAAGTTGAATATTTAAAATTTTGTAATTCCAATCCTAAAGTTCCGGTGAGATTTGCGAATAGCTTTTTTAACAAAACTAAATTAAAAGTATAGCCGAAATTGGCAGATAAACCAAGTGATTTAAATTTATTCCAGTTTTGCCATTGAGGATAAAAAGGTGCAGTGCCGGTTGCTAGAATAGACGTGTCGGAACCGATAGAAAATCCATAAGCATTTGAAATGAATAAAAAACTTCCGGCTGTTTTTAATTGTCGTGCCGAATTATTGAATGCGGCTCCATATGAAAATCGCTGTTTTTTATTGAAAAAATAAAATCCTTTCAAACGAAATGCTTTAGAAAACATGGTTGGGTTCTGATAAAACGCACTTGAATCATTTACAAAATTAGTATCTCTCCTTCCAGTATAATTATCGTAGAATCCTGTGTATTTTCGATAAGAGGCCTCCAATCGGTATCTTTTGGAATTGATAGAGAAACTAAGATTTTTAGTCTTGGAAATCCCCTTCCTAAAAATAGCTGATTCTGTAACTTCCACTGATGTTCCCAATGAAAATGAAATCTTATCATAGGCAAATGACCATCCCGTTGAATTATTGCCACGTGCAATATAATTCATGGAAGAATATCCTGCTGTGTCTAGCATCATTGATTGAGTAAAAAGCAAATCATAGTATCTCCATGACTGAAAAATCCCAACTATTAATTTTTCAGGATAAGTAACTACATAATTGGAATCTAATTTCCATTTATTTTTTTCTGGAATAGAATCTGAGTTCGCAAATGTTACATTCAATAAACAAATTCCAAACAAAAATAAAATCAAGTATTTTTTCATATGATTAAAAAAGGGCAGTCGCCTGCCCTTTTACTTATTCTTTAATGAATTTAATTTTTAATTACTTTAATTATCTTTTGGTTCCTACCATTATCCACTCGCACAAAATAAATTCCTCTTGAGAAATTAGTTAAATCAAAATTAAATTTAGCATTAGTTTTTTCTTGACCGATTATTTCTCCAATTGAATTATATACTTCAATAGTGTTTGACTCATTTGAATTAATCTCTATTGAAAACAATCCTGTTGTTGGGTTAGGATATAAAATCATTGCGTTTAAATCACCTTCTTCTACATTCAATCCAAAAGGAGCGGCTGATGGTGTATTCCTTACATTAGACCTGGACGTATTAACTCCCGATCGAGTTGGGTCACAATTTACATTCATTAAAGCCTCCACTCTATAATATTCTGTTCCAGCAGGAGGAGTTGCATCAGTGTAGGAATTTAAATTCGATGGAAGTGAGGTTACCAATTGCCATCCACTTGAACTTGTCTTACGATACACATCATAAGTTGCATAATTCAACCCATCATAATGATCCCAAATTAAGTTGTAAGTATTACCTATTCCTTCGTTAACAGTTAAATGAATTGATTTATGAATTGCACTTGCTTCTGATTCATTTCCACAATCGTCAACAACTGAAATTTTATATCTCCACGCACGTATTTGAGGATTAGCTACTGGATCTTTGAAAACAGAAGAACTATCATATGAAACATCACCAACATGATAATATACTCCTGCTTGTGAACTTTCTCTATAAATTTTATAATGACTAATATTAGCAGCCGTTAAGTCTTTTTCCCAAATAACACGATTTGTATTTGAAATAGAGTCGACAGACACTAAACATATTTCATTGTTAACAGTAGGTAAATCTTGAATTTCATACTGAGCATATCCTACACAACCATTATTAATATCTGTTAATTCTAATGAATATACACCGGTACTTAAATTCAAATTATCTTGACTAGCATTACTGTTACTCCAATTGTAAGTATAAGTACCAGAAACAGGAATTACGTTCACATAAATGTTAGCCAAATCACCAACGCAACCAGTGCCAGTTATAGAATCAGTAACGATACTTATTGATCCTTCACTCACCGCCACTACATCTTCATATAAACAACCGTTAACGTCAACAACAGAAACTGAATATATTCCTGCTGATAATCCTGTAATTTGATTCGTACCCATTCCATTTGACCAAATATAATTATAAGGGCTCGTAGTTCCAGAAACCGTTACCATTGCAGCGCCATTCGAAACACCACAATCAGCATTTTGTGAGAACATAGCTAAATTAACTTCATCGGGCTGGTTAACATAAACACTTTTGGTAGCTATGCAACCATTGGCATCTGTTACAATAATTTCATGTGGACCCGCTTCTAAATTATTAACATCTTCGGTTGTTCTACCATTTGACCATAAATAAGTATAAGGCGCAGAACTACCAATAACAGATAAATCTATTGCACCATTATTATTTCCATAGCAAGTAACATCTAAAACTGCATTTGATAATAATGAAGGCGCTTCAAGATCACTAACGGTGGCAATCGCATAATTACGACAACCATTTTTATCAGTAACATCCACCAAATAAATTCCTGCAGAAATTGAGTCAGCAATAAAAGTATTATCGCCATTTGACCATTGATAGGTAAATGGAGCTCTACCTCCTTCTACTATAGCAATTGCTTTTCCATTTTCTTGCGAACAGTTGGAGGAAATAGTATTGGTTGTAATTTCAAATCCTGATAGAGGAACAATGACAGTTTCTGTTTGAACTGCTGTTGCACCACAACCGTTTGTAAAGCGCACTTCAACCTCATATGTTCCCGGGTTCTCATACGTATGATAAACCGGTGACAATTCAGAATAGGTTACCAAAGTTCCTGTACCATCACCAAAATCCCATTCCATTGTTGAACCCCCATATCCAAAAAATGCTATTGGTTGTCCTTGACAATTGTAAGTATTAGGATCTTCAAAAAATCCAGGATCTTGTGGAGGTAAATTATTTTCTATATTTAATGGGAATGGAATATTAAATGAATTACCACACGAGTTAGTATAAGTTACACTTGTTGCATAATTTCCTAGCGCAGGATAAACATGTTTAACATAGTTATAATTAATTCCAAAAACAGATAATATACTTGTAGAATTGCTCGTATTACCATCACCAAAATCCCATAATATGTCAGCAGTGGGAGAACCTGGTCCGAAAATAAAAATAACTGAGTCACCTGGGCAAGCTTTTCCATCTCCTAAAATTCCAGCAAAATAATCATTAGGGTCTGGAGTAACGTTTGTTCCGACGGTCACCACCTGAGTTATATTATCAGACATTCCACAAAAGTTGGTGGCTGTTAATGTTACTGTATAACTTCCAGCAGAAGCATAGGCGTGAGAAACGTTGGGTAGAGTTGCGGTGTTTCCATCTCCAAAATCCCATAAAAATTCGTGTAAATCCCTTCCTCCGTCTACATCAGCTTCCACAAAAAAACCATCACTCGGACAAATAGAACCATTAGCAGATCCCTCAATTCGTAATCCTGTAACAGGTTTATTATTGGAGATTGTTACGGTATCAAAAATTGTAGCTGAACTTCCGCAACCATTGGTAAGAGTAACAGCAACCGGATAATTTCCAACATTAGGATAAGTATGAGTTACCGACCCTCCTGATGCTGTATTACCGTTACCAAAATCCCATACACTATTATATCCCCAATATGGTGTATAAAATTCCACTGGAGAATTGATACAAAAAGTATCCCAAACAATATTTTGGTTTGTATTAATATTCAATGGTAAATTATTTACAATATGAATTGTGTCAAACTGCTGTAAAGAGTTTCCACATCCATTGACTAAAGTTAAAGTTGGATAATATTTACCTGTCGTATTATAAATGTGTGAGTATTCATTCCCTGGTAAAGAACCATCATCATATTGAATATAAAAAGTCTCATAGTCATTCGGGACATAAAAAGAAACAGGATCACCAGGACAAATACTATCTTCGTTTGTGCCAAAATATAAATTATTATTTGTAGCAACTGGATAACTTGTACCTACAGAAATATTAGCTGTTGCAGTTGAAAGTCCACATGTAGGAAAATTTGCAGATACAATTACGGTATAAGTTCCAACATTTAAATATCTGTGTTCATTATGCGTCCATTGAGTATTATTAAAAACTGTTCCATCACCCCAATCCCAAGAAATATTGTTAAAATTAATACCATTCCAAATCGAAGCGTAAACTAAATCTCCAGGGCAAACTGTATTGTCGTTAACAGTAAGTGGATTTTGAAGACCTTCTACATTTACCATTTGATTAAATGTTCCCAAATAATTCCATGAAACATCATAAGCATCCACGTAAACATAATATTGGCCTGGTTGTGAATAGCTATGAGATACATTTTGTGTAGTGGAAGTGGTTTGATAAAATCCTCCGTCACCCATGTACCAATAAAAATTCACTCCAGAGGATGAATTATTAGTAAGGATTAAACTCGCACTCGGAAAACAAAAGGTATTTTGATTTGCCGTAAATGAAATTTGTGCTTGGGATAGAATAGATGATAATGCTAAAAAAGCAATAATTAATTTTCGTTTCATAATGAATAAATTTTTAAAGCAAAATTATATAAATTAATGATATACTTAACGGGAAATTACTAATATTTACTTATTAAAAAGCGAATAAATATTAAAAGAGCACGAAATAAATTAACTGATATCTTGCCCATTTAACAATTAGTATAATTGCTAACACTTTTAACGGATGAACTCTAAAAAAACCCAGTGTAAGTGTCATTGGGTCACCTATAAATGGAATCCATGTTAAAGCTGCAGCCCAAACTCCGTATTTATCGAGATAATTTTTCATGTGATGAACTCGTTCTTTTTTAATTCTAAACCATTTCTCTAAATGATGAAAATCGACAAGATATCCCATAAAATAGGTAAATAGACTTCCACAAAAGTTACCAAAAGTGGCAGTAACTATTGTTAATAAAGGATCTCCACCTGAATATAGCACTGCTAAAAAAATAGCTTCCGAGGCAAAGGGAATGATGGTAGCCGATAAAAGACAACCTAAAAAAAGACCCAAATATGTTGCTTCCAATTCCATTTGGCAAACATAATGACAAATAAGCTTAGGCTTAAATTAAAATAATAAAGTTAAATTTGACCCCATGAAAAAATTGCTGATAAAAATTGCCATTTTACCCGTTAAATTTTATCAGTATACCATTTCACCTTTAACTGGACCAACATGTAGATATACGCCTACTTGTTCTCAATATACTATCGAAGCCATTAGAGAATGGGGAATATTTCGAGGCTGGTGGATGGGAATGCGTAGAATTGCTAGTTGTCATCCCTGGGGAAAACATGGTCATGATCCAGTACCAAAAAGAACAGAAAAAAAAATTAATATATGAACATACGTCCAAGAAGAAACAGAGCAACTGAAACCATAAGAAACATGGTTAGCGAAACGGTTGTGAAATCAGAAAATTTGGTTTATCCCTTATTTTTAACTGATGGTAAAAATAAAAAATCAGAGGTAAAATCTTTACCCGGAAATTTTAGATGGAGCACAGATAAAGTTTTAGGAGAAATAGAATCTTGTTTAAAGTTAGGATTACATTCTTTTATTCTTTTTCCATCTATCGAGGAAAATCTAAAGGATAAAATGGCTACTCATAGTTATTCATCCAAAAATTATTATTTAAAAACGATTCGTGAGATTAAGAAAAGATTTCCGGAAACTTGTTTGATTTCAGATGTGGCTATGGATCCGTACAGCAGTGATGGACATGACGGAGTTTATAAAAACGGAAAAATTCTAAATGATGAAACACTTCCTGTATTGGGAAAAATGGCTATTGCACAAGCCGAAGCTGGAATTGATTTAATTGGCCCCAGTGACATGATGGATGGACGTGTGGGTTTTATTCGTGAAGCATTAGATGCAACAGGATTTACGGAAACCGGAATCATGAGTTATACCGCAAAATATGCCAGTGCATTTTATGGTCCATTTAGAGATGCTTTAGCAAGTGCTCCTAAAAAAGGCGATAAAAAAACGTATCAGATGAATCCTGCCAATAAATTAGAAGCATTACGCGAAGCGATGTTGGATGAATCTGAAGGTGCAGATTTTCTCATGGTAAAACCTGCTTTACACTATTTGGATGTGATCCATTCTTTGAAAGAAAATACCACTTTACCTGTTGCCGCCTATCATGTGAGTGGAGAATGTGCCATGTTGATTGCCGCTTGTCAAAACGGTTGGTTAGATTATAAAAAAGCAATGCCCGAAACTATTTTAAGTATCAAACGCGCAGGTGCCGATGTCATCATTTCTTATTTCGCAAAAGATTTTGCAACTCATTTAAAAAACTCAAAATAAATATGTCAAGAATATTTCCGCAACCAGAGAAAGGAACTTATCCATCTTATTACGATAAATATTTTGAATTAATACATCCAGAAAAAAATATTTTAACTCATCTGAACGAAGATGCTGATTATTTTCAGCAAATCATTACTCAATTTCCAGCCGAAAGTTTTGGTTTTGCTTATGGGGAAAACAAATGGACTGTGGCTCAAGTTTTACAACACCTCATCGATACCGAAAGAATTTTAGCTTTTCGTGCGTTGAGTATTGCCAGAGGTGAAAAAGCTTCTTTACCCGGATTTGATGAGAATGAATACAATAAAAATGTAATCATGGATCACAAAGATTTTCATTTGTTAGCCATTGAATTCTTCATGGTTCGTCAAGCAAGTATTAGTTTATTTTTAGGATTAAGTGAAGAAGAATTAAAAAGAACAGGATTAGCTAACAATAATCAAGTTTCTGTGATTGCATTATCACATATGATTGTTGCACATGCCCGTCATCACTTTAAAGTTTTAAAAGAAAAATACGCTTAATTATTGATGTCTTTTCGGATACCCCAAAAGAATACTGGTGAGAATAGGTAAAATAAAAACTCCCACTGTTATGAGTGATAATATCACGTCAGAATTTTCTCCATCTACCACTTCATTCATTGCATTTCCAGGATAGAAATATTCAAAAATAGAAATGGTGAGTTTTACCCCTAAAATTCCAATAACCAAGAAGGCTGATTTCTCTAAAAAAGGAAATTTCTCCATTAGTTTAACGAAAGCCTGAGCCACGAATCTCATTGCTAAAATACCAATGAAAACACCAATCCAAACTAAATACAATCCTTGAGGCTGTTCGTAATTTTCTACATAAGCAACAGCAGCAAAAACATTATCCAAAGAAAAAGCCAAATCCATAATCTCCACCATAATTACAGTGGCCCAAAACGGACCTAATTTTCCGAAGGTGAATTGATATAATTTACTTCTCTTTTTTTGTAATAAATCGTCCTCTTTTTTTGGTGTTGCTTTTTTCACGAAATAGGCAATCGCTAAATACAAAAGATACAATCCACCCAATGGTTTTAGCCACCAAATATGAATCAAATAAGTAGCGAACAATAAACATAATCCGCGAAAAACGTAAGCGCCAATAATTCCATACTTCAATGCTTTTCTTCGCTGTGCCTCTGGTAAATCCATCACCATCGTTGCAAGCACTGCGGCATTATCAACCGAAAGTAAACTTTCAATTAAAATTAGATTTAAAATAATTAAAAATGCAGCTTGAAGATCAGAACCGAAAATTGAATGCAGGATTTCCATTTTTTGTAATAAGCAACAAAGTTAGTTTTATTTTGAAATGAGAAATTGAAGGTTGAAAATAATTATATTGGCTCTACTTCTGCCAATCCACTGATTAAATATACTTGACTAGTAACATCCGCTATACAATGAAAACGGGTTCTTTGCTTTTCTCCTTTGATATAAATTCGATCGTTGAATTTGAAACGAGTGCCTAAAGTAATCTCTTTCAGAAATGGTAGTTTTATTAGATTATATTTTTTTAAAGCCACCATTAATTTATCATCCACGCAACTACTTGCCGAAGGATTATGAATATAAGATTTCACGGCATGTTCTAAATCAGCTGGGAAAATTCCTTTTTCGATTAAAGGGGTAAGTAATATTTTGTATTGCTCTTTCCATTCCTTTCCGTGAGGAGAAATTTTATCACGAAATTTAATCCAAGCTAAAAGATGAGCAAATTCATGAATGGTGGTAATCAAAAACGCCCAAGGATTTAAATTTCCATTGATAGTAATCATGTGTCCTTCTCCTCGATAAGGATGGCGATAATCTCCGAATTTTGAATTTCTGGGCTGGGTCACTTTAAAATGAACTTCATTGCGAACAATCCATCTCGCAATTAAATTTTCGGTTGAAGCGGGCAAATATCTTTTTAAGGATTTTGCCAAATCTTCTTCTGTCATCATTTATCCTTTGGATTGATCAGAATTTACTTCCACTTTCTCGTAACTCCAGGTTGGACAAGTAGCACAACGGTTTTTACGCCCTTTGCATCCCGTTGAAAATACTATGATGGTTAGTAAGGAAAAAATAATAATTCTAGTTGCAGTTTTCATTTTTATAAACTTAATGTTCAAAATTAATAAAACATTGAATTCCTTGTTAGATGTTTATACGTAATTTCGCGGTTCAAGTTAATAAGTAATGAATTTTATCAAAGAAATAGGTCGATATTATACCTTCATGAGGCAGGTTTTTCAGCGCCCAGAAAAGTGGGGTGTATTTTATACTCGTTTCATTGATGAATGTGTGAGTATTGGAATTCAATCGATTATCATTGTTTCTATCATGTCAATTTTCATTGGAGCGGTAATTACCCTTCAAACAGCCTACAATATCGACTCTCCTTGGATTCCGCTTTATACCATTGGCTTTACTGCGAGACAATCCATCATTTTGGAATTTTCACCAACTATTATTCCATTAATTTTAACAGGAATTGTGGGTTCCAAGATTTCATCTGAGATTGGATCCATGCGAATCACCGAACAAATTGATGCATTAGATGTAATGGGTGTAAATTCTGCTTCGCATTTAGTTTTACCAAAAATATTGGCTGGAATTTTTATGTTTCCATTCTTAATTACTATCTCCATGTTCCTTGGAATTTTTGGTGGTTATTTATTTGGAATTATGACAGGAGAAGTGACTTCGCATACTTTTATTTATGGCGTTCAATATTGGTTTATTCCCTATTCCATTCAGTATGCATTAACCAAAACAATGGTTTTTGCCTTTGTGATTACATCGGTTTCTGCATTTTTTGGTTATTACGTAAAAGGCGGTTCCATTGAGGTAGGACATTCCAGTACAAAAGCAGTTATTACTGGAAGTATTCTGATTCTTATTCTGAATTATTTCATCACTCAATGGTTGTTATTTTGATAGAAATAAAAAACATATCGAAAGCATTTAGCGGAGTTGTGGTATTGGATGATATTAATGCTCAATTTTTACCTGGGCGAGTGAATATGATTATTGGGCAAAGTGGATCTGGGAAATCGGTATTAGCAAAATGTATTGTTGGTATGCTGGAAGCAGATAGCGGAAATGTATTTTATGCTAATGATGATTTTGCGAGTATGACCCCGAAAGAGCGAATTAATATTCGTAAACACATTGGATTTTTATTTCAGTATAGTGCTTTATTTGATTCATTAACGGTAGAAGAAAATGTAATGTTCCCACTGAAATTATTCACGAATATGAATAAATCAGAAATGCTGGATAGAGTAAATTTTTGTTTGAGAAGAGTGAATATTCTTGATAAAAATCATTTGTTTCCAGCAGAAATTAGTGGCGGAATGAAAAAACGTGTGGGAATTGCACGAGCGATTGCGATGAACCCTAAATACTTATTTTGTGATGAACCTAACTCGGGATTAGATCCACAAACATCAATTGTGATTGATAATTTGATTGAGGAAATTACCCATGAATTTAATATTACTACAGTAGTAATTACGCATGATATGAATTCGGTAATGGAAATCGGGGCAAACATTATGTTTATTTATAAAGGAAAAAAATGGTGGGAAGGAAGTAAAGAAGAAATTATCCGTACCGATAATAAAGAAATTGTAGATTTTGTTTATGCTTCGAAGTTCATGAAGACGTTAAAGGAAAAATTGCAATAGATTAAAAAAGTCTCACTTTCAAAAAAAATCAATTTATAATTTACCTGAGATTCCGAAACTTGTTGCACTCGTTCGAAATATGTTAGACTAAGTTTTATCACAAGATTTCTGAAGTTAATCCATAAATGGATTAAAAATAAAATGTTTTTGTTCGGCTAAAGCCGGAAATACATTTGATTATTTTTGATTCGTCACCTAAAGGTGACGTCTATAGGTGACGCCAATAGGTGACGCTTATAAAAAAAAATAGGCTGCCGTCTGAAAGCAACCTATTTTCTCCAAAACCAAAAATACCAGTCCTTGATTAAGCAGCGTGGTACCTGCTTTTTTATTCTCTCACCAAAAGCGTAAACCTAAAAAACGCTTTCTTATCTTTTCCATTTTTAGAGCATCAACTAAGGACAAGGTGTTTGTCCGCTAATGCTGTTTTGTGATAATTCTCTCACCTTGTTTATGGGTCTGTTTTCTGCAACGGTAGCGCCAGGAAAATCATCTGTACGACTGAACCAACTTCTCAAATATTTCATCCTAATTTTATTGTTTTACTAATTTACGGCAGAATAAAACAAATGTTATATCAGAATGAGTAGGCGGTAAAATTGATTGAGGGAGTGGAGAAAAAAGCAGAACCGTGTTCTAATTAATATTATGATGCAATAACGACTGATTGCTTTTGATATGATCCAATCAAGATTTCTTTTTCAATATTTAACGCCTAAAAAAGATTAAAATAACGAACGATTAAATCTGATTATTGAAAGGCACAATTGCATTTGTGATAAAAAACAAAAAACCCTCGATCTTTCGACCGAGGGTTTTTCAAAATTCAATTAATGATTATTTTGTAACCATCATTTTCTTAGTGATTTTATCAGCACCAGCTGTCATTGTATAATAATAAATACCAGCAGCAAAATCAGCAGTATTTACATTGATAGAATAAGCACCAGCACCTTTGTTACCCATAACTTCAGTATAGATTACTTTTCCAGTGATATCGATCACTTCAAAAGTAACATCAGCAGATTCAATTAATGAATAATTGATTTTAGCGTTATCGTTAGTTGGGTTAGGAATATTTTGACCTAAGTTAAGATTGCTCATTTCTAATTCATCATCAACTCCTAAGAAAGAAGCTTGTTGATTTAAACCTAAACGAATTTTTAATTTAGATGTAGCATAATACCAGTCAACACCAGAACCACCATCACCATATAACCAAACAGAAGCATCGCCATTAGGTGTTCCACCGCTAAGTGCAAGTGACAACATATCTGTTCCACCATAATGTTCAACTGCAGCCATATATTGTTTTCCAGCTTCTAAAAGAATACCTGTTTCAGGAGCAGAAGGATTCACTGGGAATTTATTCCAAACAGTTGTAGTAGAATTACCAATCATTGGAGCAGTAATAGTATAATCAACTCCGTTTGTAGAACCAGAGAAAATAGGAATAAATACATCTGCAGTTGCAGCAGCTAATGGATCCATTTCAAAAAGTGTAACTGAAGCAGAAACACCTGGGTCAGTAGCTGTAGTGCCACCCATAAATGCAGCATCAATTGAATATACTGTAACATCATTATATACATAGAATACGTTACCCATAATATAAGGATTTGCATCTAAGTCATAGAATGAACCATTTTCTGTACCATTATCTCTAGACCATTGCACACCAACCCCAGAAGTAGGAACCACTCGAACTGTTGCAGAACCAGTATTATTTGCTGTTAAGTCCCCAGCTATTCCAGCAAAATCAGCTGTAGTTGTAATAGTATAGGTTTCATTTACGGCAGTGTGTGACCAAATAACTGAATCTATTCTTGAAGAATCACAAGAATTAAGAGTTGTTGCAGTTGAAGAACCATTAAAAACATTTGCAGAAGCTGAATTAGTAATTGCCACATCCATTTGAGCATTAGCAGCTGCATTAGCTCCTAAATTATCAAGATTAGATTTAATCACTAAATTGTCGATTTGATTTGCTGGAACGATTGGATAATCCAATGGAGTACCAAAAACGACATCTAATGTTTCATTAAAATAATAAGTATTTGATAATTTCAAATCATCACCTGGAGCATCAGAAAGTGTAACATCATCAACAGCCCAAAACCAGTCATATGTACCCACATAATTAAATCTTACATAAACGGTAGCTTGGTTAGCTGCAACACAAGAAATGTTTAAAGAAACATTTTCTCCATTAGGGCTAGTTACATAATTTCCGTTTAACGAACCATAGTTAGTATTTACATTGAATTCTGTAAAGATAATTCCATCATTACTTACGAAAATTTTATGTGTTTCACGGAAAATACGGTGGTAATTATCAAAATTAACAGCAACAGTTGATTCAGCAGAACAGTCGATAGCTGCAGTATTTGTCATATTACAATTTTGAGAAGCAGCTGCACCAGCAGCATCTGAATCTACAATTGCAAAATTTCCACCTGAAGTAGATGTGAAAGTGGGTCCGAAATTTTGACCAGCCAAACCAGCAGGGAATGTAGATCCAATAACCCAGTCTTGAGCAGGGCTAGAAGTGTTTGTCAACGTCCAATCAGATGGAGTCGAAAAAGTGTTGGTATAAAATACCGCTCTGTTTCCTGAAGATTGAGCTGCTTGTTGGTGAGTTTCTTCTGATGTCGAATATTTATTCGTCATCTGGGCTTTCTTTAATGGAAAGCCTGGTCCTTGAGCAATTGCCAAACTGCTAACAAGAACTGCGCAAATAGTAGAGATTTTTTTCATATAGTTTAATTGAATTTATTGCGAAATTAATAATTATGATTTGAATAATAAGCTAAAATCATTCAACAAGTTAGTCTTTTTTTCAAAACTTTTAATCAGTTAAATTATTATCGGTTAAAAATACCGAGGAAACGGATGATTATACAGTAGAAAAGCCCCGAATTTCTTCGAGGCTTTTCGTATAAAAATTTATCGATTACTTAGTAACCATCATTTTGCAAGTTAATTTATCTGCACCTGCAGTCATTGTATAATAATAAACACCAGCAGCGTAATCAGCAGTATTTAAATTCAAAGAATAAAGACCTGCGCCTTTATTACCCATGTTTTCAGTATAAATTACTTTTCCAGTAATATCAACGATTTCGAAATTAACATTAGCTGATTCATTTAATGAATAGTTAATTGAAGTGGAGTTTGAAGTTGGGTTTGGCACGTTTTGACCTAATGTCAAGTTAGAACTAACTAAATCTTCAACACCCATAAAAGCAGCTGTGTTATCTAATCCGAAACGGATTTTTAATTTGTTAGTTAAATAATACCAGTCAACACCAGAACCACCATCACCATATAACCATGCAGAAGCATCTGAATTAGGAGTAGTTCCACTTACAGCAAGAGATAAATAGTCTGTTCCACCGTAATGTTCAACAGCAGCCATGTATTGTTTTCCACCTTCTAATAAAATACCAGCAGTTGGATTAGCAGGATTTAATGGGAATTTATTCCAAACTGTAGTTGTAGCAGAACCAATCATTGGTGCAGTGATAGTATAATCAATACCGTTTGTAGAACCAGAGAAGATAGGAATAAATACATCTGCAGTTGCAGCAGCTAATGGATCCATTTCAAAAAGTGTAACTGAAGCAGAAACTCCTGGGTCAGTAGCAGTCGTACCACCCATGAATGCCGCATCAATTGAATAAACGGTAATATCATTATAAACATTAAATACATTTCCTATAATATAAGGATTTGCATCTAGGTCAATGAATGTACCATTCTGAGTATTGTTATCACGTGACCATTGTACACCAGCTCCAGAATTTGCAACAACTTGAATAGTTCCGGCTGTGCGCTCGTTATCTGTAGTTACTGATTCTAATCCGATATTATCATGATCAGCAGTTGCATAAATAGTGTATGTTTCAGGAGTTGCAGAATGAACCCAAGATGCAGAATCTTCTCTAGTTGAAGTAGAAGCTAAATCAGCTAAAGTTGAGTTTCCTGTTCCAACTACAGTTGTTGCAGTATTTTCAACTGAAAATGCAAGATTTGCATTTGCAGCAGTTGAAGAACCTTGATTATCTAATGTTCCTTTGATTACGATATTGTCGATTTGGCTAGCAGGAACAATTGGATAATCTAATGGGGTACCGAAAACGATATCTCTTGTTTCATTCCAATAAGAAGCTGTATTTAATCTAACATCATTGGCTGGAGCTGGAGATAAAGTAACATCATCAATTGCCCAATAATAGTGAGATGTTCCAGACCAAGAAAATTTAATTTTAGCGTTGTTAGAACCACCGATTAAACTAGAAACGTTAACTGAAACCGTTTGTGGGTTTGGTGCATTAGCGTTAGTTGCTAAGCTATATAATACATTGATTGGAGTACCCCAAGTAGTTCCACCATCTGTTGAAGTATACACTTCTAAAGTTAATGCTGTACAGCAATAACGAAGCGTTTGTTCAAATGATAGTAAAACTGAAGGTTGACCAGTTAGATCTATTACTGGGGAAATCAATTCACCGTATCTAGCGGTTTGAGCAATTGTTGGAGGAGTAGTTGAAGCATCAATACAGTTTGAAGAATCTGCATCGAAAAGCATAAAACCATTACTTGCAGTTGAGGTTGTTGGTGTTGGAGTATTCAAAGAATAACATCCTGCAGGAGCAAATAAACTATACTTCCAAATATTTCCATCAGCAGCGCCAACAGTCCAAGTTCCATTGGTTCCAGTAAAACCAGTTCCAAAGTTTTCTGTCCAAAAAGCACTTCCTCTATCGTCTGTTCCATTAACAATTGTTGCAGTGTTAACAGTTTCGATAAAGGCTGGTTTTTTTTTCAATTCTTGAGCTCCAAAGAGGCTCGTCTTTTGTTGTGCAAAGCTCGAGCTAACAGCAAAAGATAAACAAGTAATTAAGTAAATTTTTCTCATAATAGTTTTTTGATTTTTTAACGCACGGCTAAATTACAAAAGAATTTGTTAAAACAAGGCTTTGAATTGATAGAATTTAGGAAAAGGTTAATAATAAAATCCTAAGGTTAATTATAAGGCTTTCAGAACTTCAGAATCAAGCAAATAAAAAAGGTTCGTAAATTACTTCACGAACCTTTTAGAATTTGTTAAATTTTTAAGCTTCCACTTCTGCGTAGCTCTCTATTGGAGGGCAGGTACAAATCAAATTTCTATCTCCATGTGCATTATCTACTCGAGCAACCGATGGCCAGAATTTATTTTCTTTCACCCATTTGAGAGGGAAAATAGCTTTTGAGCGAGAGTATTTTCTTGTCCAATTATCAGCAGTAACTAATCTCACTGTATGAGGCGCATGTTTAATTACATTTTCTACTTGATCATATTTACCTTCTGCAATTTCATCCATTTCTTTCTTAATAGAAATCATTGCTTCACAAAAACGATCTAATTCTTCTAAGGATTCGCTTTCTGTTGGTTCAATCATTAAGGTATCAGGAACGGGAAAAGAAACGGTTGGAGCATGATATCCATAATCTATTAATCGCTTGGCAATATCCGCTACTTCTACTCCTGTATTTTTCTTAAATTCTTTACAATCCAAAATCATTTCGTGAGCTACCATTCCATTTTTTCCTACATATAAAATGGGATAATGCGCCTTCAATTTTTCCTTCATATAATTTGCATTCAAAATAGCAATTTCGGTAGCAGATCTTACACCTTCTCCACCCAACATTTTAATGTATCCGAAGGAAATTAATAAAATCAAAGCACTTCCATAAGGAGCAGCAGAAACTGCATGAATTCCTTTTTCTCCGCCTGTTTTAATTACTGAATGAGAAGGTAAAAAAGGAACAAGGTGTTTTGCAACGCCAATTGGACCCATTCCAGGTCCACCGCCACCATGAGGAATAGCAAAAGTTTTATGTAAATTTAAGTGGCAAACATCTGCACCAATATTTCCTGGACTAGTTAATCCCACTTGTGCATTCATATTGGCACCATCCATATAAACTTGCCCACCATTTTCGTGAATAATATTGGTAATATCAATAATACTTTCTTCAAATACTCCATGAGTAGAAGGATAAGTAATCATTAAACAAGACAAATTCTCCTTGTTTTTTTCTGCTTTTTCTTTCAAATCAGCAACGTCAATATTTCCATTTTCATCGCATTTCACTACAATAATTTTTAATCCGCACATGGCTGCTGATGCAGGATTTGTTCCATGAGCAGATGAAGGAATTAAAGCGATGTTTCGATGACCTTGTCCGTTTGCTTCTTGATAAGCGCGAATCACTAACAATCCAGCGTATTCACCTTGAGCACCGGAATTTGGTTGGAAACTCATAGATGCAAAACCCGTAATATTACTTAAATCTTTATTTAATTCTTCGATTATTTCTTGATAACCTTGTGCTTGTTCTACAGGAACAAAAGGATGAATATTGGCAAATTCATTCCAAGTAATTGGCATTAATTCGGCTGCTGCATTCAATTTCATGGTACAAGATCCCAAAGAAATCATCGAATGTGTTAAGGAGAGATCTTTATTTTCTAGTCGTTTGATATATCTCATCAATTCACTTTCTGAATGATAAGAATTGAAAATCGGGTGTTGTAAATAACTTGATTTTCTTTCAGCAAAAGTTCCTAAAATTGAATTTGAATTATCCACCTTTTCACTGGTAGAAATAGTATTTGATTTTCCTGCTAATTTCGCAAAAATTTCAAGTATGTTATTTAAACCTTCATAATCTACGGTTTGATCTAAGGAAATAAAAACATCCTTATTTTCATAACGGAAATTCACTTTTTGGTCTTCAGCAATTTTTTTCAATTGAGCAGTATCCACCCCTGAAATATGAATGGTGTCGAAGAAAATTTTAGAAGCAGAATTAAAACCAAAAGCTTTCAATTCATGATTTAAAAACACGGCTTTTGAATGCACCTGTGAAGCGATTCCTTTGATTCCATCGGGGCCGTGATAAACTGCATACATACTTGCCATAATAGCGAGCAACGCTTGAGCTGTACAAATATTAGAAGTTGCTTTATCTCTACGAATATGTTGTTCTCTTGTTTGTAAAGCCATTCTTAAAGCAGGATTTCCATCAGCGTCAATAGAAACACCGATAATACGTCCTGGCAATAATCTTTTGTAATCTTCTTTAGAAGTAAAAAATGCAGCATGAGGACCACCATAACCCATTGGAACGCCAAAACGCTGTGAGTTTCCAAAAACTACATCGGCGCCCCATTCACCAGGGGGAGTGAGTAGAGCAAGAGCGAGTAGGTCTGAAGCAACTGCTACTTGAATATCGAAAGTTTTTGCTTTTTTCACCAGTGAAGAATAATCAGAAACTTCTCCGTTTTTATCAGGATACTGAAGAATCAATCCGAAAATTTTATTGTTTAAAGATGCTTCTGTTACATTGGTAATTTCTAATTTAATACCTAATGGTTGAGCACGTGTTTTTAAAAGATCAATAGTTTGAGGAAAACATTTATCAGAAACTAAGAAAGTATTTACACCATTTTTCTCCGCCTCACGAGAACGTGAAGAAAACAACATGGTCATTGCCTCTGCTGCTGCAGTTGCCTCATCTAAAAGCGAAGCATTAGCAACAGGAAGAGCCGTTAAATCAGTCACCATCGTTTGAAAGTTCAACAAAGCCTCTAAACGACCCTGAGCAATTTCAGCTTGGTAAGGTGTGTAAGCCGTGTACCAACCTGGGTTTTCTAAAATATTTCTTTGAATGGTAGCCGGAACAATTGTTCCATAATAACCTAATCCGATATAAGTATTGAAAACTTGATTTTTTGCTGCAATTTTTCTAAGATATTTATGGTAACCATATTCAGTTAATCCTTCTGCAATTTTTAAATTTTCCTTTAATCTGATATTAGAAGGAATGGTCTTTTGTATTAATTCGTCAACGGATTTCACTCCGATTGTATTCAACATCTTTTGTACGTCATTTGGACGAGGTCCATTGTGGCGGTCAACAAAAATATCTTTCTTCATACTTAATTTGAATTTTGTTTCTTGTTCATTAGAAAATAGTTTACAAATATACCTGTTTTCTATTGGATTTTTCAATCAATTTTTAACAAAAAAGACACTTTTTAACAGGTCGACAAAAGTTTGTATCTTTAACGCTCAATATTTAACCCTATGAAACTAAGATTAATCCTGACTTTACTCATTTTTTCGATGGCTATAAAAATGGCTAATTCCCAAGAAAAAGTCAATTTATTAAACGGAAAAGTTTTGGAAGGAACCATTCAATCTACAGAAGATGAAAAAATCACGATGATGGTGAATGAAAAAAAAGGGAAGGTATATGACACTTATCTTGAAAATTATCGAGTGTTTTCGATTATCACTTCTGACGGAAAAGAAAATATCATTTATAAGCAGGATTCTTCTATTGGAAATTTTTTAGAACCCAAGGATATGAATTTCTATATCAAAGGTGAACAAGATGCCTATAAGAACTATCGGCCGATAGGAACGATGATAATTGGAACAACGCTGGGATTAGGTTTAGGAATTTTTGATACTTATGTGTTTAATGACGATCCTACTACTCCAAATGTAAATGAAAAAGGAATGTTCAAAGTAGATTCTCCGGGATATCTTATGTTTGTTTATCCGTTTATCTACACGGTCTTAGCAGGAATTGCTCCAAGACCTCAATTAGACATTCATAATATCACGGATAGAAATAATTTGAATAGTGAGCATTTTATTCAGGGATTTGCTCGTGTTGCAAGATATAAACGAACAATCAGAGCTTTAATTTTTTCTGCTGTTGGCAGTGCGATTGGTTTAGGTTCTTATTATATTTTCAAATAATTTCATTTGCGTTTCATTGCTTATTCGAATATCTGGATTTCAATTGCGGGAGTCGCGCAGTTATATCTCACCTATCAACTAACCGGAATTCCTGTTTACTATCCTTTGATTGGATTTGTTTTATTTAGTATTCTTTTTACCTATAATTTTCTTCGAATCATTAAGGTGAAAAATATTTCACCTGAAAATCATTCAGAACAATTAATTTGGATTAGTAGACATTTGAAATTGATTACTTGGATAATGATTTTTTCATTTATTGGCTCATTAACTTTTTTTTTCTTTCTTTATAATTATCAAAAAATATTGATTCTTTTTTCTGGTTTGTTTGCTGTTGGATACAATTTACCTATTTGGAAAAGGGGAATTACATTGAGAAGTATACCCTATTTAAAATCTGTTTGGATTTGTTTAATTTGGACCATTACTACATTTTTACTTCCCATTAATCAAAACGAATTCGAGTTTCCCATAATTGATTTTTTTATTCGATTTCTCTTTTTTTATGTGATTACTATTCCTTTTGATATTCGTGATTTGAAGTATGATGATGTAAAAATGAAAACAACTCCGCAATTATTTGGCAAAGTTGGCGCATTGATTTTAGGCATAATTCTATTGGTAACCTGCGCGTGCACTGCATTTGAAATTTACCTGCAAGAAATTGCATTGATTTATTTAGTAAGTTATTTTCTAACGGGCATTGTTTTGTTATTCTCCTTGAAAGAAAGAAAAGAAATTTTTTATCCGATGGTAGTGGATGGGATGATTTTGGTTCAAGCGGTGTTGATGGTGGGATGGATATTATTCAAGATTTAAGATTGAAAATTGAAAATTCAAGATTCAAGATTCAAGATTCAAGATTTTGGAAGAAATACAGGCGCGTAGCTTTAGCTCGCGTATTTAAATCAGATTATAGATTCGGCTTTAGCCACAAGTGGGTTTTAGAAATTTTAACCGCGGAGACGCGGATAACGCAGAGGAAATACATAGAATTAATTTTTGAGAACACAGAGGCGATTTCATCGCGGGGAAAAAGAAAATTTAAACATTAAGAAACAATTTCACGACTACAAGGAGTAGTTAAGGCAATACCTTAAGGAGTTAAGAAGAAAAAATCAATAACCCAACAACTTCTCCATTGCTAATTCCACTTTTTCGCTATTCGGCAACATCGCTTTTTCGAGAACACTACCTAATCCTATCGCAGGTAAATCCTCGGCACCAACCACCATAACAGGTGCATCCAACTGTTCGAAACAGAATTCCTGAATTCTTCCTGCTAATGCTTGTGCGTATGAATTAGATTTAGGTTCTTCTGTAAGAACTAAAACTTTTCCGTGCTTTTTTACAGAATTAAAAATCGCTTCTTCGTCAATAGGAACCAACGTTCGTAAATC
>CAMBFX010000049.1 GCA_945865695.1 Chryseobacterium gleum | reverse complement strand
AAACAGAAAGAAATTATTGATTCTATCAATTATGCGCAGCGATTGCAGCAAGCTATTTTAGCAACAAAGGAAGAGATTGATAGAAATATACCAGAAAATTTTCTGTTGTATATTCCGAAAGATATTGTTGCCGGAGATTTTTATTTCTTTGAAGTAACGGATGATTTTATTTTCTATGCCGCTGCCGATTGCACTGGCCATGGAGTTCCTGGAGCTATGGTGAGTATTGTTTGTTCCAATGCACTTACACGAAGTGTAAAAGAATTTGGTTTAACTGATCCTGGAAATATTTTGGATAAGACGAGAGAATTAATTCTTGAAACATTTGAGAAGAGTGGCGAGGATGTAAAGGATGGAATGGATATTTCATTTATTTCCATCAATAAAAAAACGAAGGAAATAAAATGGGCTGGAGCAAATAATCCACTTTGGTATATCGAAAATGGTGAGATGAAAGAAATAACAGCAGATAAGCAGCCTATTGGTAAAACAGATAATCCGAAGCCGTTTACTTCTCATTCGCTCCCACTCTGCGCCAACGCTAAAGCTGAAGGCGGCACGCGGTCACTCTCTGCTCTCTTTTTGTTCACCGATGGTTTTGCCGACCAGTTTGGTGGAGAAAAGGCCCGCCCGGATGACTCGGTCGGACGGGGAAAGAAGTTTAAATATTCAAATTTGCAAAAGTTATTATTAGAGAATGCTAACGTTGAACCAAAAATAATGAACGAAAAATTGAAAATGGTTTTTAACCAATGGAAAGGCGATTTAGAACAAGTGGATGATGTTTGTATAATTGGAATTAGAATATGAAATGGATTATTTATAGCAGACGAGGAAATCCCGATTGAGGCACGAGCATCGGGATGGATAATGTTTGTATAATAGGAGTGAAGATATGAGCGACTATTTTGCAAAGTTTACCCTGAGTTTATCGAAGGGTATAATAGGTATCAAGATTTAGCTCAAAATAGTAGCAAGCACTGTTTTTCTATTCAATTATTTTTATTAAATTTGATGATTGTATTCAACGGATTATATGAAAAAAATTGAACGAATTATTGAAAATCAACTCATTAAAGAGTGGAATAGCCGAAAGGTGATTGTGGTTCTTGGGCCGAGGCAAGTGGGCAAAACAACATTGATAAAAAATTTATGTACGAAAAAAGGAGAGTTTTTATTTCTGAATGGTGACGATCCTTCTATTATTACTTTGTTGAACAACGCAGGCGAGAATCAATTGAAACAAATCATCGGGAAATATAAAACTGTTTTTATCGATGAAGCACAAAGAATCCCCAACATTGGAATAACAGCTAAGATAATTCACGATCAATTGAAGGGTGTACGTTTGATTTTAAGTGGGTCATCGTCACTTGAACTCGCCAATCATTTAAACGAACCGCTAACAGGTAGAAAATGGGAGCATTTGCTTTATCCCATTTCGTGGCAAGAATTTTCTGATTATTCTGGGTTTTTAAAAGCGAAATTGAATTTGAATACACGTTTAGTTTACGGAATGTATCCCGAAGTAATTACGGCTCAAGAAAATGCTTCAGATGTGTTAAAGCAATTAGCAGGAAGTTATCTCTACAAAGATATTTTGCAATATGGCGGAATTAGAAAACCAGAAATTCTTCAAAAATTATTGATGGCATTGGCTTTACAAATTGGTTCGGAGGTAAATTATAACGAATTGGCCAATACACTAAGAATAGATCGCAATACCGTTGAAAATTATATTCAGTTACTTGAAAAAGTTTTTGTTATCTTTCGTTTGAATCCATTGTGCAGAAACGTTCGCAATGAATTGAGTTCAGGGAGAAAAATTTATTTTTACGATAATGGAATTAGAAACGCCTTATTGGGAGACTTTAAACCGGTTGAAATCAGAAATGATATTGGGCAACTCTGGGAAAATTTTATCATCAGTGAACGAATGAAGTTAAACGGATACGCAAATAAAACCATGTTCAGCTATTATTGGCGAACCTATCAACAACAAGAAATTGATTTGATTGAAGAAAAGAATGGTAAATTTTCTGCTTTTGAATGTAAATGGAATTCTGCTAAGAAAAGTAAATTCTCAAAAACATTTTTTGATAATTATCAGCCCAAACAAATGAATGTGATTAACCCAGAAAATTTCACAGATTATTTATTAAAATTTTCCAATGAAAAATAAAATAACAATATTTCTTTCAATTATTTTTTTCTCAGGAATTTTCTCCTGCAACCAAAACAATTCCACCAATGAAGAAAACGGCCCCGCGCTTTATCCTCAACCAAAATCTTATCCTTTAAATTTAAAAGAAGGATATAAAATAAATGCTGTAACTGGGGATTCGATTAAACCATAGGTAAATTCATTGGGCGATACTGTAAAAACAGGAGTTAGAATTCCTGCAATTGGAAAGCTTATCCATCCTTATAGTATAGAAGTACCTAAAACTTTTAAAGCTGGAGAGGGTACGCAAAAAATTGCTCATCCAAACGTAACCTCAGTGCCTAAAGAATTGACAATAATTGCCGTTGATCAAAGTAAATTGAAAATGGTTTTTAACCAATGGAAAGGCGATTTAGAACAAGTGGATGATGTTTGTATTATTGGCATTAGGATTTAATCAACCTTTTACTATCTACTTGTCTTTTCTTAGACGTGGTTATAACAATTGTATTTAAATTTTAGTCCTAAATAAAATTTAAAATTACAATGGTTAATACAGATTGACATTTAGTTATGACTTATATAATAAAAGAGGATTGGTCTGTTTTAAATGTCACATCGGTATTAATCAAATGGTAAATTACAACCGAGAAATTTGAATCATGAAGAAAATTTTCTTGTTATTTTGGGATTGATTTTTTGATTGGATTGATTCAGCTTCGCTGAATATTTTATTTGCCGCGGATTTTAAAGATTAAACGGATAAGAAAATACCAATGGCTAAAATAAGAGTGGCTAATTAAAAAGTGAGAATTATTTTTTCTTTCATCCATAAAATCCTCGAAATCCGCGGCAAAAAACATTGCCAAAGGCAATTGCGTTTTCTATAATTATCTATATCTATGAAATCTTTCATCAATAAATCCTACCTTGTTCACCTGCAAATTATGCTGATTTTTACTTTTTACATTTCCATAACGAATCAATTTTTCTTCAAAAGTATTTTCACAGAAATCACCAATACACCCAAAGCAACGATTCCTCCACTAATAAGTGTAATTTCCAAATTTTCAATTTTTAAAATGGGAGAACTTCACCAGTTGAATTTCTAATGATTGATAAATTGGGTGATCCTTTATAATAAACAGTAGAATTAGAACGCACTTCTACCAATAAATTCACCAACGCATGAACATAAAAATTACCAGTTGTTTTATTGTTGATATGCATATTTTGCACCTCTAGATTTTCACAATTAAAAATCGAATTAGCGGCAGCATATAAATAACCATAATTCACTTTGCCTTTCGCGTCTAAATTTCCTGCTCCTGTATGGAGTAGTGCAATCATAGAATCGCAATCAAAAGTAAAATCAAAATCACCTGCGCCGTTATATTGCGTAACCCCGAAATAAGATTGCTGAATAGTATCTTGATTAGAAATTTTTCCGCCTCCATAATGTATTACTTCTCTTAATGAATTAAAAGTGATGTAAACATTAACAGGAACTTTATAGGTTCGCGTATAATTGCACGTATTTTCATTGGTGATTATCAATTCTCCATTTTCAATTTTTGTAGAAATTCCGGCTATTAAATTTTCACCAGCTTCTACTTCGGCTTTGTTTTCTGTTCCAGGAATTAAAATCACATTGATGTTATCATATAAAGTAATTTTAGAAAAATTTCCTAGTGGCCTCATCTCCTTTTTTACATCTCCCGTTGAAATAAAGCAACCGGCTACTTCTCCTTTTTTGCAAGAAAAAGCAAATAGAATTAAAAATAATAGGAGTATTTTATTCATTTTAAAATTTCATCAATAAATGTTCTTCTGTTGCCGTTTCATTGCTGAAATAATATCCAACACCCAATTCAAAATAATCGGCTTTTGCAAAGTGAGTTTTCAAAGCAAAATGTGCAACTATATTTTTTTTGAAATAATACCGTCCTCCTAAACGTTGGTAAATTCCACCATCTTTTTTGTATTTATTGATTAAATAAAATCCATTTTGAAGAAATAATTCAAAATGATCAAAGGTTTGAACGTAGCCAATGTTCATTGCAAATTGAGTAAATTGTATAGGTTTTAAATTCGTTAAAGTATCTAAATAAAAAGCATGTTTATATAAAGCCACATTATGTATAATATCCATTCCGGCAGAAAATCCAGATTTAATAGTTGCATAGTGTATCGCATTCAATTCAAAAGAATAAGTTCCATATCGATTTCCTCCTGCAGGATAAATTTCTTTGGCGCCAATTCCAATAGTGGCAGAATAGCGTTGAAATTTTTTATAATTGGCTTTTAACTTTGTGATAGTAGAATCTAAATTGTTGAAATTTCCAGAACCAATTTTACTAAAATTTCTTTTTAGCCCAATCATTAAAACAGGAATATTGATTCCTAAATTAGGAGTGCTAAATGAACCGTTTGAAAAATGTTTTAAGGAGAGTCCGGTTGCTAATGTCCAATTGTGGCTGAGAATGAATTTAAAATCAAATGAAGCGCCAATGCTAATATTCATTTTCGAACCGATGGCCACATTATGATTATTTTCTTGGGGGTCGAAAGTTTTGGTGAGATATCCTAGACCAGATGCCAATCTTAAATCAAATAAAAATCTTTTCTTTTTTATAAAATGTAGGTTGGTGTAATAATCGATTGCAAAAGCATTTCCTAGTACCTCTGGGCTCGATAAAAATCCAGAATAGAAACTAATTCCTGAGGTGGGAAAATTGTATTTTTTATTCCAAAGATGTTTTGAGCCACATTTTTCAATATAAATTTCGGTTGAAACCACATGTCCAGTAACTAAATGCAACATGGATTCACGATGAGGAATAATTACACCAAATCCACTTCTAATTCCAATAGATTCTAAACGAAATTTACTGGGGTTGTAGTAGAATTTAGTTGAACTTTGAGAATAATTAATTAAAAAAGAGAAGAAAAAAATAGTTAAAAGAAAAATTCTTTTAAATGTAGATTGGAAATATTTTGAGTGAAACTTCGGCATCAACTTTTAATACTTTTTACTTTAAGAATACAAAAAATTATTGACAGAATTTACAATATTCCCATTTGGATTCATGGCTAAATACCGTTGTTTCATCTAATAATTCTTGAATTATTTCTGTTAAGGTGTTTGTTAGCAATTCCTCGTCTGATAAATTTATTTCTTTATTTCCTAAAATAGTTAAAGGTATTTCAATATTTTCAATTTGACGAAGTCCATAATGTAAACTTTTAGCCTTCGATAATTTATTTTTTTTCATATAGGAAAGCGCATAAATCATCAATTGAATAGCTTTCGATTTATCGCCTAATTTATCTGGATCAGTTATTTTCAAGGAATTTTCATCTGTTTTTCCAGTTTTGTAATCAATGATTCTTGTTTCGCCTTTGTACCGATCTATTCGATCTACATTACCTTTCAAATTGATTTCGGTTTCAATTCCCAATGGATAAACATGAAAAATTTCTTTTAACGATTGTTCTAATTCTAAAATAACTAATTCACCCTCTTTAATTAATTCCAAATCATGGTCTATTACTTTTTCGCAATATTGTAGAATTACTTTATTACTCAAATAATTTTTACCTGTGGTAATATCTGCATTTCTCATTTCTTCAAGAAAACAGGCCGTAGATATTTCTGGCAAGAGTAATTTCATTTTAGCTAGATTTTCTTTTTCTAGTTTTTTACCAATGAAAGGTGTATAAAGCAATTGTAAAATATGATGAATGATGGTTCCAAATCGAGCGTCATCAATATTTTCATCAAAATCTTTTTCTCTTAAACCAACCACATATTGGTAATAAAAGTCTAAGGGACAATCCAAATATTTAGCTATGGCAGAGGGCGATAATCCGTTTTCTAGTAATAAATTGATTTTGCCAATTATTTCTGGTGAGTTTTTTACTTTTAATTCTGATTTATCGGTTGCTAGATTCGAGAAGGAAGCATGAATTTCTCGAAGTTTAGTGTTGGGAATATTTTCAGGAAATTCCTCTAATAGTTGTAAAATGAATCTGCTTTTTTCACCACCACCCATTTTATCACCCGAGGAATTATAAAATAAATTTACATTCACACCACGTTGAATCAATCGATAGAAATGATGAGCAAAAACGGCATCTGTTTCTCTATAGGTTGGTAATTTGTAATATTGTTTTAAATCATACGGAATCAATGATTGTAAATTATTCCCTTTCGGCAACACATCTTCATTGGCAGAAAGTAAAATGATATTTTTAAAATCTAATGCTCTTGATTCCAACATTCCAATAATTTGTAAACCCTTTAGTGGTTCTCCATAAAATGGAATGGATTCACTTTTTAAAATTTGTAAGCATAACTTTTGCACCGATCTCGTTTCACTAACAAAAGGATATTTCTCCAATAAGGAAATAAGTTGGTTAATGGATTTTAATGCCGTAAAAACAAATTCTTGTTGCACCGAACGTTTTTTATCGGAGTATAGTTCATGTAATTTATCTAATGTATCAGCTATACAAGTTAATCCATCCGTTTGTGCATTTTCCCAAGGAATAAATAAGGGGAGAAGGGTTAAGGCATCATCTATAAATATTTTTAATTCATCAGCACTTAAAAATGATTTCCCTGATTGAATTATTTTATCAGAAGTATAAGCACTTTTTCCAAAGGATAATGAAACACATTCTGAATTGGTTAAAACTCTTAAAACATCCGGTGCGTAAAATCGAATATTACCATTTTTGGAAACTCTCATTCCGCATTGCATTTCAAATAGTGCGGCAATAAAAGTAAATAGGGTAGTATTTCGCAATGAATAACCCATGGTGATATTCGCGGCTGTTACATTGTCAGGTAAAGAATTAATAACAGGTAGCAATAATTGTTCGTCTGCTAACACAACAACCGTATCATTTAAATCCTCTTCACTAAATCCGCTTAAAATTTGTCCTGCTACTTGTGCTTGTAATGTATTTCCAGGTACACCATAAATTTTTATTTCTCTCTCTATATTTTTGAAATGCTGATGTACTGGATTGTCGGCAAACCATTTTTTGTTTTTTAATTGACGAATAAATGTTCCTGCTTCGTGATTGGGGTTTTCAGAATACCATGCATCAGAATCAGCTAAAAATACAGCTTTATTGGTGGAGCAAAGTGAATCAATTATTTTTTCTTCAGATTTAGAAATAGCATTGAATCCGCCAATGTAAATGGATCGATCTTGATAATTATTAACTTTTGAATCTACTTTTTGAGAGGCAATGCGATAAATTCTTCCCGAAGAATAAATTTTTTCTTTTTCACATCTTTCATAGAACGATTGGTAGTAAACACCCATTTTTAACCAAAAACTAAGGTATTTCTCCTGTGAAGGACTTAAATTTTCGTCATTAAAACTCCAATCTTCAATTTCCTGTATATTTCTTAAATCCCTGAAAAAACTTTTAGCGTCAACCAAATAACGGTCAATCTCATTAAAATCCGCAAGCATAATTTGTCCCCATTTCGAAAAATTCTCGAAAGGTTCAGACGATTCTTTTTCAATTTCTTGATAGGCTTTATACAATTCAAAAAGCAAAACCGTATTATCCGTTGAATCCGCTTCTGCAATTTCTTTTACAATTTCATCAATGGTAATTATTTTTGGAGAAAGAAATGTTTGTTTTATTTTTTTCACGAGATGCTTTATCAAAAATAGTCCTGCTCTGCGGCTAGGTAAAACAACGGTTACCTTATGAAGTTGGGTAACTTCATGTTCTTTTAGAATCAGGTCGGCTATATCTTCTAGAAAGGCGGTATTCACTGATTATTTTTTTTGTTTTCGTGTTATCCTTACAAATGTAAGCCATATCTTTGAATTCTAAATGGCAAATTTTCCTCAATATCGTAAGTTTTCTAATCATAAAACATGGTTTAAGATTATTTCTGAAACTGAAATGCAAGAATTGAAGGTTTTAGGCGGATTTTACAATCATTCTGTTTTTAAGGCTGTCACATTTGTGGATAGAAATTTGATTTCCGACATGATTTTTAATTTAGATCATCATTGGGAAGTAATTACTAAATATGAATTTGAACGGAATTTAGAAAATTGTAAACACACTTTACAAATAAGAGAATCACTCTAAATCTTTACAACGAATTTCTAAAGTATCTTGACGAGAGTAAAATCCTGTTCTAGTAAATATTCTTATGCCTCCGTTTTCGGGATGTTCTAAACAATCACATAAATGTTTACCTACCTTTTTAAAATACTTTTTTGAATTATACATCGGCACACCTGTTTGTTCAATTGCCCAATATTCAACACGCATCGCGCTTTTCATATCGGTGGTATCTAAATATAAATGTTCTGCTAAGCTAGTATTTACTAAATTATCCTCGTATCCATCAAAATAAAATTCCATTTCATCCGAGTTTCCCGAATACAAATGAAGAGAAAGGGCTTTATCCCAAATGCCAGTAAAAGTTAAGGCAGGTAGAACGAAAAACAGTATTAAAATGAGTATACCCGTTTTTGTTTTCACCACTCGAAATTGTTCTATGAGGTAATTTTTGGCTGTTATATTTTCTAATTTATAGAAAAGTAAAAAAGTTAAAATGGGCATTTCAATATTCCACGGCCAAACAATTTCATTCCAATTATGCCCCCAAGGACCGATGGCATATAAACTCACCAAATGCAGAAAGAAAACTACACTAATTCCTATTAATCGAAAACGGGGAATAACTAGTAAAATCGCTGTGATCATTTCGAAAGCAGGCAGAATAAAGGCAATATTATTTTGGAAAGGTAACGGAAATGTATTCAAATTATCCATTCCCAAAAAATACGCTTCACCAATTCCTAAATGTTGGGTAAACCAAGGAAAAATTTCCCAGGCAAAGGCAATGTTTAATTTATTAATTCCGCCCCAAAAATAAATGGCAATTACTATCCATTGTAAAAATCGAATTACATTTTCTTTTGATAATTGTTTCTCAAAAGTTACGATTCCTATCATCACCAAATGAAGATAGAACCAAGGTTGCAAACGAATACTATCCTCCAGAATTAAGAGTAGAGAAGGAATGAAAAAGAGCAATAGATATTTTTTCTCATTCGGTTTCCAAATCAAAAAGACAATTGAAAGGAATGTTAGAAAAATTAGAAAAGTATCTATTGTTTTATTGAATACAAATGGAAGAAATGAAAAATAAGGAATCATTGGAAAATCTCGTTCATTCGGAATCCATAATTCTTTGGTGATAAAAAACTGCGCAAAGAAGGTGAGTAGAACAACACCAGCGGAGAGATTTATTTTTTTTTCGATTGACAAAGTTCATTTTTATGGAAGTACACCTAGGAAATGTATTTGTTCATAGTTAGTCAAAAATTCAAAATTACTCCCTTCGGTCGTGAACGAGTTCAAGATTCAAAATTCAAGATTGCTTTCTGCTGCCCTGAAAAAGTTTAAAATTCAAGGTCAAGATTAAATCGTTGTTTCAACGTCAATAAATGTGGATTTTTCTCTGACAATTTTTTGAATTTATCTCTGCTTGTATAAAGAATTTGTTTGGTATTTTCATCAGTTGTTTGTGCCAAATGCATTTGTAGATGAAAATTATTTAATTCCTTACGAATAAATTCCATCATTACTGGTTTTTCCTTTTCGATATCTTGTTCTTGAACTTTATTATCAATAATAAATGCAATAGAAGTTGTATCAATTTTTTCTGGATGTCGTCTGCTCAAAGTAACATACAAACTTTCTTTACCTGTGTCCTTCATTTTTGAAGCATACTTTTGCCACACCAAAATTAATTTCTCTGGAGTAAAATCATCCTTAGCCAATGTAGAAACATCAACTTCAGCTTCTTTTTCTTCTTTTTTCAAAATGGTTAATTTATCCAAATTGAAAGCAGAAATACTAATTGTTTTTAGTTTATCTAAATCTCTAGTTACAGTTATGCCTTGATCTTTATCTTGCACAATAGGAGAAATAGCCTGTTTACCTACAGCGGCAACTGAAGCATTTGAGGGAACAATAATTTTAGTGAGTTGAACTCCGTCAGGAGGTTTTATATAAGGCTCGTCAGATTTTTTTTTTGCCCGTTTCATCTAACGAACAGGCTTGCATTAATGTGAGTTCTACGAGGAGCCGTTGATTTCGACTGGCCTTGAATTGCACATCACATTTGCTAAACATCTCCAACGAATTTAGCAATAAAGGAACTGGGGCTTTTTGCGATTGTTCTTTATATTTTTCTGCAATCATTTCACCCACCTCTAAGAGCGAAAGTGTAACGGTATCTTTACAAACCAAAAGATTTCTGAAATGTTGTGCAAGGCCGTTGATAAAAAGATGTCCGTCAAAACCGTTATTTACTACTTCGTCAAATAATACCAATGATAATTTAATATCTCCAGTAATAATTGCATCGGTGGCTTTAAAATAATAATCGTAATCGAGAATATTTAAATTATCTATAACAGATTTATAAGTGACTGTATTTCCTGCGAAACTCACAATTTGATCAAAAATGGAAAGTGCATCACGCAAAGCACCATCGGCTTTTTGTGCAATAATATGCAAGGCGTCTGGTTCAGCAGAAATCCCCTCACTATCGGCAATATGTTGCAAATGCGAAGCAATATCTACGATTTGAATTCTATTAAAATCAAAAACTTGACAACGCGATAAAATGGTTGGAATTATTTTATGTCGTTCTGTGGTTGCTAAAATAAATATAGCATGTTTCGGGGGTTCTTCTAATGTTTTTAAAAACGCATTGAATGCACTAGCCGACAACATGTGAACCTCGTCAATGATATAAACTTTAAATTCTCCGATTTGTGGTGCTAATCGAACTTGATCTACCAACACACGAATATCATCCACAGAGTTATTTGAAGCGGCATCGAGTTCGTAAATGTTTAATGATCTTCCTTCGTTGAAAGAAGTACAAGACTCACATTGACCACAGGCCTCAACATTTTCAGTCTTGTTAAAACAATTGATTGTTTTTGCTAAAATTCTAGCACAGGTAGTTTTTCCTACACCACGCGGCCCCGTAAATAAAAAAGCTTGGGCTAAATGATGATTTTTAATGGCATTTTTCAATGTATTGGTAATAGATGCCTGTCCAACAACCGTGTCGAACGATTGTGGACGGTATTTTCTAGCCGAAACAACGAAGTTTTCCATTGGTGCAAATGTAACTAAGATTTTGGATATTGGTTTTTGAATATTGAGATTTGAGAGAGGTTGTGGATAACTTTTAACGACTAAATTTGAGTTTATTTTTTTCGGTATTATTTCAACTTATATTCTTTAATACTAACATTTTTTGATTCCTTTTTACCATTATTCATTTTTGAAGTGGAATTTCGTTTTACAGATTTCATTTTTCCGCTTGTTGACAGTAAATGAATTTAAATATCAAAATGAAATATCTCATTTTCCTGATTTTTTTAATTTTTCAGGATTCTGTCGATTGTCAAAAATCATTATAATTTCGATTAAATTAGGTTTTACTCTGTAAAAAATCGTGTTGTGTGGTGTAATGATATACTTATGAAGGCCAGGTCTTGTTTTTGAAATTGGAAATGCTTCAGGAAAAGTAGAAATGATTTTCATTGCATAATCTAATTTATCAATGAATTTCAATTTAACTTCTAATGGCCATTTCAATTCTAAAAAATCAAATAATTCGTCAAGTTGGTTTTTGGCTAATTCTGAAAAACGAACTTTTCTTATCATTTACGATGTTTTTTCATTACTTTTTCATAAGGAATAGACTTGCCTTCATTTAATTCAGAAATGGATTCATCAATTAAATGCTTTTCATAGGTAGATAATTCATTCCAAAAATCTTTTTCATCGCTCTTTACTAATTTCAAAATTTGTTCTAGTAAAACACGATTTTCGGTTTTTAATATTTCTTGTACTAGTTCGATTTTTGTATTGGCAATATTCATAGGATGAATTTTTTATCCAAATATACGAAAAATTCATTCTTTAGTTGCTTGATATTCACACGTTAGTTTCAATGTTAAAAACCGATTGTTTTAAGGCATTTGATTATTATTCAATAATTCCCAAATTTCCCTCTGATATATTGCTCGTTTCCCTGATATTCTTATCTTTGCCGTCCGTTTTTACGGGCTGAGCAATCAGTTTAATGTGTAACCAATTAATAATCAATATCAAATGAACCGTTACGAAACTGTTTTCATTTTAACTCCCGTTTTGTCTGAAGACCAGGCAAAGGAAGCAGTCGCCAAGTTCAAAAGTGTTCTCGTTGATGCAAAAGCAAAAATTCATCACGAAGAAAACTGGGGCTTGAAGAAACTGGCGTATCCCATCAACAAGAAAACAACAGGTTTTTATCACCTGATTGAATTCGCGCATGAAGGTGACGCAATCGCAAAACTCGAAACTGAGTACAAACGCGATGAACGTATAATCCGTTTTCTTACTGTGAAACTCGATAAGCACGCAGTTGTTTATAACGAGAAAAAACGCAATATGAAAAAAGAAAAAGCGAACGCTTAATTTAACTTAATCAAGAAAAAAAATGGCAGCAGATAATGATATCAGGTACTTAACGCCAATCGCGATTGAGACCACCAAAGAAAAATATTGCAGATTCAAAAAATCTGGAATAAAATACATCGACTATAAAGATCCAAATTTCTTATTGAAATTCGTAAATGAACAAGGTAAACTTCTTCCAAGACGTGTAACTGGAACTTCATTGAAATTTCAAAGAAAAGTATCGCAAGCAGTGAAACGTGCTCGTCACATCGCTATCATGCCTTACGTAGCCGATATGCTTAAATAATTAATCAGAAACAGAACTATTATGGAACTTATTCTTAAGAAAGACATAGACAAATTGGGATACAAAGACGAAATCGTAAAGGTACGTGACGGTTACGGCCGTAATTTCCTTATCCCAAAAGGACATGCTGTGATTGCAAATGAATCAGCAAAGAAAATGCATGCTGAAAACTTGAAACAACGCGCTCACAAAGAAGCGAAAGTGAAAGAAGAAGCAGAAAAATTGATGAAATCTATCAAAACACTTGCTATTAAAGTAGGTGCTAAAGCTGGTGAAAGTGGTAAAATCTTCGGATCTGTTAACACTATTCAATTAGCCGATTCATTGAAGAAATTAGGTTTTGATGTAGATCGTAAATATATTTCTATCAAAGGTGATAGTATCAAAACTTTAGGTACCTACGAAGCTACTATCAAATTACATAAAGATGTAGTTGACGTTATTAAATTTGATGTAATCGAAGAGTAAAAAACTCAGTTGAAATTTATATAAAAGACTCCTTCGGGGGTCTTTTTTATTTTTAGGCACTTCCATTTTCGATTTCTGAACAGCAAATTTCTCATAAGCTAAAGCATCATATACGATTGATGACAATTTTGAGTTTATATTTACAATGACAATGAAACCATCTCAAAGTAAATCGCGCTTTTCAAAAAATGTCATGATTCTCACAATGGGAACGGCATTTTCTCAAATGATTCCGTTCATTGTGCTTCCTATTCTTCAAACCTATTATTACGGTCCATCCGATTTTGCATTACTAGCAAGTTTCGTTTATTTCAGTGAGATGATTGGAGTGATGAGTACGTTCAAATTAGAATATGCCATCGTAGTTCAAAAAGACGAGAAAAAAGCCTATGATGTGGCTAGTGCTTCATTGAAAATGGTGTATATCATGACAGGTTTCTCATTCCTATTGGCTTTAGTATTTTCACAATTCAATATTATTCCAGGTTTGTTTGCATTAGGAAATTTGATTTTTCTCTTACCATTAGTGGTGCTTTGTATGGGAATTATTCAAACCGCTTCCTATTGGTATAATCGAAAACAGGAATACAAAAAAATCGCCAATGGAAAAGTATTGCAAACCACTTCTTCAGAAAGTGGAAAATTGTTGTTTGGTATTGCCGGAATCAATTTTTCAGGATTAATTTTTGGAAGAATGTTGGGTTATATTTCCAATGCCATTTTCCAAGGATGGAGTTTTTTCACCGATTTAAAAAAATGGCAATCTTCCGCTACCGATTTCAAAAAAACGGTGAAAGAAAATTATATGTATATCGTTTATGCAACTCCTAGTGTTTTCATTGGAGGATTAATCACTTATTTATGTATTGAATTGTTCACTGATCACTACAATATGGCAGAAGCTGGAATGGTGAGCGTGGCGATTACTTATGTGAGTGCAGGATTAGGAATGGTGGCCGGTTCAATTGGACAGGTTTTTTATGCAACTATTGCTGCAATACATGATCGAAAAACGTTAATGAATTTATATTTGAAATTCGCTCGAAATCTATTTGTAATGTCTGCTTTTATAACTGCATTATTCTGGGTTTTACCCGAAGAATGGGTGGTTGGAGTGTTAGGATATGAATGGAACGATTTGATGGATTATTGTCGAATTATCAGTTTATGGTTTGGAGTTTGGTTCATTGCCTCTTCACTTTCATTTATTTACATGCGCCTCAACAAACAGGGCTTCATGTTGATAATGGATTTTATCCATCTCGGAATGGTGATTGCCGGTTTTTTTATTGGGAAAGCCCAAGGAGAAGTTATTCATGCTTTATGGGGAATAACTATTGCCCAAGTACTGTATTATTCGTTCGCAATCATTTTAGCTTTGTATTTCATTAGAAGTTCGCCATTATTGAAAGATTAAATTATTAAAGATGATTGTCATTGTGGATTATGGCTGCGGAAATCTTAACTCAATAAAAAATATGTTGAGGAAAATCGGCCATGATTCAAAAATCACTTCTTTGCCCGAAGAAATAGAAAAAGCTTCTAAAATTATTTTACCAGGAGTAGGTTCATTTGATACTGGCATGAAAAATCTTCAGGAAAATAATCTCCAAACCATTTTAGAAAAAAGAGCATTGGATGATAAAATTCCGTTTCTCGGAATCTGTTTGGGAATGCAATTGATGACCAAGGGCAGTGAAGAAGGAATTATTTCTGGATTAGGATGGTTTGATGCAGACACAAAAAGATTTACTTCCTCTAATGAAAGCAAATTGAAAATTCCGAATATGGGTTGGAATGATATTTCAGTAAAAAAAGAAAATAAATTGTTTTCAGGAATTGAATTACCTCGTTTTTACTTTGTGCATTCCTATTTTGTTCAATCAAATAATTCTAAGGATATTTTGGCAACAGCCGAATATGGAATTGAATATACCTGTGCTTTTTCAAAGGAAAATCTTTTCGGAGTGCAATTTCACCCAGAGAAAAGTCATAAATACGGAATGAAATTACTCACCAACTTTGCAATGATTTGAGAATACCTAGAGTCATACCTGTGTTGTTGCTGGATAAAGGCGGAGTTTACAAAACCGTTAAATTCAAAAATCCAGTTTATGTGGGTGACCCTTTGAATGCAGTTAAAATTTTCAATGATAAGGAAGTAGATGAGTTGATTTTTCTAGATATAAATGCAAGTGGTAATAAACGTGAACCAGATTACGAATATTTAGCTTCCATTGCAGGTGAATGTTTTATGCCTTTGTGTTATGGTGGTGCCATTTCAAATATTTCTCAAATCAAAAAAATAATTTTTTCTGGAATAGAAAAAATTTCGATAAATAGTCATGCTTTATCAAATCCAGAATTCATTCGAGAAGCGGCTGATAAATTTGGAAGTTCTACCATAGTGGTTTCTATTGACGTGACAAAAAATTTATTTGGAAAATATCTGATACACAATAAAAATAAAGTAAAAACAAAATTTTCCAATCCCATCGAAATGGCTGAGGAAATGAATAAATTGGGTGCAGGAGAAATTTTAATTAATGTAGTGGACCGTGATGGAATGATGAATGGATTCGACAAAGAAATTATTAAACAAATTTCATCTGTTGTAGATGTTCCAGTCGTGGCTTGTGGAGGGGCAGGAAATTTATCACATTTCAAACCCGCAATCGATTCAGGTGCATCGGCAATAGCAGCGGGAAGTATGTTTGTTTTTCATGGAGTGCATAAAGCAGTTTTAATCAATTATCCCTCTCAATCAGAATTACAAAAATGTTTTGCGGGATGAGTGAAATTATAAATCCAATATCGATTCTTCGGTCAAAATTATCCAAGTCGGAAAATAAAACTGTGTTCAATAATTTTATATCGTTGTTCATTTTGCAATTAATGAACTATGCACTTCCATTGATTATACTTCCATATTTGACAAATAAACTTGGCCCAACGAATTATGGTAAAATAGCCTGGGCGCAATACGCTATTCAATATTTGATATTTTTTACGGATTATGGTTTTCAATTTTCAGCCAATAGATTAGTTTCAGTAAATCGGGATAAACCAGAAGTAATAAATAAAATTTTTAATGCAGTAATGTGTATTAAGTTTTTATTGATGATTATTTCCTATTTGATTTTATTTTTCTGGATGCAACAATCGGATTTTGATTCTCACGATAAATTGATTCTTAATATCACCTATCTAATGGTTGCAGGAGCAGTTCTTATGCCTGTTTGGTTTTATCAAGGAATGGAAAGTATGAAATGGGTAACTATTGTTAATGCGAGTGTTAAAATACTTTTGGTAGTTGCTGTATTTTTATTTGTAAAACAAAGAGAAGACATTGTGATAACTTCTTGGCTACTTGCTGGAGCCAATTTTTTCATTGGTATTCTAACACTTTTAATTGCCATTCGAATATTTAAAATTAAATTGTTTTTACCGGGAATGAAAGAAATTATATTCCAATTCAAAGAAGGGTGGTGGGTTTTTTTATCTACCATTTTTACTGCGATTTATGTGACAAGTAATGGTTTTTTATTAGGAGAAATTTCGGGTAATACTGCACTTGGTTATTATACACCTGCCGAAAAAATTGTAAGAGCCGTGACTTCTTTTTTTAATCCATTAATGTTAGCATTATATCCATTTATTAGCAAGAAATTTTCTGAAAATAGAGAAACAGCAACAACTCTTTTCTTTAAAATATTAAAACAGGTATCTGTTGTTACCTTTTTGATTTCTGTAATTTTATTTTTAATGGCACCATTAGCTGACAATTTCTTAGGTAAGGAATATGAAGGAAGTGTGGAAGTAATTAAATGGTTAGCATTCATTCCGTTTTTTGGAACGGCCGGAGCACTTTTATCATATCATCTTTTTTTGAATATTGGATGGCAAAAATTCTTACCGATAATTTTAGTGATATTAGCATTGACCGATATAATACTTTGTTATTGGTTAATTCCAATTTACCAACATAAAGGTGCTGCTATTTCTTTATTCATCATTGAAACTGCAGCGCCTATTATTTACCTTGTTGTTTATTTCATTTTTAAAAAGCGAATTGCTCGATGAGTTTTTTGAAATATATACAATCTCCTTCGGGTAAAAAATACGTATCTGCTTTCGTTACAGAAATTTTTGTGGTGCTTTGCAGTGTTTTATTGTTTCGTATCTGTCTAATGAATTATGGTGAATCCGATTTTTCTGTATATTCCATATACCGAAGAGGATTTTCTTTTCTTCAGCCACTATTGATGATTGGATTGGGTGTAGGTATTCCAAGATATGTTTCTCTCTATTTTCATGATCGTGAAAAAGTAAGCCAGTATTATTCAGCAGCTACTTTGATTATTCTTTCAGTTTGTATTATTTCTTCATTGATTCTTCTTTTAGCCGCGTCCTCTTTTTCAGTGTTGATATTTGGAGATGAATTCTATCAATACTTGATTCCACCATTGGTTCTTATGTTAAATGGTGTTTTACTGTATAATATTTCCTACTCTTATTTTAGAGGTATACTAAATATGGCGATGGCAAATATATTCCAGATTATTTTTCTTGGTTTGATTCCCATTCTTACAATGACATGGACCGACTCACTCGAAAATTATTTTTATTGGAATGGAATTCTTTGGATAACCGTTGCAGTAATAGGTTGGTTTATCGGTTATAATTATTCTGGTAGGAAATTCAGAATAGAAAGGGATAGTGCCAAAGATTTATTGAAATACGGACTTTACCGTCTTCCAGGTGATATTGCTCTTGGATTCTTTTTCCTTCTGCCTGTGATAGTGATTCTGCATCAAACGCATGATACCATTCTCGCAGGATATGTTGCATTCGCCATCACATTGATTAATCTAGTAGGGTCATTTTTTACTCCGATATGTGTGGTATTACTTGCTCAATCTGGAAATCTCATCGCAGAAAAGAAATATATAACTTTAAAAAAATTGTCTATTAAATTAACGATTTTGGTTTTTGGTTTAGTTGTTCCTGGAATTATTATTTTTGAATTCTTTACAGGATGGATTCTTGAGCTCTATCTCAGTTCGGTTAACGAAACCATTATTCAGATTTGTCGTTTGATTTTCCTTTCTTCATTGGGTTATGCCTTATATATCGCGCTTCGAAGTATTCCTGATGCATTATTCGTAAAACCAATCAATTCTCTTTACATTCTGGCTTCAATGTTCGTGTTTGGAGTGATTTGTCTGTATAATTATTATCACGGTTATGATACCTACATCCTTTTATGCGGATTCGTTTTTTCACTCTCCTTATTGGGAGTTCTCACTTTATCCAAAACATTTGTTTCGTTGAATCGATTAATTGAAAAAGAAAAAGTATGATACCATTTTATCTCTTACTTACGCTCCTTACCTCCATCATCGGATATTTGTTGTTCAGGATTGTAAAGCGAACCCAAGACTGGTCTTTCGCATTAGGAATATTTTTTCTATATTATTGGTCATTATTAGGTGCATGGTTTTTTATTTATGATGATAAAACATATGGAGGAGGAATTGCGTGGGGCCTCCATTATCATTATATGTTTAAGGAATTGTTTCTTGTTCGCGCCAATACGGATTATCTAATCACGATTTTCGCCTATGGTCTTTTCATCATCACCATTCAATTGGTCATCCTTAAATTCACTAAACCAAAAAATTTATTTGAAAAAGCAGAGATTGAGAAAATAAAGGTAAATCATATTATGTTGATTGTTCTCTGCATCATTTGTTCTTTACTCAGTTTATCGCTTGTATGGAAACAGATCCTCATTGCAGCCAAGTACGAGGAATCTGTGTATTACATAACGCGGCATTATCCTTCCTCTACTTATACGATACATCAATTGTTGAATCAGGTTTCTATTGTGGCGCTTTATATCGGATTGATCACATTCCTCACAGGAGAAAAGGGAAAATATTTTTCTGGAAGCAATAATCGTAAAATGATTTTCGGTTATGTTTTAGCTGTTATCATTGTAGAAGGTGGATTGTTGTTTTTAGGGAACAAGAGAGAAATCCTTTTTGCGGGAATTTTTGGTTTTATTTATTATTTAAATACTATCGATTATAAAATTAATTGGAAGCATTTGGGTCTTTTCGTGATGATCATTGGATTTCCGCTTTTTTTCAACGATGCTTTACGTGCTTTTTCACCGACATTCCTTACTCATTATTTTGATGTTTCGGATCTTTATTTCACTCCGCCTGAAGTCGTATATACAGAATTTTCGGTCTCTAATGCAGCCATCGCTTTTTTATTCAGTAATGAAATGTTTGCTGGGCATTTTTCGATGTATGGTGCCATTCATAAGGAAATTCCATTGACTTATGGAAGCAGTATAAAATCTTTGATAGCGAGTGGAATTCCAAGATTCATTTATCCGAATCGCCCAATACCTGTTTATGATTATTATGTAGAACAAGTTGGTGCAAATAAGACAATTGGTTTTACTATTCATCACGCTACGGGTTGGTTCATCAATTTCGGTTGGATGGGAATTTTGATTGGAGGAGCTTTGATAGGATGGATTTGGTCGTATCTCTACAATGCGTTTAACGAATTATATAAATACAAGAATAAAATATTACGATTGTTTTTTACAATTGGAATTGGAGCTTTTGTGGCTTTCCTTCCTTCATTGATTCGTACCGGTCCCGAGGGATACAAGGCATTGTTGTTCGAAGCATTGATTTTACCTTCCTTGATCGTTTTGGTTTCTTCGGACGTTTTTAAAAGGAAAAAAGGTGAGTAGAAAAAAAGTATTCATAACAGGAGCTTCCGGTTTCATTGGAAAGAGATTGATCCAAAATCTTTCTAGTGAAAATGATTATTTCATTTTAACAAGGAAAAACATTGAATGGAATTTGGCTGATAATTTTAAGATCATCAATGGCTCATTGGAAGATCTCCCAACTTTAACAGACAAAATAGGAAATCTGGATGTAATCATCCACTTGGCGGCAGAGATCAAAGATGAAAGCAAAATGGTTTCGGTGAATATCAATGGTGTAAAATCCCTCTGTGATTTCGCATGTAAAACAGAAACAAAAAAAATTATTCATTTGAGTAGCGTAGGAGTTATGGGAAAGCAATTTTCTCGGAATGAAACCGTAGTGGATGAAAATACTTATTGTACACCATTGAATGAATACGAAAGGACGAAATTACGATCAGAATTGATTTTGAAGGAATTTAAATCCAATTCGGAAGTCGAATTAGTCATTTTCAGACCTACTAACGTATTTGGGGATGAACATCCGAGAAAAGTGCTTCTGAACTTTATGTCTACAATGCAAAATGAGAAAAGAATTCCATTTGTTGGAGGTGCTTTAGTGAATTATGTATATGTAAATGATCTTGTGAATTGTATCTTGTTTTCGATGAATCAACAAATGAAGGAAAAGGTTTACTTGATTGGAAATGCTGTTTTATTGAATGATTTAATGGATAGTATTGCAAAAAAAGGAGGATTTAGAGACAAACGAATGAAATTACCTCGTTTTTTGGTAGATTTTCTTTATTTTATGAAGTATTTTGGCTCCCGTAAACTGAGATTGAAAATTCAAGCAGTATCGAATGGAATTATTTATAATGGGAATAAAATCATGAATGAAACAAAATTGAAATATCATTTAGAAGAAGGAATAGAAAGAACATTTGAATATTATAGAAATAATAAATGGTTAAAA
>CAMBFX010000048.1 GCA_945865695.1 Chryseobacterium gleum | reverse complement strand
GGAGTTCCAATTCTAACTTCTACCTTACTTCTAAAACGATGAGGATCTGAAAAATTCAATCCCATAGGTAAAATATGTACATCTAATTTAAAATCATTTTTTGCTTCAGCACCTAGAGCCATTCGCATGGTACCTGATTTAATTTTCTTTAAAATACGATCAGTGATACTAATTCCTTCTGGAAAAATAATTACCGCCCCACCTTTTTCTAAAATTTCATAAACCTTTTCAAAGGTCTCATCATTCTTATGACTTAAATGAGGGTCGTGTTCTTTTCGATAAATCGGAATCATGTTAAATTTAGGGAGTAACCACTGTGCAAATTTTGTTCGAAATGCTTCCCCTTTTGCAATAAAATGAACTCTACGTTTAGCCGCAATCGCCATCACTATAGGATCCATAAATGTGCTAGGATGATTCGCTACAATCAGTAAAGGCTTATTAGAAGGAATATTCGCCTTTCCTTTCACCTTAAATGAACTAAAAAATAACCTAACTGTTATTTTAAATAGAGCGAGAAGTATTGGATAAATCATATGACAAAATACTGAAGAATATCGAAACTATCACTTAACTTAAGTTAAAATAATAAATGGCATTCTGTTTGAACCAATTTCTAAGCGCCTTGTACAGACTATAACTAAAGGAAAAAAAATGAAAAAGATTATCACTCGATTAACCATTGCGCTCTTGATTTTCATGAGTGTAAATACTTCTTCTGCGAAAGGAGAAGAGGCAAAAAATAAAAGAATTAGCCCATTTTCAATCAACAAAAGAACGATTGACTCCAGTTTAACCGATGGGACGGCAAAAATTTTAGTCACCTTTTATGCTAATGGGGATAAATTTACTCAATCAGTAAATGTGGGAATGAATAATGAAAGTTTTTATCGTACTCCTGATATAACTGGAAAAATAACTTTAGATGCTAAAAAAGGGAAATACAAATTATATTTTCATGTAAGCGGATATGAAGAAGTAATTACTGATTCGGTTAAAGTAAGTAATCAAGAAATTGTGGAAACAACAGTAAGATTCTATTATGCGTATCGAGATGTACAAGTAAAAAAACCTGTCATATATGTTTATCCAGAAAAAAAGATGGATGTAAAAATTCAATTAGATGTAAATGGAAAATTAGGATTCACTTGGCCGGTTTATCATGAAAGTTGGAATTTTACTGCTTCGCCTGATGGAAATATTTTAATGGATGGTAAAGAATACAATTATTTATTTTGGGAATCTGAAATGCCAGAATATGCATTAAATAATCCCGATAGCAATCGGGAGGATAATACTGGATATTTAGTAGCTTCTGATACTTTACTCTCCTTCTTAGAAAACAACTTGGATCAAATGGGATTCAATTCAAAAGAATCGGCAGATTTTATCACATTTTGGTACCCATTGATGATGGCAAATGAACAAAACCATGTACAATTTTTATTTAATGAAAGTTGTGATACTTATGCCAAATTAAATATTACACCACAACCCGATCAAATTTATAGAGTGGGAATGATTTGGAAAAATGCTACAACCGATTTTATTCCTGAACCGCAAATTATACCGGTGATTAATCGTGAAGGATTTACGATAATCGAATGGGGCGGAATGGAATTAGACGGGGAGATATTTTAGACGTTAGACATAAGACTTGAACTTCACTAATCTTGACTAAATTTTGTAGTTTTTTACAAATATTACGTATTTATACCTAGAAAATAACTGAATCACTAAGTATTGTTTTTCGTAGCAGAATTTATTTTTGCAGAAAAATAATAATTATGAACTATAAAAAATTCACTCGCACATTAAAAACAATTAATTTTGCGAATAAAAAACTTTTTTCCATTTTATTCTTAACTGTCCCGTTCCTTGGATTTACACAAGATGTCGTGCCAACTGTACCAATTAATGAAGTTACAAATGAAAAAAAATCGGCTGTAATAGTATTAATCAATAATGATACATTAAAAGGAATTGTGAATTTTAATGAATATGGTAATCGCAATGCATATTTACAAACGGGAATTAAGGACGGAAAGCCATTAATCACTACAATAAAAGAAGATTCCATTCAATTTATGAGTATAGCAGATCGAGGAGATTTTTATCGACTACCCAATAAAACGCACATTGCTCTATTAATTGACAACAATGAAGCATTTAAAGAATATCGATTATTTTATGCTAAACAAGGTTTGCTTGGTGCTAAATTCTCTGGAGGTAACATTGAAGGATACTATAATTACTATTTAGAAATAAATAAAACGAAGAAATTATATTTTGATGGAGATGTGAAAAATCTGGATAAAACAATTACTGAATACATTGATTACTGTTCCGAAGTTACTGATAAAGTGAAAAAGGAAGAAAAAGGATATAAGAAAACCTTGATGAAATCAGCCTATGTTCTTCTTAAAGAAGTTTTAAAGGAATCACAAAATAAATGTGGAAATAAATAATTTTCATATTTAATTTTGAATTACTAAATAGTTGAAAATCTCATCACATATTGTGATGAGATCAATATTCAAAATCTTTAAGGTGCCTATTTCACACCTTTAAGCTCATCAAAGTTTTTGAGAAACTCATCATAACAGAATTTTCAAACTCTAACATCACTATTTGTGATTTTAGAATATACAAAATACAATTTAACCGCAGAGTGCGCTGAGGGCCGCAAAGGAAATACACGAATTTAATATTACATATTGTTCGCTTGCGAACAAACCTTTGCTGCCCTCTGCGCCTTTGCGGTTAATCTTCTCTTTCTTTAACTCACCTTCTTAACCTACATTAAATTCTTCTTCCTAAAGTCAAACCGAGGCATTTCCTGTCGCATCTTTGCGTAACTAAAACTAAACCATCATGAGTAAATCATTACCCAGACGAAGTTTTGTAAAACGATTCTCATTGGCAGTTGCTTCTGCATTTGTAGTGCCGAGCGTTTTATCCAATGAGAAGAAAAATAATGAATCAAATGACGATGAAAATATGAATCCTATTAAATCTATTAAACCACTCGGTTTCCAATGGGAAACTCAAGATCCATTTTTATTCTGTGTGCATCACGAAGATGCTTTTCCGAAGGGAAACGATGTGATGGGACCCGATGAAAGTTATTTCAAAGACCGACACATGGGCGATGATTTCATCATTAAAGATGGTTTTAGAATGTATCATGGGCAAACGGTTCCCGGATTTCCCGGTCATCCTCACCGTGGATTTGAAACGATCACTGTAGTGCGAAAAGGCTTGGTGGATCATGCCGATTCATTGGGCGCAGCAGGTCGTTATGGAAACGGAGATGTGCAATGGATGACAGCTGGAAAAGGAGTTCAACATTCAGAAATGTTTCCGCTTTTGAAAAAAGAAGAAGAAAATCCGATGGAACTTTTTCAAATTTGGTTGAACCTTCCTAAGAAAAATAAAATGGTGGAACCGCATTTTAAAATGTTGTGGAAAGATGCCATTCCGAATGTGGTTTCGACAGGCTCAACCACCGATTCGACAAGCGCAGATGCCGGTGTTTCGACAGGCTCAACCATCGGGAAAACCACTGTAGAAATCATTGCCGGAAAATTGGGAGAGAAAAAAGCGCAGACTCCTCCACCCGATTCATGGGCGGCTGATGAAACAAATGAAGTGATGATTTTAAATATTAAAATGGAAGCAGGCGCTACCTGGAATCTTCCTGCCGCTTCCAAAGGAATTAATCGCACACTTTATTTTTACGAGGGAGATACACTTACTTTAGGAGATCAATCAGTGGCGGGTTATCATGCGATAGAAGTTATTTCTGAAATGGAATTGACTCTCACCGCTGGAGAAATTGATGCTAGCATTCTTGTTTTGCAAGGAAAACCTATTGGAGAACAAGTGATGCAATACGGTCCGTTTGTGATGAACACCAAGGAAGAAATCAAACAGGCTTTTGAAGATTATCACGAAACCAAATTTGGCGGATGGCCATGGCCGAAATATGATCAGGTGCATGATAGAGAGAAAACGAGGTTTGCGAGGCATGCGGATGGGACGGAGGAGATTAAAGAGGGGTGATTTTTTGACACAGATTGCACAGATGTCACAGATAAACACAAATGCTTTTTTGATTAACGAAGATGAATTTGCTTTGCTCATTTTGGAAAACAACTTTATCAATTAAAAACAAATTTTAATATCGGAGACGTGATGTCCCTCTCTCCGAGGGGGAGTGAGTTAGCACGTGTGAGGCAGGGGGAGGATATGGAGAAATTTTTGCCTCAGTTTTTATTTATTCTAAATATCAAATACAAATACGTTATTGATTTCCGAGGATTAAGTCGCATTATCTATTTTGAATAGACTTTAATAAAAAAAAGAAGCTAACTTCCTATATAAATTCTATAACAAAATCTTCTTGAATTTTAGATTCAATCGCTCTCTTGGATCTTGAATCACGAACAATTTGAATAGCTTTTTCTGAATCTATATTCTCAAATTTCTTTAAAAAACAAGCAGCAACTATTCCACTTCTTCCCAATCCACCTACACAATGAACCAGGACTTTTTTACCCGATTTAATTTCACAATCTATAAAATTTAAAATAGAATGCATTGTTTCAAAAGAAGGTATACATTGGTCCATTATACTTACATCATAACAATGTATATTACTATTTTTATACTCTTCCAATAATTCTTCTACACCATATTGAAAATACTCATCTTTTGACAATAAAGAAACGACACTATCAAATCCAGCTTCTTTAATTTGTTGTACGTCAGATTTTATACTTCGGCCTCGATCTTTTCTACCAGGTAAAATTGTTAATGCAAGGGAATTATTACATTTTGAAATATAATCAAATCTCAATTTATTATCCCCATTAATTCTGTTGCTTAATTTAAATGCAAGATGGCAAGAGGTATAAAGTGCTAATTTCTTTTGCCACAAATTACATTCTTCAAAGGACATCGTATGTGCTGAATACCTAAGTAATCCAATAAATAATTGAATAGGGTCTCTATCTGTATGAATTAACTCTTTATAAAATCCGCGTAAATGCTTTATTACTTGATAAGACTTATTAATGTCACTATTCTGAAATTTTACTTCTAAAACGGAATTCCACAAATCATCAATATCAGTAATAGCGTGAATTAATTTCTTGCCCTCTTCGTAACTTGATTTATCATTTATTGATGTAAAAATATAAATAATATCATTCTCTAATTTAATTAAATCTTTTAGAATGTGGCCACGATGAGTATGAAAAAAATCAATTAACCAAACATTTTCATGTCCATCCAATAAAATATTTGCCCCATTTAAATCACCATGTATATATGAAAAATAATGCGAATAAAGTATATTTCTATTTCGTTGCTTCAAATCATTTGTATAGAAATTGATTAAATTATAACAATCATCATCTTCTAATTTTAATAGTTCATCACTTGAGATTAGATTTCCAGTAATTGTTTCTATGTTTTTTTTCACTGAATTTAAATACTTATCTGAAAATTCGTAATATGAAAATAAATCTGTCTTTTCTCTCGTAGATGCTTTATAAAATCTACCTAATTGAGATAAAAAAACTATATTTAAAAAATACTTAATCTTTTCTATATCATTTTCAAGAACGAAACGTTTTTGAAAAGTATTTATTTTTTCATCCAACATGGAGGCATATCTATACTTAATTCCTGCCCTTGATGCAGTTTCAAAATATTCAGTTATTTGAGGAGCACTATTCCCTAATATATTTTTAATTTTTTCAAATGAATCACGTTCCTTAGCAATTGAATTTCTTTCTCCAATTTTTACTACCGAAGGAACCTCTTCATGACCCAATTTATCAATAGCCTTTGTTTTCAAAACCAAATTTCCACTAAATCCTCCATCTAAAGATTTAATTTGAATGGACTTAGAATTTCTAAAAAGATGAAAAAGTATTTCATGATCCTCATCGCCTAAATTGAACAAATCTTCGGAGGATATTGTCAAATTACTTTTTCTCTCTGAATATAAATTTTCTGTAGCATGTTCACCAGATAAAAAAAGAGAAAACTCGTTGACAGATTCAATAATCTTAATTCCTAAAATGTTTCTTAATTGTTCCAAAGACACAAAATGCATGTGTGTAGAGGAGCTTGCAGTTAAAGCACTACAAATAGCAATTTTAAATTCAGGATAACGAGTCGCCAATTCATATGCCAAAAATGTAATTTTAGCTTCAGTCCACACACCAATTAAACCAATTTTAATTTCTTGTCCTTTATAAGAATCTAAAATAGGTGCTAAATTCGATTCTATAAAATCATTCAAACCAATCGAATCAATTATAATCTCCTTATTGCTATCTCTCAGTTTTTCGAAAACAAACTCTGCCCCTTTTGTATTCTGAATACAATGTTGTCCGAAAATTTCTAAATGCCTCTTTTGAAATAAATCACTAGGATTATGCCAATCACGAATATTTATAATTTGAAAATTACTAGTTTCGTTTTTATAAGCCCAATTCATTAGCTGAAAAAGTAACCCTTCCTCTGGAACCTCACCTAACAATCTTTTAGATTCATCAAAGCCAACATGAAGTAAATTTGGTAATGGCTCATGAATCTCAACGGGTTTAATAAAATCATTTTGCAAACACTGTGTTATAAGAATCGATGTCATAACTATTTAATTTTTATAAAATCGTTTTTAGAAGGACCTTTACTTATATATAAATTATCAAATTTATTATTTAAAGCATCTGGAATATCATTAATCTTTAAAGAAATAATAGAATCATTCCTTGTTACTTTTACAAATTCATTAGTTTGATCAGCACAAGTAATTACCAAATTTTTCTTCAATCCATCCGAGAAATGATTATCACATTGTAATGAGTAATTTAATAAATCTAAATCAAGTATACTTTTACGAAACTTACCTTGATGTTCATTCAAGACATTTGTTTCATTTTCGAAATTAGATAATTCTGGTATTAAATGTTCATTTGACATAAAACCATTGCCGTGACGTGTTTGATAAGTTCGACTTACATAATAAATTTCTTGAGATGGGTAAATTGCTAATGCGTTTTTGGAAGTTGTATTAGAAGGTGTAACGTTTGGAAAGAACCCAAAATCCATGTCCAATAAAATTCCTTGTGCCCCTTCAAAAACAGGATTAAATTTTTGTAATATCGAATAATCGAAAACAAGATTAATGAATTTTCTTACCATTAAAATCGAATCTAAATATGGATTAATATCCAAGTTCTCCAGTTGATAAAATTTAGCGATATTGTTTAGTTTTTCAAACAGAATTTTATCATAAAAAAGGTCTTGAACAAAAAGTTTAAAACCAGCTTCTTGTCTTTTCAATGTAGCCCCAAAACCAACACCACACGAACCATGAACAAGTGTTTTATTATTTTGTCGATTAAATAAAATATCGTACGGAGTTGTAACAGGGCATAATGCGTGAATATAAAATTCAGGATTATTTAATTCTAGTCTTTCTTTTAAAAATGATTCAGGTGAGAAAGTACAAAAATGACTCCATAAAGTTGGATGGCCATCTAAGGTTCCTGAACCAAAGTTTGAAAAAACATGTCTTACTCCATTTGAGAATACAGTATGTCCTGCTTGATGACCACCATTAAATCGAACAACAATTGGATTATTCAATTGTGAACACAAGAAAGAAGTTGTAACTCCTTTTCCTTCATCTCCAAATCCAAGGCCTAGGACAATCATAAATTTATTATTCCATCCGATTTTTTGGTTAGTCCACTTGAAATATGAACCAAGGCATCCTTTACTTCAATGGAAGTTTTAGAATCAAATCCTGCTACTACCTTATGAAGATCTTCACCTTGAACCACCGAAACTGTTGTTGCTATATGTTCTGCCAGATTTTTGAAATCTGTAACGCGAATTACATTTTGACCAAGATATTTTCGCCAATCAGTTAATACGTCTCCATTTGAAATTTCATTAATGTTTAAATGAAAAACATGATACATACTTTGCGCTGCTTCAATAGCATCTTCCAATGAAATATTCATTCCTTTTTGATAGTAAGAACCAAAAATATTAGCTAAATATTCTCCTTCATAATTTTTATGAGCCGTTTGATCCCCAACAGTAAATAAAAATCCTTTTTGTTTTCTTTTCTCAAAAGAATCTAAACTGGTATACTTACTTGCAAAAATATGAGCTAATCCATATGATTCAGGAGCATCACCTCCACCTGCTTCCAGCCAAGTAGATGAAAGCCATCGATTCAATTCAAGGGCTCCCGATTCAAACTGCCCGATCTGTAAGGGGGCTGAATCAAATCGGTGGTCACCAATAGCGCAGAATAATATTGCAGGATCATTTACTCCATGTTTTAATAATGTTTCAATTAAAGTTCCAAGTTTCTCTTTAATTAAAAACTCAGGAATATGTCCCATACTTCCTGTAACATCCAACGCAATTATAATTGGAATTGTATTAGGATGCGAATCTGAATCTCGCGCTTCCCTATACTTAATATTCATTGGAGACATCAATGAATCCATTTCCTTTTTTGAAAAAATTTCGTCTCTGCGCTTACTGCTGTAAGAACTTTTTAGATGCGAATAGGCTTCGCTCGACCATTTTGCTGATCCCATAATTTAAATTTTAAGTTCGTGAAATTCTTTAGTATTAAAATATTTGTTTAATAAATTTCGAAAGGTTGTATAACATTCTAATGGATCATACTCTACTCGTTGAAGGAAATCAAGGTATTCTTCATTAATGGTTCCTCTTAATTTAGCGCCATTGCCTGAGTGATCACCCAATAAGTAAATTGCTGTTTTCTTGCACAGTGTAATATCTATGCTTGAATTTGCAATTTTATCTTTTGTAACCGATGAGGGATAAAAATTTAAATACTTTCCTGTAATCGAAGTTAGTCGCTCGTCTAACATTTTCATATGAAAAAATGATGTGCAAATTATCCCATGATTTTCGGGAACTAAAAAAATGGAATCAGGATTTATTCCTGCATGACAAAATTTATTTTGATTTAACCAACATGCAAATTCTAATAATCTACTTAGTATCCAATTTACATGCTTTATTTCTACATTTAGATAATTTGATAAGGGAATTGCTCTTTGTGGGTAGTGAAGAATTGTTTTAGAATCATATCGAGTATCAAAATTTGAAGGTAAATACTTTTGAAAATGCTTTGAAGATTCATCTTTCAAATTTACCAATCTTAAATAATTTCCTCTATTAATATCAAGCAACTTCAAATCAATTTCGTAAAAACAATTATCAATAAAATATCTTCCTGTTGCAATTCCATCACTAAAGGTGGTACCATTTTCAATTTGATTTTTGAATTCATTTAATTTAATTATTGCTTCATTACATCCTGCCTCTGAACAAATATCAGGATGAATATCCTTCACCATGTTTTTATATTCTTCTCTCCAGTTATCCAAATTATCAAAAACATGCATGTAAGAATGTGCATTGTTAATTCTATTTATAATAATGGAAGCTTTCATTTAGCAACAAAATTCTTTTACATTAAAGGAGATATAATTCGATGGTAAATCGATTAATTCCCGATAGGAATTAGTAGTATAAACGTAATCTATATTCTCAAGATTATAACCTTTACTGAAAATACCATGACTCACAACTAACACAACTTTATCAGCTTTCAAATTCTTTAGCTCCTTAGCAATTCCAATAAATGTACCTCCACCATCGCAAATATCATCAGTAATAAAACATGTAATTCCTTCTAAAGTTTCGGTGTTTACTTTGAATCCGCTCAATTTTCCATCTTTCAAATTTCTTTTTTTAGAGCATTCAACAATATTCGAAATACCTAAAACTTCCGCAACCTTATTTGTCTTCTTCGCAGCTCCAGCATCAGGCGCTATCAATGTCACTTCATTTGAATACTTTTCTCTGAAATGTTCCAAACTCTTTCTAACCAATTCTATATTTGATATAGGGCTCGCTTGATGAAGTACTGCACAAGTAACATCCGAATGTGGATCAAAAACTTTAATACTTCTAAAATTTAAAATATTCAAAGCATCCGCAATTACTTTTATGCTCAATGGTTCGCCTGACAACATTACACGATCCATTCTTGCGCCCATCATGTAAGTTATAATTAAATGAATATTTATACAACCACTTCTTCTTAATGCATCCACACTGAAAGCTATTCTAAAATAATCCGATGGATTTGAGTATCTCGAAATAATACAACATTCATCTAATATTGACAAAGCATTAGCCAATCGAATATGTGGTTGTCCATCTGGAAACTGAATTAGTTCATATTTTATATCAGAACTATCTATATTAATTAAATCTAAGGTTTGCATAATAAGTTTATTTTAATTGTGATTTAATTCTTTCTCTAATTTCGCCCAAAGTATGATCGATTATTAATTTACCATCTTTAAAAACAGTTTTTAATTCCCCTTTTGCTTCTTCTTCCCAAGAACAATCATCTCTCAATATAAAAGTACCTGCAGCATCTTTATGAACTGCTAATAATCCTTTCGCAGATTTTTTAGTACCATCATCTGTTTTAGGGCTTTTGAATATTGCTCTTCCTACTCCATTTACTTCTCCATAAGTGGCTTTAACTGCAAATCCAAAAGTATCGCGAGTAACATATTCATAAGTGTAAGATCCAATTCCTAAAACCACATTATAACTTGCGAATCCTTTTGCTTTTAATATTTCTAAAATAGCTTTTTGGCGTCCCGGAGTAATACTATCGCCATAGATTAAACCAATGTGAGAATCGAGTAATTTATATCCTTTTTCGGTAATGGTTCCTCCAAATATTTCCCACATACATTCAATTGCTCCTTTATATTCTGGTGTTCCGATATTTGCTTCTGGGTCTCCACAAATTATTTTTATTGGGTCACCTGAATCAGGACGAATAACAACTTTGCCATTTCTTTTTAAAATATCATTTTTCAATGTTGGTAGAAAAACAGTTATTACTTGCCAGAAATCCCAGGTATCAGAAACGATCGATACAATACCGGAAGGATAAATTTCATTGATTAATCTTTTAAAAGTTCCTATCTCATCAGTTTCGGTTCCCATACACATTACGCTATGTTCGGTAGCAGGCACAGAACCTCCAATTAATTCTTTCGTTGCATCTGCGCAATAATATTTTTCTAAGAAATCAATTGCAGGAATCGTATCCGTACCAGTGAAAGATAATAAATGGCCCGCTCCACTTATCACAGCATCTTCAACACCCGACATTCCTCTAAATGAGAAATCATGTCCTTGCCATGAAATAAAAGAATCATCTTTACCTACAGTTTCATTGGCAAAATCTGCGAATTGCTGATAATAACGAAATGCAGTTGTTGCAGAAGTTGAAGGTTTCCAAAGAATAGCACTCAAAATAGTCTCCAACATATTAGTTAGCCAGAAAAATTCAGGAAGAGTATTTTTAATAGTTAAAACTGGAACTTTCATTGGAGAATAAGCACCTTCAGGTAATGCCTTAATTTCGATTGGTAAATATCCTACATCGTGCAATTGTTCAATATGATCATAAGTGATAGAATCTTTTCCCAAATAATTATCAATTCTCGTTTTGTAATGTTGTAAAACTTTTTCTTTGGGCTGCTTAAAAAACTCATCATTGAATTGATTTTGCAAATACTCTTTAATAAAATATTGCAAACCGAAAAAAATGATTCCTTCTGACTCTGCATCTCTTGATTTTCGTGGAGTTAAATTGGAATAAACCAATGTAGTTCCCTCTGGGTACTGAAATATATGACCTACTTTGTAGCCATCTTTCAATAAAATTGGAATTGTTTTCATAAAAATATTTTTAGGTTAAACGATTTTAAAATTGAATCCTTGTTTGAGCATTTTTTTGTACACTTTTTCGTTGAATTTATAAAGTTCAGGTTGACGATTTCTATCTCCAATTTTCTTTTTACCAGTGCCAGCTACAATTTCGGTAGATAAAATTTTCTTTCTAAAATTACGTTTGTCAAGTTCACGATCTAGAATTATCTCGTATAATCTTTGTAAATCAGTTAAAGTAAATTCTTGATCTAACAATTCGAAACCTAGAGGATGATACTCTATTTTATTTCGAATTCTTTGTAAAGCCATTTGAATAATTTGAGAATGATCAAAAGCTAATTTTGGAAGATTATTCAGTTTAAACCATTTAGAATCTTGCGTTTTATTGGATTCGGAGATTTGATACTGATGGGAGTTTACAAATGCGTAATATGAAATAGAAATAGTTCTGCTACGTGGGTCACGATCTAATTGATCAAAAGTATAAAGTTGTTCCAGAAAGTCCATCTCAACTCCCGCTTTTGATTTCAAAATTTGTAGCGCTTGATTATATGCTAAACTATTTGAACTTAACAAAGCGCCTGGCAATGCCCAATCACCTTTAAAAGGACTCTTATCTCTTTTTATAAGTAATAAGAATAATTCACCTTCATTATAACCCACTACAGCACTATCAATACTTACGGTTAATTTTTGTTCGATGCTATTTTTAGAATTGGACATAACTAAATCAATGATGGTTCAAATGTAAGTGTATTTTTTACACTAACAACAATTTTAAGGAAAAAAATCAAAAATAAATCCGTATAAACAGCTAAAATGCAGAAAAACAAGTTAATAAAATTCAAAAAAAATCTTGAACTTCAAGCTTCTTAAAAATTTGAAATAGGATGAACTAAACAATCAGAAACTTTCCTTACCTCTAAATCATTCGTATATCAAAGAAACGAATGCAATTATATTATTTATAAATCTAAAATTTCGAATATATAGTAAGAAAAAAATGGTTTAAATGAAAATTACGTCTTTATACCTAGTGGGTGCCTAGGTGTTTTAATACATTGATTGAAATAAATTCAATTGAAAACAAATCATTCAATAAAATCATTCTAAAAAATTCATATACGAACAATTCACATTCCTTCTGACTACAAAATTTAGTTATTTTATACTTTCCTTTATAAATCAGCCTAATTAGGTCTGTTTTCATTCACAAACTATTATTTAAAACTTAAAACAAACGTGATGTATATGCAAATGTATTATATGTCACGTATCATCAATTTTATGCTATGGCAATAGAAAAAAAAATCGGACAAAGAATCAAAGAAATTCGCACCGAAAAAAAACTAACGCAAGAACAACTTGCCTGGGAAGCCGAACTCGATAGAACCTACATGAATCATGTAGAAAACGGCAGAATAAATATTTCAGTAAACAATTTGGAAAAAATTATTAAAGCTCTTGGAACGGATTTCAATCATTTCTTCCGAGAATTTAAAAATAAATAAAATCTTTTTTAAAAATGAAATCAAAAGTTAGCAAAAAAGAAAAAATAAAAGTCATTGAGCTTTTTGCAGGTGTAGGCGGTTTTAGAATTGGATTAGAAGGTTGGGAAGGAAAATCTTCTACTACAAAATTTGAAGACAAATTAAAATCGAATTACGAAGTTGTTTGGAGTAATCAATGGGAACCCTCAACTAAAACGCAACATGCATCACTAGTTTATGAAAATCGTTTTGGTAAAAAAGGACATACGAATGAAGATATAGCAAATGTTGATTTATCAAAAATTCCCGAATATGATATGTTGGTTGGCGGATTTCCATGTCAGGATTATTCAGTTGCAACTTCATTGAAAAATTCAAAAGGACTCATTGGTAAAAAAGGAGTTTTATGGTGGGCGATTCATCGAATACTTGAAGCGAAAAAGAAAAAACCAAATTATCTTTTTCTAGAAAACGTAGATAGATTATTGATTTCCCCTTCTGGACAACGTGGAAGAGATTTCGCAATTATATTACAAAGTCTTAATGAACTCGGATACATTGTTGAATGGAGAGTTATAAATGCAGCAGAATACGGAATGCCACAAAGACGTAGAAGAACTTTCATTCTTGCTTATCATAAAAATTCACCGATTTATAAAACTATCAAATCTTCTAGTACATTAAATTGGATTGAAAAAGAAGGAACAATTGCTACAGCTTTTCCTATATCAATTGATGCAAAATCTAATGTAACTGAATTCAAATTGAGTAATGATATTGTAGAAATTTCAAATAATTTCAATAAAAATAAACTAGACGGGAAATTCGAGAATACTGGAATTATGATAGGAGGTAAAGTAACTACCTTCAAATCTATTCCAAAATACAAAGGTGACTATACTGTCCTAGGGGATTTAATGCAAAATGGAGAAGTTACACCTGATTTCTATATCGACAAAAAAGATTTTAAGAAGTGGGAATATTTAAAGGGTGCTAAAAAAGCAGTAAGAGTAAACGCGGCAGGATTTGAATACAATTATAGTGAAGGCGGAATGATTTTCCCTGACCCAATCGACAAACCATCTAGAACAATTATCACTGGTGAAGGAGGTGCTTCTCCATCCAGATTCAAACATGTAGTTGAAACTAATAAAGGCTATCGTAGATTGTCTCCTGTAGAATTAGAAAGATTGAATATGTTTCCTGATGATCATACCAAATTAGAAAGTGTTTCAGATACAAAAAGGGCTTTTTTTATGGGAAATGCTTTGGTGGTTGGGGTAATTGAGAAAATTGGAATTGCACTTCAAAATAAAATTAAAGAGTAAAGGTGTCAAATTTTATAGAAATCACATACTATACATTTGAGCAACTTTTTAGTAAGGCAGATGAATTAATTGGACAAACAGTTGAACAACTCCTAAAAGGAAAAGTTATTGATAGTGGTAAAGGTGCTATTGGAAATATAATAGAACGAGAAGGATTTGGTGTAGCTAATAACAATGAAAGCCGTCCTGATTTTCCATTATTAGAAACTGAATTAAAAGTATTGCCCTTAAAACGTGGAAGTAAAAATAATCTTTCCATAAAAGAGCGAACTAAAATATGTTCTATCAATTATAAAGAAATAATAGATGAAAAATGGAAAAGTTCTCATGCAAAAATAAAGTTAAATAAAATTCTATTCGTGTTTTATGAATATGATAAGTCAAATCCAATAAAATCTAAAATAATTGATTATGTTCTTTTCAATCTTGAATCTAGCGATGAACCTTTAATAAAATCTGATTGGGAAAGAACTAAAAAAAATGTGGAGGATGGTTATGCTCATTTATTAAGTGAATCGCAAAACATAATCCTAGCAGCTTCACGATCTGGAGCAGGTAAATTAGAAGAATCGCAATGGCCTGACCAACCCAATCAAAAATTCTCTAAAAAAGCAAGACAACGAGCTTTTAGTCTAAAGCCATCTTTTACAAAAACCATTTGGTATGAATTAAATAACAAAGGTTCTTTGGATAAAATTCTTGATACGGTAAAATATTCAAATTTTGAAGAATTAAAAAATTATATTCTTGGTCAGTTAAATAAATGGGAAGGCCACTCCATAAATGAATTTGCAAACCAACATTCCATTGACACAAAATCAAGTAAAAATGCACATGCAAATATTTTGCGAACTGCATTAGGATTTTATGATAAGAAAAAAGAAATAAAAGAAATTCTTCAATTGGGATTATCTGTTAAAATAACCTCTTGCAGACCAAAAGATTTATATCCATGGGAATCAATGTCATTTCCATATCAACCATTAGGAGAACTTATAGAAGAAGAGAGATTTGATGAAAGTGAATTTTATACTTACTTGCAGGGATTTCTTTTTATCCCTTTGTTACGAAATGAAAGAAATGAAAAAAATTTAGATAAAATTATTTTTGGTAAATCTATAATTTGGCTACCAACTAAAAAACAATTGGAAGGAATTCAAAAAGAATGGGAACAAATAAGAGAAATTGTAAAAAATGATTTGAAGGTTTGGAAAAAGAAGACCAATAACAAAAAAGGTTTTATTCAACAGAACAATTTATTAGGTGAATCCGACACAAAATATATTCATATGCGGCCACATGCAAAAGATTCCTCTGATTTAGATACAAGTATTAAAACGAAAATAAGTAAGCAAAGTTTTTGGTTTAATAAATCGTTTATAAAAACATTATTAAAAGAGTGAATTAATCAAATAATATTCAACCACCAAGATGAGTGAAAATTTTAAAGGGAAAATAATTTTTTCCGAAAATTATAAATTGACAATTGAAAGCATTAAGCAAATAAATAATTTTGTATCTAATAAAGCTAGTGTTATTAAAGCTTTAACTGATTTGGAAACACATACAGATAAATCAGATATATATATATTGCCAAACTTTAAAAATAACATAAAAATAGATTCAGAATCTTTAAAAGAATTTAAACAGGATCCTTTTTTAGCTTCTTATGACGAATCAATATTAGAACTAAATTCATTGGAAGGGAAAGTTCGATGCACTGTGCATTGTTCTATCATTCAAAATGAAATAGAATATATTCCAGCAGCATTTGTGACTCTTAAGTTTTATACTAAATCAAATATTATATGTGAAAATTCTAATGAATTTGCTGATATTTTTATAACACAAGAAATATCAAAAAAGATAAATAATGAATATATTAGTGAAAGAAAATATTTTTTAACTCAAGTTGCTCCTGAAAATACCTTAATCTTTATAGATGGCCCTTTATTTTCTGGCGAATCAACAAGTGGTAATTTTGAACTCGTAAATCAACTAATTAAAATCAATTGTAAACCGATTTTTTTTGTTAAAAATAGTGAAAGCACAATAATTACAGAGCGTTTTAATTTTGCTAAAGGTTACAATTCCGATTTACATTGGGCATTTTCTATTTTAAAACAAGGCGAAGTGTCACCAGTTTTTGCTTACAAATCACCTGATGGAAGGGGGAAAGCCATGTGTTTTTTTAAAATATTTAATAATAGATCTCCCGTAAGAATTGAATTTCCACTAGATTCATTTCTAGAAGGATATTATCCATCAAATATTTTTACATTAATTTATTATCAATATTTAGCAAATGGTGATACTAATAATTACCAACCAAGAATAATTCAAGTTGCAGAACTATATGCAAGGGAAATATTAAAATCTACCAATTTATATCAAGAAATAGAAAAATTAGGTTTAACTAATAGCATGAACGAAGAAAGAGGATTTTAACCCCTCAATTCAATCTGTAAAAAATTATTTAAGTCTGGAGGTATTATGCCAATGCTTATAGGCATTAAACCAGATAATTGGTATAAACAATTAAAAAAAACTTCCTTAATCATTATTTTTTGATCATCCTTATACTCATCTAATATTAAATCAATTATAATTTTTATATTTCTTTTTTTTGATAAATCAAGATAATATTTTGCATTATTTTGTTTGTAAATATTAGTATGGGGAAGTAAAACATTATTTGTAATAAATAATCTAAAATTTCTATCCTTCCCCTGCCCCCATTTTATTTTTGGGCCAATTTTTATATTGAAATTTTCAAGTTCTGATTCAATTTTTTGAAAAAAACTAAAATATTTATCTAGGATTTCATTACCTAAAACTGAAGAATCAAATTTAGAATTTTCATTATCTGCTCCAACTAAAATCAAAAATATACAAAGTATTTTTTCTTGACTTTTTAATTTTAATATTTTTTGAGGAAGTCTAAAATTATCATATTCGACAAATACGCTATTTACATTTAGGTTATTGGCACAATAATAGTAATACAAACCGTTAGAAACTATGAATATTTTACCATCATTTATTCCACTGCCAAATTTTACATATTCGTTGCTTAAACACAAATCCAATTTTTCCTTTTCAAATTCATAAACTAAAATTTCTTTAGGTATTCCACTACTTTCAATAATTTCTCTAAAAGCAATCTCAGTTTTGTTTAAAGTAAGAAAAGTACTCAAAACATCAATAGTTTTGTTTTCAAAATATCTTTTCTCCTTTCGATTCAATTTACTTTCAAACGTTTGTTCTAATGAAGTATATAGTCTAGAAAGAATGGTTATCATTTTAATACGTGTTAATTTTTAATCCTTTAGCATTTGGTCTAGTCAAGAGAGCTACTAGTAACCTATTTTGTGATTCAATTTTTTTAATAGATTTTATAACTTCATTTTGAATGTCAGAATCCATATTTCCAATTTCATCCAATAATATAATTACATAGTCTCCTTCGATATTTTCTATTCTTTGCTTTAAATAATTTCCACTTGCTAATCCTGTGGAAATATCATCTTTTCTAATTATTTCATCGTTTTCACAATGAAATTCCTTCAATATAATATCATAATAATCTAAACGTATATAGTTACCGTTTGTACCTAGTATTTTATTGTCCATTGAATGAGCAATTATTTTACCAGCAATTTTTATAAAATTTTTATCCTCTTGATTTGAGTAATTTCTGATTTCACTTTGATTTATTTTATCAATTATTGAATTGAACGCAACCAAATTGTTTACAATCTTACTTAAATGCTTCTCGAAATTTAAAATGTTTACCTTTTCTGATTCAGTAAATATACTTTCGCTTTTGTTATCTTCAATAGTAAATATTGTTTTATAGGTATTTAACTCCTTTTCATTTTCATTTATTTGTTTTGATAATAGATCAATTTGAATTTTGATATCAATAATTTGCTTTTTTACGTTTTCTGCAGAAATAAATGAGTGGATTTTAGTTTCTAAACTATATAAACAAATACTAATTTCTGCCGAATTGGAAATTCGATCTTTTGTAATTTTAAGTGCTTGTGAACACTTGTCTTTTAGAATGATTATTTGATCGTTGGTTTTACTAATATCTGAATCTAATTCTTCTATTTCCTTCTTTAACTTAAAATATTTCAATCCTTCAGAATCCAAATCTTTTCTTTTAGATTCAGCATCAATTTTTTGATTTATTTCAACCGCTTTATTTCCAATAGCCTTAATTTTTGAGATATTATTCTCTACTATAAACTTTTTAACCGCTTTGTAATCTATAATATTTATCAAATCAATTCTTTTTCTAATTTCATTCTTTAAATAGTCCGAGCCAACATTTGTTATTTCCTTTATTACAGCATCAGCATCAATTTCTATTAGCCCATCAATTTGTTTAATTAAATCCTCCAGAAAATAAAATATTTTATGATTTTTACTTGTTTCAGCAGAGCTTACTACATTGCTTATTTTCAATAATACGTAATCCAATTTTGAATAAATTTCACTAATTGAAGTATTTTCAACTGATTTTATGAAATTAAAATTTGAAATTGCAAGAATTGATTTACTAAACTCCATATCTTCTTCTTTCAAAGTATTAATTTCAATATTACTAGATATTATTGTAATTAATTCTAAAATAATTTTATCGAATTCTGATTTCAGGTTTTCTAGTTGATCATTTAAATTTTTAAGTTTTGATTCATCTTTTTTTTCAATTTTTATAGGTTTCTTAATTTTTTTTATCCCTTGTTTTTTGCTTTCTAAAATAGTGCTTTTTTCATCAAAAAATCGAATATTTCTTGAAAGGTTTTGTAGATTTTCGTACGAAATTAAATATTGAAGATTATTTTCTAATTCTAGCTTATCTGTTTTCAAAATATCTATTTGATCCTTTATTTTACTAATCTTTAAGTTATAATCATCGATTTTATTTTGGTCCTTAACATTATTGAAATCCTTTTTGACATTTCTTAGATGTTCCCAATATTTATTAATTTTATTAGACAAGGATGAATTCCAAATACCTAAATCTTTTATCACAGCGTCTAATCTTTTAGTTGGGTCAGTCGGTATGTCATACAAGACTGTGAATTTCTTGCTAAAATTATTAAAATGCATTGGCGGTTCATCTTTAAATTGAACTAACCGGTCACGATTTTTTTCTTTTTTTAAAACTAAAGTTTTATTATTGGGTAAATTAAATTCGATATTATAGGTTAAGTCATAATACTCTTCATCACTAAATCTATTCAAGGATTCCCTCAAGGACGCTAAAATATGATGATTGTCAAGTTTCTCAGAGTAAAAAGCATATGCAATTAAATTTAATAAAAATGTTTTACCTGTTCCATTAGAACCCGTTATTTCAAATATTTTTCTATTTGAATTTGAAATTTCCTTGATTAGTTCTTGATTTGGAACAAAAGTCCTTTTTTGCTTAATAATCTCTAAATGATAATCTATTTTCATTTTGATTTTTTAATTGAGTCAATAAAATACTCCATACTAATATCCTGAGTAAAAATTTTATTAAGAATTTCCAATTCGAATTCATTTTCTATTTCAAATTCTGCAATGAATAATTGGAGTATTTCATTTTGATATTTCAATTCTTTAGAACTGAAATCACTAGCAACTTTATTTGATAATTCTGTTTTTTGTTCTAAGTTCATAATACACCAGATTTAGATAAAGGAAATTTAGCAACTTTTAATTGGGGTAAACCATGAATATTACTTATACAATATCCGGATTTCATAGATTGAATATCATCCGAGGAAATACCATTTACTTTTTTATTGATTTCGTCTGTTTTAAACATGAATTTTGAGTTTATAACAGAAGTCAGTCCTGAAGGAATATCGTTAATATTTTGTGATGAAAAAATAACACCTATTTTTTTACTTCTTCCTTGTCTACAAATTATATCCAAATCACCCAATGCATTTTTAGAAGCTGATGATTTATAGAATTGGTGGACCTCATCAATTATTATAAGTATTGGGATATTATTTTTTTCTTTTTCATCAATAATTTTATTCAGGAGATATCTCAAAACAATAGAACCAAAATCAATACTAGAGGCAACATTTATTACAGTCATTTTTCCTTCTTGGAGGATATCATTTGCATCTAATTCTGTTCCATTTGCTTGTTCAAAATATTTATTTGCGTTAAGTAATCTATTATACATTGCGTTGAAAGTGGATGGATTAATATTGGTCGTATTTACTCTTCCAGTAATATCTAAAGTATTAAATGTAAAATCATTGTCTCGACAAGTATCTAAAGAATCTAAAAAATCATTATATTTCATTAGTTTACTGTTTTTTTGCCAATATCGAAAAATGTCAGGTAAAACACCAGCAGCTAGTTCGGTAAGATTTTCGACAATGCCTAATAATGATTCAGGCTCAATTTTGTTTGCATTTAAGGTGATAGGTCTACAAATTTCTGGTGTAACACCTTGCCCCTTTAATGATTCTATTTTTTCATGGGCGCTGTAAAGAATTTCAAAATTTTTAATCCCTGTT
>CAMBFX010000047.1 GCA_945865695.1 Chryseobacterium gleum | reverse complement strand
GTTTATAAATTACGAGGGCCTTTATTTTCATCTCCAGCACATCGGTTTTTTAAATTATTTCTTGTTTTCATGGGAATAGCCACTGCCATTGGTGGAATTTTAGGTCACGGTTTTTTTTATCTCTACGATATGAATTCGAAAATTCCAGGTTGGTATGTGAGTATGGTGGCCATTGCCATGTTCGAAAGAGCCGCGATTATGCATTCAAAACCAATTCTTCGGCCAAAAGTGGGAAGTTTTTTCGCATTGGTAAATATTATTGAACTACTCACATTCATGACTACTACCATTATTGTTGTTAAATTCATTTTTGTAGAAATACATGCCATTTATGGATTGTTTATCATCGTTTTTTCTTTTGAATTATTTACCTATTTTAAGAAAAAAGATAAAGGAAGTTTATATATATTTTTAGGCACGGGAATGGCTGCGTTAGCTGCTATTTCACATGGATTAAGAATTGGAATTAACGAATGGTTCAATCATAACGATGTTTCTCATTTAGGTATGGCTGCGGGAATGTATTTTTATTACTTAGGCGCAAAAAACTGGAAACTTTATGAAAGATAAAATGCAAAAATTATACGGATTAATTGGATTCCCATTAGAACACTCCTTTTCCAAAGGTTACTTTACGGAGAAATTTAAAAACAATAATCTTTCTAATTGTAGATATGAGAATTTCCCAATAAAAAGTATAGGCGAATTAAAAAATATAATTGAAACTAATCCTGATTTAATAGGATTAAATGTTACCATTCCTTATAAAATTTCAATCCTAGATCATTTAGATGAATTGGACAAAAATGCAAAAACAATTCAATCTGTAAATACTATCAAAATTATTCGTGAAAATAAAATTAAATTAATCGGTTATAATACGGATATCATTGGTTTAACTATGGCTTTAAAACCACAACTAAGGCCCATTCATAACCGAGCATTGATTTTGGGAAATGGTGGCTCGTCCAAAGCAGTTCAATTTGTATTAAAATCATTGGGAATTGGATTTTTGATTGTAACTAGAAATCCCAAGAAAGAAAACGAAATTTCGTATGCTCAGTTAAATGAAAATCATATTCGTTTTCATCATTTAATTATCAATACAACTCCATTGGGAATGTGGCCAAAAGTGGAAAAATTTCCGGAAATCAATTATGAATCAATTTCAAATGACCATTTACTTTTTGATTTGATTTATAACCCAGAGATGACTGTCTTCCTTCAGAAGGGGAAAGAAAAAGGCGCGATGATTTCTAATGGATTATCGATGTTGCATCAACAAGCAGAAGCTTCTTGGCAAATTTGGAATAAATAAAAAATCCCGCTTTTTCTGCGGGATTTTCTGTATTAATCTTCTTTCTTTTTGGCAGCTTTTTTTGCTGGAGCTTTTGCTTTGGCAACTTTCGGTGCTTTTGCTGCTTTTGGCTCAGCTGATGTAGATTTAGTTTTTTTACGAGGACGTGTATTTCCGTATGAACCGGCTGTACGCTTTCCTTTTTTAGTCTTCATATCTCCTCTTCCCATAATATTTTGGTTTTAATTTTTTACGAATGTAAGAGCAAATGTGATTGATACGAAATTTTTAAGCGCATTTTATCAACGATTTGTTTTTAAAAGCCAAAAAACGTGTAGAATAATTAAATTTGCGCTATGAGAATTGATATTTTAACGGTACTTCCATCACTTTTAGAAAGTCCTTTTGGCGATTCTATTGTTAAAAGAGCGAAAGAAAAGGGGCATGTAGAAATTCATGTTCATTCTATTAGAGATTTCACCGAAGATTCTCATCGAACGGTGGATGATTATCCTTATGGTGGCGGTGCAGGAATGGTGCTATTAGCAGGACCTATTTCAAAAGCTATTGAGCAACTGAAATCCGAACGAAATTATGATGAAATTATTTATCTCACGCCTGATGGCGAAACGTTAAATCAAGGAAGGGTTAATCAACTTTCGTTGAATAAAAATCTACTGCTTCTTTGCGGACATTACAAAGGAATAGATGACCGAATTCGTCAAATTTATATAACCAAAGAAATTTCTATTGGAGATTATGTTTTGACAGGTGGAGAATTGGCTGCGGCTGTTTTGGTGGATGCTATAATAAGATTATTACCAGGAGTGATTGGAGATGAAACCTCTGCCCTAACTGATTCTTTTCAGGATCACTTATTGGCGCCACCTGTTTTTACTCGTCCTGAAGATTTTAAAGGATTAAAAGTTCCTGAAGTTTTAATGAAGGGTAATCACGCTGATATTGAAAAATGGAGGTTTGATCAGGCAATTGAACGAACTAAAAGTCGCAGACCCGATTTGTTAGACAAATCAGGTTTAGGCAATTAAACTTAATAAACTTAACCTTCGTTAAAAAGATTCTTATCTGAATTTTCTAAACCTGGCAAAATTTTTGTATTTTAGATTTCAAATTAAAAAATCATCGCTATGAAACGTTTCCTTCAATTAATTTCTTGTGTTGCTTTAATGGCTGCAGCTAACACTTCTTTTGCTCAAACAGCAGATGCAAAAGTTGACAGACCATCAGAAATGACTGCAAAGTTTACGAAAGCATTAAAACTTACTCCAGAACAAACGGGATCAATAAAATCTCTTGCTGTAAATTATTTTGCTGAATTAGATGTTTTAGCTGCTGATAAGGAAACTTATGAGGCTAAAAAAATTATCCTTGATTCAAGTTATGACGAAAAAGTAATGGCTGTTTTAAATGCGGAACAAATTACTCAATTCAACGAGATTAAAGCAAAACAAAAAGCTAAGACTGAAAGAAAAAAGTAATTCCTTTTTAAATATTTAAAAAACCTGATCAATTGGTCAGGTTTTTTTATGGCCTATAATTTAAGAAATCTCAATCGTATCAACTTTAATTTTAATTGATAATTTAGGTGGTAAATTAGGCGTTACTGAAATTGAACTTATTTAAATGAACTAAGGCTTCTATCTTATCCTTTGTTCATTTATAAATAACAAGTGGCAACCAAGAAAAATAACGACTAAAAAAAAGCCTCGTCATACAACGAGGCTTTCCATTTATTTCTTTCTATTTTTTTAGAACATCCCGCCAGATTTAGTAGCCGAATCTATAATCATCTTCCCTAATAATTTAAGTGCATTATTGCTTTTGTCTTTCATATGAAATACACCACTAAAGCTAGCATCTTTAGTTGCTTTGAATTCGGCGTAGTCCATGGAAGCCATTGCTTCTGCCACTTCAGGATTAACTTCCATCAATGCTTTTGATAGTGCGTCAAAATTGAAATAACCATAAACAGAATTATCGGATATAGATTTTTGAGCATTGTTTTTAGAATAAGTATTCAAACGACCATCCAATGCAAAATCTTCCAATAAAACTTGATTAGAGGTGATGAAAAGGACACCATTTTTCAACGACATTCCGCCCATTTCTTCAAAAGCATAATAGTTTCCTTTTTTAGTTAAACCAGGAATGGTATCAAAAACTTTTGACATCAATGAATCTCTAATTCCAATTGCGAAAGTGATAACTGGCTTAGTGCTTTTACTATCTTCATAGTATCCTGCATATTCATCTGTTGTTTCTGCTGTTTCTTTTTCTTCATCTTCTTCAATACCTACAAAACCAATAGAGAAATCACCTGAAAATTTATTAGCGATATCACGAATAGTTAATCCAGTTGTAGTTTTAATTAGAGCTAATCCATCGGCTATTTGCGGCATATCAAAAACTCCCGATTTTTCATAATAAGTCAAAATTGCATCAATATTTAAGCTCATAGTTCCGAAACCAATTAAATCATCTCCACCTAAATAATTCGCGAAATCTGGATTTCCTTTTTTATAGGCATTAGAAATAAATTTCTTCATTTCTTTACTTCCCGACATGTTATAATCCAAAGTGATTTTACCGTTTTCGAAATTCAAAAATCCAGCCATGGTAGCGTCTTTCATCATGTCTTTCATGAACTTATTTTCCATCATTGCCTTACTCATTTCGTCATCACCCATCGGCATTACTTTCATATAATTTTCAAAATCCATAAAGAAGCCCATGTCCGCTTTTTTATCAGTGAATTTCTCTAATGCGGTAGTATTTCCTTTTCCTTTTTCCGACATAGATTTCATCGCGCTTTCTAAAGCACTTGAAGATTTACTTCCAGTAAAATCTTTACCCATTAAAAAGGCAGCCATACCACTATTCCAAGCTAATATTCCATTTTTACCCATAGAAACAAAACTATAATTATCTCCAGTTTCAGGCTGCATTCTGGTTTGTCCTTCTATAAATGCAGCAAAAGTTTTTGCATTATCTATTGATAAAACAATTCCAATAAACTTGGGCATGTCTGAATTTTGACCCATTCCTTCTAGGTCGCCAATAATAAATGCTGGTTTATTAATATCTAAACCATTTTCTTTACTATCTAAAAACTGACTGATATATCCATCAGCCATCATTTTCATTTCTGCTGGTAATAAATCACTTTTTAAGCCTGATTTATCTACTAAATCACCCAAATTAATACTCATCACCATTTGGCAACCTTCATTTGAAGCATAATTAATTACGGCTTCTTTTGGAGAAATATTTGCTCCAGCACTTTCTTCATCACTACAAGATGAGAATACCAATGTAAAACCAGCCACGACTGCTAAAGCAGATGACCATTTCATAGACGATTTAATAATGTTAATCATTTTTATTTTTTTTGCGTTGACAAAACTAAGTTATTTTAAGAATATTCGGGAGTTATTGGCTTAACTTTTACTTTTTTTAACGCATTGAACCATTCTTTCTTTTCCTTGTAGGTCATTTATGACTTCAATGAGGGTAAATTTACCTGATTCTTCTAATACACTTATGGTTTCTTTTGCTAAATTCTCATTGATTTCTAAAACCAATATTCCATCATTTTTAAGAAATCGCGTATAATTTTCTATCATTTTTCTATAATAAAACAAAGGGTCTTCATTTTCCACAAATAAAGCTAAATGAGGTTCGAAATTCAATACATTTTCACTCATTGAAAATTTCTCAATTTCCAAAACATAAGGAGGATTTGAGATAATTATATCTAAAAGCGGATAATTTAATGTGGTTGCCTTACGAACATCTTCCAAAATGAAATCAACCTCTAATTTGTTTAAGGACGCACTTTTTTTAGCTAATTGAATAGCTTCAGAAGAAAAATCTACTGCTAAAACAGTAGATTCGGGATAGTTTTTTTTAATCGCTAAAGCAATACAGCCCGATCCTGTGCATAAATCTAAAATCACTGGAAAATGGATATTTTTCAATAATTTGAGGGAATGATAAACCATTTCTTCTGTTTCTGGACGAGGAATCAACACATTTGAATCGACCAAAATGGTACAATCTCCAAAAGGAACAGACCCCAAAATATATTGAATGGGTTCATGGTTTTTTAATCTTTTTATGGCTCTAAGAAAATCTAATAATTCTGATTCACTCAATCTTTCATTGGCATTTAATTGAATTTCAGAGCGTGACCAACCTCTTTTTTCATTCCACCAGATAAAAAAAAGCGAATTCACTTCATCACCCCAAATGAGCTGTAATTCTGAATTGAAAAATTCTCGAGCGGTTTTAAGAGTGTTATCAGCTAATTTCACAGATTACAAAGGTATATCAATTTGTATATTGTCAATATTGTTATTTTTGCAATCATAATTATAACAAAATGGGAAGAGCGTTTGAATTTCGTAAAGGCAGAAAAATGAAAAGATGGTCTGCCATGTCAAAAATGTTTACCAAAATAGGTAAAGAAATTGCCATGTCGGTTAAAGCAGGTGGACCAGATCCTAACTCAAACAGTAGATTAAGAGCAGTAATCCAAAATGCAAAGGCAGCCAATATGCCCAAAGTAAATGTGGAATCGGCCATTAAAAAAGCCACTGAGAAGGATGCTTCCAATTTCGAAGAAGTAGTGTATGAAGGTTACGGGAATTTTGGTGTGGCAATTTTGATTGAAACGGCTACTGATAATCCAACAAGAACAGTTGCCAATGTAAGATCTATTTTTAATAAATATGGCGGAACATTAGGAACACAAGGTTCTTTGGATTTTGTATTCGAAAGAAAGGCAAATTTCACTGTAAAAAATACGGGAATAAATATCGAAGAATTAGAATTAGAATTGATTGATGCCGGTCTAGAAGAAATTGAAGCAGATGAAGAAGAAGTATTGATTGTTTGTGCATTTGCCGATTTTGGTGCAATGCAAAAAGCCATTGAGGCTAAAGGTTTAGAATTGATTAATGCGGAGAAAATCCGTAATCCAATTTCATTCAAAGAAGTGACACCCGAACAACGTGAATCTATTGAGAAAGTCATAGAGAAATTTGAGGAGGATGACGATATCCAACAGGTTTTTACCAATATGGCTTAATTTTATTAAATACTAAAAAACTAAATCTGGAGTTATTACAATACCAATGAATATTTTAAAAACATCCGGGTTTACTCGCTTCGCTCATGAGATAGTTTTCACTCTTATTTTACTCGTTTTTACTGGACTAAATAGCTGTAAAAAAGACGAAATTATTACCGATTCGAATGCGCGATTAGCTTTTTCCAATGATACCATTCTATTTGATACTGTTTTCACCACTGTAGGTTCTTCTACTCGTAATTTCAAAATTTACAATCGAGAGAATCAAAAAATCAATATTTCTAGAATATATATTGCTGGTGGAACCAACTCTTATTTTAGAATGAATCTAGACGGGATTCCTGGTTATGAATTTTCAAATATTACTATTGAAGCCGGTGACAGTTTATATGTTTTTACCGAGGTAACTGTGGATCCTAATAATGTAAATAATCCATTAATTATAACCGATTCTATCGTTTTTGAAACCAATGGAAATATCCAAGATGTAGATTTGGTTGCTTGGGGACAAGATGCCTATTTTCATGCTCCACCCAATAATTCGGGATCGTCATTTTTTGTTCTTCCTTGCAATGAAGTTTGGATGAATGATAAACCGCATGTGGTATATGGATGGGCTGTGGTAGATTCGCTTTGTAATTTAAATATTTTGCCTGGAACGCAAGTTCACTTTCATACTAATTCTGGTTTATTAGTTTATACCGATGGAGAATTAAATGTTACAGGAACGGAATCAAATAAAGTAGTTTTTCAGGGCGACCGATTAGAATATGATTATGATAAACTTCCAGGGCAATGGGTGGGAATTTGGATGTTGGCGGCTGGAAATTGCTTAATAGATAACGCGATTATTAAAAACGGCACATTTGGATTGCGTTGCGATACAGTAGGAACTTCTGGAATGGGATTAACCATTACCAATTCCATTATTGAAAACATGACTTCATTGGGGATTTATGGAAATGCAGGCGCAAAAATAAATGCTACGAATTGTTTGGTAGATAATATCGGACAATATACTGTTGCCATTTCAGTTGGTGGAGATTATGTATTTAATCATTGCACTTTTGGAAATTATTGGTTGTTCGGAGATCGAACTTCTACAGTGATGTTGGTCACTAACTGGTATGAATTTACTCCTGGAAATAATATCGTAAGACCACTGAATTTATCCGTTGATAATTGTATTATTTATGGAGATCAGGATAATGAATTGACTTTAGATTTTTTGACTGGAAGCACCTTGAATTATCATTTTGCGAATTGTGCTATCAAAACTGATCAAAATGTTTCGGGACCAGAATTCACTAATAATTTGATTAATCAAGATCCGTTTTTTATGGATGCTTCGATACAGAATTATCATATTTCAACTACTTCACCATGTAAAGATGCTGGTAATACTGTGGGTGGAATTTTTAATGATTTAGAAAATAAGCCTAGAGATGGAAATCCAGATATTGGATGTTATGAATTGCAATAGAAGTTAATCTACTTTTTTTTCCTTTTTCAAAAAACAATCAAAGCATAATACTTCGCATAATTATTTTTTACCCAAGCTTTTAATTCATTCGCATCACTTTCGGGCAAATTGGAGATTGCTTTTTTAAATTCTTTTTCGAATAAAATAGCATCAAAACTAACCCTTTCCAGAATGAACTTGTAATATTCGAGTGTGGTTTGTTTCATAAACGGTTATTTTTTTTTGTGATGTAAAGTGATTTTAACTATATCAAAAATAAAAAGGTTTTGAATTTGACCTTGTTTTTTGATGTTAATATTTTAATTTTCTATTCACTATGAATTGTGAATAGAAAATGTAAAACACTTCATTTTTACTCAACAATCATGCATAAATACTTCGATACAGACCAGAATTTTTCAGCATTAAGAATCTGAATTTTCTCTACTTTACCATCTGAAGTATTCACAATCTTATAAGAATCCTTAGGATGTGTAGTTAAAACTTGAACTTTCTTAGCGCCCAATGGAATTTCTTTTGTTTTACTAATATCAATTTGAGTGAAATATTCTTGATTGAAATCTTCACGCATTTTTACGATTTTACCAAGACCAATAAATCCACCTTCTTTGGTCACTACGCCTTGTTCTTTTAATTCTTTAGTTGTTCCAAATACAAACCAAGCTTTATTCAATTCTGCATCTTTCTCTTCCACTACAGCCATTGTTTCATTTAAAGTAGCTGTTAACTCTGCCATGGCGATATCGTATTTGGCTAAATCATCACGTAATTCAACAATTAAAGTTTCTTGCTCTTCTACTTTTTTCACTAAGGCTTCAATCATTTTATCCATCTCCCCTACTTTGATGTCTGCTTTTGAAAGTTTAGAACGAAGTAAATTCACTTTATTTTTATTTTCCTCCAATAGAGAATTGATTAATTGAATTTCTTCAATGATTCTTTCTTTTTGGTCTTGTTGAAATTCAGGATCGTTATTACGACTCATATTTATCACCTTTTCCTTTTGACGAATGGCAGATAAATTATCTTCAATTTCATTAAACAAACGAATAGATTCATTCATAGACTCATCACGAGTGGCCAAATCGTTTTTTAATTTATCGTTCTCTTCCTGCAATTTCGCCATTTCAGGATTTTCGGCTTCGGAAGCGCCTTCTGCTTTTTTTTCTTGTTGACAAGCAACCAATGAAAATGTAAGCATTGATAATATAATCCAGTTTCGCATATTCATAATTTTTGATTTCAGTTTTTAATATTACAAATTTAAGTCAATATTCTTAATTCAGCCATTCTTTTTATTAATCGTGGCTTCCAATACCTTAAGGTATCTTTTGGCGATATTATCCGCTCCATATTCCTTTTCAATAGTTTTTGCAATTTCATCAGGGGGAAACTCTCCTTTTTCCAACTTTTCAATCATTTTTGAAATAGAGTAAACTAACATTCCAGGTTGTCTTAATTCTGTTAGAATACTATTTTTTTCATTCAAGAATTTTTCTGGACCACCACATCTTGTTGCAACAACCGACCGACCAGAGGCCACAGCTTCGGCTGCCGATACACAAAAAGTTTCCACTTCACTATTCAATAAATAGAAATTACAATTAGCATACTGTTTCAATAATTCATTGTGTGGCATTCTCTTTTTGAATTCCACCGAAAAATTAGGTGAAGCTTTAGAAAGTGCGAGTTTTTTCAAGGATACTTCATCTTCGCCTTCTCCAATAATGGTAAAATGTACTTTGTGATTTAATTTAATTTGTGATAATGCCTGAATCATTCCTGAGATATTTTTTATTTTATCATCCAGGTCTGCCACTGTTAAAACTTGGATTTCATTCTTTATAATATTTTCGGTAATTCCTGATGTAAAAACAATATTGGAAATCACTTCAATTTTTTCTCTCTGAGAATATTTTTGAAGAGCTATCGATAATTTATCAGATACAGCAATTATTTGATCAGCATTTTTCAATGCAGTAATTGTATTTCTTCTTTTAAGAAAAATATATCTTTCTATTCCACCGTTGAGATAACCCGACCACTGTTCGCTCACAATAAAAGGAATTCCAGAGTAGTGTTTTTTATACATTTTATAATTTCTTCCTAAAATATACAGAATGATTACCTCTGGCTTTCCCCATTCAGTTTCGAATTTAGCTTGAGCTTTTGAAAACGCTTTGTAATAACTAAACAACGAAAAAAGTCGGTTTGATTTTTTAGGAAAATAATAAGTCAATGAAAAATAATTTCCTTCTCGAATAATTTCAATTTTATCTTCTTTTACTAATCCGGAAGTGACTACAAATAATACACCTACTTGAGCAAGTTTTGACAATGCTAAGGCTTGATTTTTAATAAAAATCCCATGTTGAATATCATCAACATGAGGATACCACTTAGGAAGGAAAAGGATTTTCATCGTTTGCAAAGATGCAAAAAGCAATGTACTTAGAGTGGAAAATAATGAATTAAAGTTAGAAACAAGTTAAAATCAAGCAAAAAACACATAACATAAAATAATGGCAGCAATTATTCCAACTAAATCTGCAAATAAACCACAGGTAATGGTATAGCGAGTCTTTTTTATTCCAATGGCACCATAATAAACTGCAAGAGTATAAAAAGTAGTTTCTGTACAACCTTGAATAATGGTAGTCATTCTTCCTGTCATGGTATTGGCGGCATCCACGCCCCAGCTATCTATCATTAATGCTCGCGCCCCACCTCCACTAAACGGACGCATTATCGCAGTTGGTAATGCTCCTGCAACATCAGGCGCATCCACAAATAAAGCAATGATCCAAGCAATTCCATCCACTAAATATTGCATGGCTCCTGATTCACGAAAAACAGAAATACCAACTAACATAGCTACTAAAAATGGAATTATTTTTATGGCCGTTTGGAATCCTTCTTTGGCGCCTTCTATAAAAGTATCATAAACATGCACTTTGTTTTTTAAGGCGAGCGAAATAAACCAAACGATAAAGAATAGAATAATAACCGATGAAATAAACAATGAAAATTTAGAAGCCGTTTCAGAATCCAATGAACTCACATACCAGGCGAGAGAAGCAACCAAAGTTGTCATCACACCTATATAAGCAAGTATAACAGGTTTGAATAAATTTATTTTTTGATACAATGAAACAATCGTTAATCCAGCAAGAGATGAAATGAAAGTAGCAATAAGAATCGGTAAAAAAACATCAGCGGGATTCATCAAATCGGGATTATTTCCATAATGTTCGGCATTGGCCGCAAAATGTTGAGCACGGAAACTCATAATAGAAAATGGAATTATCGTAAGCCCCGAAGTATTCAACACCAAAAACATAATCATGGAATTGGTGGCGGTTTCTTTCTCTTTATTTAAATCTTGAAGATGATTCATTGCTTTTAAACCAAGTGGTGTAGCAGCATTATCCAAGCCTAACATATTGGCAGAAAAATTCATCATGATGGCTCCCTGTGCCGGATGACCTTTAGGAATTTCTGGAAATAATTTTACGAATAAAGGAGAAACCATTCTCGACAAAACATTGATGGCTCCACCCTGTTCACCAACTTTCATCAGCCCGCACCAAAAAGTAAGAATTCCAGCTAAGGTTAGGGATAAAGTAAAGCCCATTTCGGCACTAGAAAAAATTCCCTTAACCATTTTATCAAATACATCGGCACCAGCGAGGTAATCTCCAAAAATGGCCCATTCATTAATGAAATGAATCATTGCTACTAAAAAGCCAATCAGAAAAAAACCAATCCAGATATAATTTAAAACCATATTATGAGTTTTTGCATAATTTAACGAACTTGGATAATAATATTTTCCCATTATCATCAGAAACTTCTGGATGAAATTGCACTCCGAAAATATTTTTGGTTTGATGCTTCATCATTTCTATTTCACAGGTTTTGGAAGAAGCTACTAAATCAAATTCTTCGGGTAAATCAATACATTCACAATGATCTTCTTTAAAATCCATCATCTCAGAAAAACCTGTTGTTAATTTAGTATCTCTAAAAAAATGTATTTTCTGCCAATCGCGATCTTCGTCGCAACGTTTTATTTTCGCACCATAATGTAAACCTATTAATTGATGACCAAAACAAATTCCCAGTACAGGAACATTAATACTTTTTATTTGTTCCGAGAGTTTCAAATATTCTGTTGAATCTTTTTCTGTTAATAAAATAGGTGCTCCACTAATAACCACTCCATCTCCACTCCACTTTTTTTTATCTGATAATAATTGAAGAGTAACGGTTGCGCCACATCCTTGCAACATTTTTACAATGTCGGGTACTTTCGAACTTCCGCAATCAATTACAAGTATATTCATTAAAATAAATCATCAGTTATACCTATTCCTTGTCGAACAATTTCTGGCAGTCCGCTAACACAATTTATCACTGTAGATGCCACATTATTTCCATAGCCACCCGCCACCACCATATCCACTAAATTTTCATAACGTTCATAAATCAACTCAGGATCGGTGGTATATTCCAACACTTCATCATCATCGTGAACAGATGTAGAAATTAAGGGCACACCCGTTTCCTTTACAATTTCGAGTGGAATCAAATGATTCGGAATACGAATACCAATTTCCTTTTTATCCGAATTAAAATATTTAGGCACTTTATTGCTCGCATCCAAAATAAAAGTAAATGGGCCCGGCAAAGCCTTTTTCATGATTTTATAAATATTTGTATTTACATGTCGCGAATAGTCGCTGAGATTACTCAAATCATGACAAACAATGGAGAAATTCGCTTTCTCTACTTTTACCCCTTTGATTCGGGCTACACGTTCAATTCCTTTGGATTTGGTCAATAGACAACCAATACTGTAAACGGTATCTGTGGGATAAATAATCACTCCTCCGTCGAGAAGACATTCCACAATCGTTTTAATTTTTTTCGGTTCAGGATTTTTGGGATGAATTTGAATGAGCATAAACGAAAGTAACTCGAATGTTCACATCGAATAAGTACCCTCTAAGGATGTTATTCAATATTCATTGTTGAAAGCCTTGAACTACTTATTCCCCTTTTGAAAATCTGCAATAAACTGCGCCAAACCTTTATCGGTTAAAGGGTGATTCAACAAAGCAGTAATTGCACTCAAAGGACAAGTAGCCACATCTGCACCGATTTTCGCGCAGTCAATGATATGCATTGGATGGCGAATAGACGCAGCAAGAATTTGAGTATCGAAACCGTAATTATCATAAATTACTCTCATTTCATTGATCAAATGAAGTCCATCAGTAGAAACATCATCTAAACGACCAACGAAAGGAGAAACATAAGTTGCTCCAGCTTTGGCTGCTAATAAAGCCTGTCCAGCTGAAAATATCAAGGTACAATTCGTTTTAATTCCCTTTCCAGAAAAATATTTTAATGCTTTAACACCGTCTTTTGTCATTGGAATTTTTACCACAATATTTTTATGTAAAGCAGCCAATTCTTCCCCTTCTTTCACCATTCCAGCAAAATCCAAAGCATTCACTTCGGCACTTACATCACCATCCACAATATTGCAGATATCCACATAATGTTTTAAAATTCTATCGGCACCTGTAATTCCTTCTTTGGCCATTAAAGTTGGATTGGTGGTTACACCATCTAAAACTCCAAGGTCGTTTGCTTCTTTAATTTGATCTAAATTGGCGGTATCGATGAAAAATTTCATATATAGATTTTTTAATTTTTGATGAGTCAAAAGTAAAACTAGCTAGAGGAGAAGACAAATAAAGAAATTAACAGAAACAGTCATTTTCCATTGAAAATCATGGGTAATTATCAACAAATGAATTATTCAAAGAAATAAATTACTTTTAAACCAGAAATGAATCCTTTTCTAAAAGATATCATAGTACTTGAATTGGCCGGTGTTTTAGCGGGGCCAGCCGTAGGAACATTTCTAGCAGAATTAGGGGCAGAGGTGATTAAAATCGAATCTCCGAATGGAGATGTGACTCGTAGTTGGAAATTAGAAAATGAAGATAAAACTACTACTGTTTCTGCCTATTTCTCGTCTGTGAATTATGGAAAAAAGTATTTGACTTTAGATTTACGTGATGAAAAACAAAAACAAGAATTTTATTCATTGGTAAAAACGGCAGATATCGTTATTACCAATTATAAAAAGGGCGATGATCTAAAACTGGGGGTGAACTACTCTACTCTGAAACATTTAAACCCGGGAATCATTCATGCGTCTATAAACGGTTATGGAGAAGATGCAGAACGTACTGCTTTCGATGCCGTTTTACAAGCTGAGACAGGTTTCATGTCGATGAATGGAACCTTAGAAAGTGGCCCCATAAAAATGCCAGTAGCATTGATTGATGTCTTGGCCGCTCACCAATTGAAAGAAGGAATTTTAGTCGCTTTATTGAATAAATTGAAGACAGGCAAAGGAGCAAAAGTTTCGGTTTCTTTATATGATGCAGCTGTAGCTTCCTTAATGAATCAAGGATCAAATTGGTTAATGAATAATGAAATTCCTACAAGACAAGGTTCGTTGCATCCAAATATTGCTCCTTATGGAGAAACTTTTTTGACAAAGGATAATAAATATATTTTATTAGCAGCAGGAAATGATGCACAGTTTTTACAATTGTGTAAAATTACTGGAAATGAAAATTTATCTAATGATGATCGTTTTTCCTCCAATCAAAACAGAGTAAAAAACAGAAAAGAAATGTTTGGTTATTTTGCGAATAAGATGAAGTCTGATACTGCTGAAAATTGGAATAGTAAATTAACTATAGCGAAAATTCCCAATGGAATTATTAAGAATTTGAAAGAGGTTTTTGAAGATAATCATGCGAGCTCATTGGTAAAAACGGAAGTTATTAATGGAATTGAAACGAAGAGAGTTCAAAATTCAATATTTAAAATTGAAATAGAATGATTCGAATCATTGAACCTTCAACTCCTGCCGAATGGGATTCGTATTACCAATTGCGTTGGGAAACATTGCGTGAACCGTGGAATCAACCGAAAGGATCTGAGAAAGATGACATGGAAGAAACATCCATTCATTTTTTTGCCTTAGAGGGTGATATTCCGTCCGGAGTTTGCAGAATGCAATACAATGATGAAAACATTGCTCAAGTAAGATTTATGGGGGTGAGTGAAAAAAGTAGAGGTAAAGGTGTTGGAAGTTTAGTATTAAAACATGCAGAATTAAGAGCGAAAAAAGATCATCGTAAAGTAATGATTTTGCAGGCAAGAGATTATGCGGTTCCCTTTTATGAAGTGAATGGTTATAAGGTAACGGAGAAAACATTTTTATTGTGGGAAACGATTCAGCATTATTTGATGGAGAAGAGATTAGATGATTAGATGAAGAGTATTTAGACATTAGACTTTAGACTGAATCTATCAGCAGCAATTTCGAAGAATCAATTACTTACTTTGGTTTTGAGAATAGTTTTAATAAGGATGACAATATAACATAGATAAAAGAGCAAAGACTAGAAAATCAATATGAACCGAGAATCGTTCAATTATTCCATTAAAAAACAATTTTCAACATGATTAAAAAAGTAGTACCATTATTAACGATTTTTTATGTATTAGGATTATTTTCCTGCAACCCTGGTGCACGCTATTTTAGAATGCGAAAATCAAGAGGGGAAGTTTTCCCGAAGGAGAATGTGAATACAATGGAAAGATTTGAGAAGGAATAGGAATTATTTTAAAATCAGGAATCACTAAAAAACAAATACTGACAAGGTTTTAGAGGAAATAAAAAGGGACAAACTCAAAAAACCAAGTTTGTCCCTTTGGGTGGAACCGGAGAGAATCGAACTCTCGTCCAAACAAGGAAGCAGACGACTTTCTACATGCTTAGTTACAAATTGATTTTCGTCTTTTTGCCGGCTTGTAACCGCCAACGCAAAGCTTATTTTCTAATTTTTCCGTTGCTATCCCGAAACTCAATAGCACTTGATTCTCTATTTCAACACCTCTTGATCACGCAACAGAGAATAAGCTCCGTGAGAGATGTCTTGTCACGCACACATGGCGCGTGATTAAGCCAATCGCGCTTTAGCGTGATTAAGCAGCAAGAGCGTAGTTAGACTCGCCTGTTAGTTGTTTTGAGCAGTTGAATTATAGTGCTACCATTCGCGCACTGCATGCTTACCAATCCCTTCATCTCGCTGTCAATACCATGTCGGCCCCAGTAATTAAAAGAACAAAGTAAAGATACGCTTAATCCGAAAGGTTTCCAAACTTGAATTGTCTAACTTTTTGATTATTAATGATTTTAAAATAAAACTTGTACAATTAATTTTGTTTAAGTATTTTTACAAAAAAGTTAAACAGTATGACTTACTACTCTATTTCCGATTTGCAACAATTATCCGGCATAAAAGCTCATACCATCCGTATTTGGGAGCAACGTTACAATGCGCTTCAACCAGGAAGATCAGAAGGTAATACCCGCTTTTATGATGATACTCAATTGCGAAGATTGTTAAACATCGTTAGTCTTTCTGAATCAGGAATGAAGGTTTCTGAAGTTTGTTCCTTAACTGATATCAAATTATCCGAATTAATAGAAGAAAAGTTTATTCAAAATACAGTTCAATCCACTCCTCAAGAATATTTTATTTCGCAATTAATAATTGCTGGAATGGAATTTAATGAAGCTGCTTTTGAGAAAAATTTTTCAGCCTCTATTTTGAGATTTGGAATGCTAGAAACCTATTCAAAAATACTTCAACCCATGTTGGTTCGTGTGGGTTTAATGTGGAATAAAGATTCTATTAATGCCGCTCAAGAACATTTTATCTCTAATTTAATTCGTCAAAAATTATTTGCGGCTATAGATGGACTTCCTCAATCCACCCAACAAAACGATACTTGGTTACTTTTTTTACCCGCCAACGAACTTCATGAAATAGGCATTCTATTTGTTAATTATTATTTAAGGTCCTTCGGAAAAAAAGTAATTTATCTAGGTGAAAATGTACCTATGGAATCATTAAGAAGTACTATGAAGAATTTAAATATTCAAAATTTATATTTTTTCTTGATACATCCTATGACTGATACTGATTCAGAAACCTTAATTAAAAATGTTCGCTCTACTGACAAAAAAGCCAGAATTTTTATTTCGGGTAATTCAAAAATTTTGGAAAAATTCATTTTACCAGAAAAAACATTTTGGATAAATGACTTGGATACCTTAAAAAATAGAATTCTTCCTGTTTAACGTTATCAATAATTATTTAAACTAAATAGATGAATAAAATAATCGTCATAGGATCAGGTTTTTCAGGACTAAGTGCAGCAACCACCTTAGCTTCATTTGGGTATGACGTTCATATATACGAGAAAAACGAAGATACGGGAGGAAGAGCCCGACAAATGAATAATCCGGATGGATATATATTTGATATGGGTCCTAGTTGGTATTGGATGCCTGATGTTTTTGAAAAGTATTTTGAAAGATTTGGTAAAAAAGTGGCAGATCTATATGAACTAAAAAAATTAGACCCAGGATTTGAAGTTGTTTTTAAAAACAAAGAAAAACTTTCTATTCCTGCCGATTTTAATGAATTAGTAAAATTAGTAGAGTCTATTGAAAAAGGAAGTGGAGAAAAATTGATTCAATTCATGAAGGAAGCAGAGTATAAATACAATACTGGAATCAATGATTTAGTATATAAACCAGGACTATCCTTAATGGAATTTGCCGATTGGAATTTGATGAAAGGAATGATTAGACTTCAAGTATTTTCTTCATTTAGTAAACATGTGAGAAAATATTTTACCAACGAAAAACTAATTGCTTTGATGGAATTTCCAGTTTTGTTTTTGGGTGCCATGCCTTCCGAAACTCCAGCACTTTATAGTTTGATGAATTACGCTGGATTAAAACAAGGTACCTTCTACCCTATGGGCGGATTTGGAAAAGTGATTGAAGCCATGGTCAATTTAGCAATCGAAAAAGGAGTGAAAATTCATACTAATTCGCCTGTAGAAAAAATAGTTGTGGTAGAAAATGAAGTCATTGGAATTAATGTAAATAGTGAATTTATTTCCTGTGATGGAATTATTTCTTCAGCCGACTATCACCATACAGAATCAAAATTATTAGAAAAAAAATACCGCAATTACAATGAAAAATATTGGGATAAAAAAACATTTGCTCCTTCTTCATTAATCTATTATTTGGGAGTCAAGAAACGTTTGCCAAACTTAGAACATCATAATTTATTTTTCGATGAAGATTTAGGTCCACATGCTCTAGAAATATACAAAAATCCTTCCTGGCCTAAAAAACCACTTTTCTATTGCTGTGTTCCCTCTAAAACGGATAAAGTTGCACCTGAAGGACATGAAAATTTATTTCTATTAATGCCCATCGCTCCTGGTCTAAATGATTCAGAAGAATTAAGAGAAAAATATTTTCAGATAATGATTGAGAGAGTTGAAAAACAAATTGGAGAAAAATTCGCAGAGAATATTCACTATAAAAAAAGCTACTGTGTAAATGATTTTATTGCTGATTATCATTCCTACAAAGGCAATGCTTATGGCTTGGCCAATACACTTCGACAAACAGCCATTCTTAAACCAAAAATCCGCAATAAAAAAGTGAAAAACCTTTTTTATACCGGTCAGCTCACTGTACCAGGCCCTGGAGTTCCACCCTCCTTAATTTCTGGACAAGTGGCTGCAGAATTATTAAAACAAACATTTTCCAAAAATAAGAAATATGAAAGCGTTATTTGATCAAGTTTCGGTTGAATGCAGTAAGCTAACAACCAAAAGATATAGCACAAGTTTTTCACTCGGTATTCGTTTTTTGAATAAACGTTTGCATAATCCTATTTATGCGGTTTACGGATTTGTTCGATTTGCCGATGAAATCGTGGATACATTTGATGAATACAATAAAAAGTATCTTTTAGATAAATTTAAGCAAGATACCTATGAAGCCATTGAACAAAAAATTTCATTAAATCCTATTTTAAACGCCTTTCAACAAGTAGTTCATCAATATGGAATTGAAATGGAATTAATTGATACTTTTTTAAAAAGCATGGAGATGGATTTAGAGAAACAAGAATATGATTCAGAATCATACAATGAATATATTCTAGGATCTGCAGAAGTAGTTGGATTAATGTGTTTACATGTTTTTACCGAAGGAGATAAAAAAATGTACGCGCAATTAAAACCAACCGCCATGAAATTAGGGGCTGCTTTTCAAAAGGTCAATTTTTTGAGAGATATGAAACATGATTACCATGTTTTGGGAAGAACTTATTTTCCAATGGTAGACATGAGTATTTTTACAGAAAAAGAAAAAACGGAGATAGAAAAAGATATTGATAATGATTTCAAAGATGCTTTATATGGAATTCGCCAACTACCCCAATCATCGAGAGCAGGAGTTTATTTAGCTTATTACTATTATAAAAAACTTTTTATTAAAATTAAAAAAAGTTCTGCAAAGAAAATATTAAATGAAAGAATTAGAATTACTAATACTCGAAAAGTTGGATTAATGTTTAATTCAATGGTTCGATATAAAATGAATTTATTATGATCAATTTACTTTTGATGTTAAGTGTTTTATTGGCTCCATTAGAAAGCAAAACATTAGTTGCCATAAGAAAACTCTATTCTGAAGCGGCTACTAAAAAGGAATCTTTTAAAGAATTCAAAAGTATTCTTGAAAAAAATACGGATAACACCACTACTTTAAATGGATATCGAGGTTGTTCATTAATGCTTGAAGCTAACTACTTAAATAATCCTATATCTAAATTAAATTATTTTAATAAGGGAAAAGAAATTTTAGAAAAGTCAATTAAAAAAGATTCAGAGAATGTAGAATTAAGGTATTTAAGATTTACCATTCAATCAAAAGCACCATCCATTCTTGGCTACGCAAGTGATATAAAAAATGATAAAAAATTCTTACTTAAAAATTGGACCAACATTTCAGAGCCCACGCTTAAAAATAATGTCATTTCATTTTTAAAAAATTCTGATCAATTAACTGAAACGGAGAAAAAACAATTGAATGATTGAATCATTTATTATAGAAGTGGATGTTGATGATACCGAAATTGGTAAAATTGAAAAAATGCAAGCGCATCGAGAGGGAAAATTGCATCGTGCTTTTTCAGTTTTTATCTTTAATGACGAGGGAGAATTAATTCTCCAAAAAAGAGCGGATGCTAAATATCACTCGGGAGGTTTATGGACAAATACTTGTTGCAGTCATCCTGAATTTGGTGAAATTTTAAATGATGCTGTAATCAGAAGATTAAAAGAGGAAATGGGTTTACAATGCGAAGCAACCAAAGTATTTCAATTTATTTATCGTGCAGAATTAGATCATGGATTAATTGAACATGAATTAGACCATGTTTTTTTTGGAAAAACAAATGAACTTCCTATTTTAAATATAGAAGAAGCATCTGATTGGAAGTTTGTTCAAATGAAAGATTTAGAAATTGAAATAAATGAATTTCCAGAAAGATTTACCGTATGGTTACAAATTTGTTTCGGAAGAGTTTATGAGCAATACAAAAAACAATTTAACTTATCAGAATGAAATATATTCATGAATTTAAAGTAGAACAACAATTGCCAATAAGTCTCGAAAAGGCATGGGAATTCTTTTCTTCTCCAGCTAATTTATCCTTAATTACTCCTCCAGAAATGGAATTCAAAATACTAAGCAAAGATTTGAAAAAAGAAATTTTTGAAGGAATGGAGATTGATTATCGTGTTAGACCGATATTTAGAATTCCTATGAAATGGAAAACTAGACTAATCAAAATTCAAAATAATTATAGTTTTACCGATATTCAGTTAAAAGGTCCCTACTCTATATGGGAACATACACATACCTTTGTAAAAACAGAAAAAGGAGTTCAAATGACCGATGTAATTCGATATAAAATACCTTTAGGTTTTATAGGAAATTGGATGAACTCTCTATTTGTAAGAAAAAAAGTAGAGAATATTTTTAATTTTAGAAGACAAAAACTTGAAAAATTATTTCAATCATGAGTATTTTATTCGCTACAATTATTACTCTAATAGCTTTCTTTGGAATGGAAGCGATTGCTTGGCTCACCCATAAATACATTATGCATGGTTTTTTATGGAGTTGGCATCACGATCATCACAAAAAAGATACCTATGGTTTTTTTGAAAAAAATGACTATTTCTTTTTAGTATTTGCGATTCCAGGAATTACCGGTTTATCAATTGGTATGAATATGGATTTTAATGCATTTTTCTGGATCGGTTTAGGAATTACAATTTATGGTTTTACCTATTTTTTAGTGCATGATGTATTTATCCATCAACGCATCAAATGGTTTAGAATCGTTAATTCTACTTATTTTAAAGCCATTCGCAGAGCACACAAAATGCACCATAAGCATTTAGGAAAAGAAGACGGTGAATGTTTTGGAATGCTTTGGGTGCCGATTAAATATTTTAAAGAAGCTAAAAAATGAAAAGCTTCAA
>CAMBFX010000046.1 GCA_945865695.1 Chryseobacterium gleum | reverse complement strand
GAGAATGGAGGTTGGCGGTATAACTTTTACCTTGGAAGGAAACTTCTGCTTTCATTGGGTAAATATACAAATAAATGGATTGAAACAAGGATATGAACAATTGGGTGAAAAGTTGTGATTGATAAAGCCAAAGGTGTTACCTACATTTGTGACTTCAACAATTATTCGTATGATAACAATCGATTCTTTTTCTTTTAAAGGAAAACGAGCTTTGATTCGTGTGGATTTCAACGTGCCTTTGAATGCGCAATATGAAATTACAGATGATACTCGTATTCGAGCGGCCATTCCTACTATTAAAAAAGTTTTGGCAGATGGAGGTTCAGTGATTTTGATGAGTCATATGGGAAGACCAAAAGGTGCTCCCGAAGAAAAATATTCTTTAAAGCATATTGTAGATCATCTTTCAAAAGCACTTTCTACTAATGTGATTTTTGTGGGTGATTGTATTGGAGAAAATTCAGTACACGCAGCAAATACTTTAAAGCCAGGCGAAGTATTATTATTAGAAAATCTTCGTTTTTATAAGGAAGAAGAAAAGGGAAATGAAGAATTTGCCGAGAAACTTTCTAAACTTGGAGATATTTATGTGAATGATGCATTTGGTACTGCCCATCGTGCGCATGCTTCTACAGCGGTTATTGCGAAATTTTTTCTGGGGAATAAATGTTTTGGTTATGTGATGAGCAATGAATTAGAAAATATCAATAAAGTTTTAAAAGGAGCTGAAAAACCGTTTACTGCCATTATGGGAGGAGCAAAAGTGTCGGATAAGATTTTGATTTTGGAAGAAATGCTCAACATTGCCGATAGAATTATTATTGGTGGAGGAATGTCTTTTACGTTCATCAAAGCATTAGGAGGAAATATCGGAAAATCATTATGTGAAGAAGATCGTTTGGAAACAGCTTTGCAGATTTTAAAAGATGCGAAAACCAAAGGAGTAGAAATTTATTTACCTGTTGATTCAATTGTTGCAGATAATTTCTCTAATGATGCGAATATAAAAACGGTGGATGTAAAAAATATTCCGGATGGTTGGATGGGATTGGATATTGGTCCAGCCACAGAGAAAATTTATGCCGAAGCAATTTCTACTTCCAAAACCATTTTATGGAACGGACCAATGGGAGTTTTTGAAATGAGCAATTATGAGAGTGGAACCAAGACAATGGCGCATGCGATTGCGGATGCCACTTCGAAAGGAAGTTATTCATTGATTGGTGGAGGAGATTCTGTTGCCGCTATCAATAAATATCATTTAGCCGATAAAGTAAGTTATGTTTCTACAGGCGGTGGAGCTTTATTAGAATATATCGAGAGTGGAACGTTGCCGGGGATTGTGGCAGTGGAAAGGTAATTATTTGTTGATTTGGCGATTTAAGATTTAATGAAGTTAGAGTTATTCCACCATCATTTTACTTCTTGAAATAATTTCATTTTCTGATTCTAAAAGAATAAAATAAATTCCTGATTCTAAATTTAGATTCAAATTTTTATAATTTTCATTGGGATTTAGTTTTTCTGAGTGGATTTTTTGTCCGAGGGAATTGTAGATTTCTAAGTTTGAAATTTTATTTATTTCGGGTAAATCAATGGTGAATTGGCCTGAGTTGGGATTGGGAATGATGGATAAATTAGTAATTTTTTCAATTGATGAAATAGACATAAGTGGGCAAAGAAAAGAATACGAAATTGAAGTTGGAGTAACAGCAGGATTTATTGAAATATATGATGGGCCAGCGTTTATTGAAGTATAGTTTGTAATTGTAAAGTTATTATGGTCAATAATTGTAGAAGAGGAGGATATTGTATCGCAAACAATTTGATTAGGACTTGAAAATCGAAGTAATTCTGTGGAATCATAATTGTTTCCATAAAATCTGATTGATTCGAATTGATTTCCTGTATGGGTGAATGATCCGTTGAAGAATATGGTTTCGACCCAATTTCCGAATTCGAATTGATTGATTAAATTGAATGTCGAATCAATTTCTGTTAAATAATATCGAAAAATTGGAAAAATCGACAAAGGGTCATTATGAAATCCAATATAATAATATTTAGAATTATGAAAAACGAATTCTGAAGAAAAATTATCACCTCCATTATCGTGTGCAAATTCTTTTGCCATTATTATATTTCCGGAAGAATCAATTTTTGCAACGAATGGATTTGACTGTAAACATCCGTTTAGTATGAATTCGTTCTCAGATTGTATTATGGTTTTATTGATACAAATAGGATTAAATGAAGAAGTGTAATCATATTTTTTATGCCAAATCAAATCTCCATTACTGCTAAATTTAATAACATTTAAATTTAATAAGCCTGAATAACTTTGATAAATGAAATTCTCTGATTTCCATACATCACTTGTGAGTTTATAGGTATTAGACGTGTAAGGTATAGATGTAGACCAAATCGAAATGCCATTTGTATCGAGACAAACTACATTTGCACTCGTATCTGTAATAAAACTGATAAATAATGAATCATTCTGAATTTTAATTGTAGAATGCGCAAAAAAAACGAAATTTTGTGACTCTTTACCCCAAATTAAATTCCCAAATCTATCAAGTTTGATTATTTGATGTTTTGCACCAGTCTTAGCAGTTATGTAAATACTGCCATTTTTTGTAACAACATCTTGAAAACTCTCAATGGTAGCTATTCTTTTAGATAATTGAATTAAATTATTTGAATCGAATTGATAAATTACCGAAGAATTGTCATCATGCCCAGCAGTTAAAAGATTATTAAGACCGTTTTTACAAATTGATTGAGAATGATAATTTTGCATTAATATGTTTACTTGTCCAAATGTTATTTGGCAAGAGAAAGAATAGAAACAAATAATTAGAAATATTTTTTTCATGATTTATTAGATTAAATATACGATGAAAAGAGTGATATCAACGAGAAATTTATTCGATTTCTATACAAGTCTATGCCTATTCCTCCACCTTGTCCCCTGTCCCTTGCCCCTCATCACTCATCAACAATTCACTCCCATAAAAAGCCGGAATTACTTCTTTTGCTAATAATGTAAACGGCTCATATAATAACGAATCCTCTTTTTGTTCATGAATAAATTTATTGCTTTGTTCTGAGTAACCTTCCATAACGAGTAGTAAAACACCAGTGAGTAATGCAAATTTTAATGCGCCAAAAATGATTCCTAAAATTTTATTGATGGGTGAGAGAAGAGCTAAATTAATTCCGCGCTCTAAAATTTTAGCAAAGAAAAATACCAATACAATTACAGCAATAAATACAATAGAAAACGCAATTAAATTTACATAAGGTGAGGGTTCACTCATAGCCGAGTTGATCCAAACGGAAACTAAATCAGAAAATTTTAATCCCAAATAAACTCCTGCTCCCAATGCAATTAAGGAGCATACTTCGATAATGAGTCCTTTTTTAAAACCCATAAAGCCGCCCCATAAAACGGGAAGAATGATGAAAATATCGATTATCGCCATAGAGTAAATGTAAAATGAAGAATGTAAAATTTGAAATGTGGGAAGGAAAATTATCCCCATTGAAATGTTTTTAATCTTCAATTTAAAAATGCGATTAACTTTGCAACATGGACATGGAATTAAATGCCAACTGGAAAAAATTGCTCGATGAGTTTGAAAAAGACATTGAGATGCGCCCCGATTTACAAGGCGTACTTTTTTTAATTGGAGTGCGTGAATTGGGAAAAGGATACCAAGCATTTAAAAAAGACGAGAAATTAAATCTCATGCATATTGCTATTTGTAGTGTTTTAGAGCCTTATGGTTTTTATGAAAGAGTGGGAGAGGATAGCGATGGTTGGCCCCATTTCGAGAACAAAAAAAAACTCCCGCTGTTGAATCAGCAGGAGCAAGAAACCTTTATGAAAAAGGCAATTCTAGAATATTTTAATTATTGAGACTCGAATTTTGCGAGATAGAATCAAAGCGAAATTTGTAAGCCGAAATAATCCAGATCATTTCGCATCAGGATTATTGAATTGTAACTGTAGCTTCGTTGGTCAATGTCTCTTCTACTTTGATAATTCCGGTTCCCACTAAGGCGCCTTTATCCACTTCAACATCTAAAACGGCAAAACCAGCTTGACCTCTTTTAAAAAGATCGTTGAAATTGAAAGTAGCTGTTCCATCAGCACCTGTAGTAGATTCCATGTCAATTCTTCCTGGCTCCGAACCATCAGATCCACGGCCAACTACTCTAACGGTAGCCCCATTTATTGGTAAACCAGCTGAATCCAAAACGGTTATAACCGCAAGGGTGTCTTCTTGTTTATCGCATGAAGTTAAATTTCCACCCACAAAAATGAGGGCTAATGCGAATAATGTGAGGGTAAATAATTTTTTCATAATGCTGTTTTTTTACAAACTTTAATCTCAGACGTCCAGATTTTTTAAAGGTTGCTCTGGAATCGAGTGAAAAGCCTGATAATTATTTTTACTTTCGTTTTGGCTTATTTTTTGGTATTAATCAAAGCAAATATAATCCATTTAACGCAATGAAAAAATTTTTGTTTCTCTGTTTGCTCTCTATTTTTGGCTTTAGGGCTATAGCTTCCAATAATGTAGATGAGCCGGCCCCTAAAACTTATGTTGTAATTTCTACCGAATTTGGTGAAATAAAAGCCCTGTTATACGATGAAACACCACTTCACCGTGACAATATGGTAAAAAATATTCAAGCGGGAATTTACGATAGTTTATTATTCCACCGTGTAATTAATAGCTTTATGATTCAAGGTGGGGATCCAGTTTCAAAGAATGCAGCGCCAGGTGTTCTATTAGGAAATGGAGGGTTGGATTATACAGTGAAGGCCGAATTCAATAAAAATTTATTTCACAAAAAAGGAGCATTATGTTCAGCTCGTCAAGGCGACAATGTCAATCCAAATAAAGAATCTTCTTCGACCCAGTTTTATATTGTGCAGGGGCAAGTTTATTCAGAATCGGATCTATTAAAAATGGAAGCTAAAAATAATCAAACAGTTCAAAATAATCTTTGTCTTGAGTTACTTAGCCTTGCTGAATATGCAGATAAGTTAAAGAGATATAATGATGCAAAATTGGCAAAAGATCAAGTGAAGATAACGGAATTATTCAATGAAATAAAGCCAAGAGTACTAGAACTTCAGAAGGAACGTGGCGGAGAATTTAAATTTACCGATGTGCAAAAAGAAGCTTATAAAACCGTTGGAGGCACACCACATTTGGATGGAAATTATACCGTTTTTGGTGAGGTAGTTTCAGGCCTAGATGTAGTAGATAAAATTGCTGCAGCATCAGTAGATGGAAATAAGAGACCAACGAAGGACATCAGATTTAGTATTAAAATTGTGTACGAATAAAATGAAAAAAAGAATTGAAGATTTATTAAATGAGGTGGAATTGCTTTCTGCTAAAACTCTTGCAGAAGTAGAGGAACATCGCATTCGTTTATTAGGAAAAAAAGGAACCATAACTGTTTTGTTTGACGAATTTCGAGAATTATCGGGTGACATCAAAAAAGAATTAGGGAAAGTCATTAATGAACTTAAAAACAAAGCACAAGAAAAAATAAATTTACTGAAAGAATCTACTGAATCTAATTCTGATTCGAATGAAGATAAATTAGATTTGACTAGACCCGGTGATGCCTTTGAAGTGGGATCTCGTCATCCGATTTCATTGGTGAAAAATGAAATTATTTCTATTTTTAGTCGTATAGGATTTACTGTGGCAGATGGGCCAGAGATTGAAGATGATTGGCATAATTTTACGGCATTAAATTTTCCCGAAAATCATCCAGCAAGAGATATGCAGGATACTTTTTTTGTGGAAAGCGGTGAAAGAAGTGTTGCTTTGAGAACACATACTTCATCTGTACAAGTTCGAATAATGGAAACAACTAAACCTCCCATTAGAATGATTATGCCGGGAAGAGTTTATCGTAATGAAGCGATTTCTGCAAGAGCACATTGTTTTTTTCATCAAGTAGAAGGTTTGTATATTGATAAACATGTTTCATTTGCCGATATGAAACAAACATTAGATTATTTCGCAAAAGAAATGTTTGGAGAAAAAACTAAAACTCGTTTACGCCCTTCTTATTTTCCATTTACTGAACCTAGTGCCGAGATGGATGTTTCTTGTTCGCTTTGCGAGGGAAAAGGATGTAACGTTTGTAAATATAGCGGTTGGCTAGAAATTATGGGATGCGGAATGGTAGATCAAAATGTATTGGAGAATTGTGGAATTGATTCGAAAATATATTCTGGTTTTGCTTTTGGAATGGGAGTGGAGCGAATCACCCAATTAAAATATCGAGTTAAAGATTTGAGATTGTATTCTGAAAATGATTTAAGATTTCTGAAACAATTCAAATCGGCCTTTTGATTTTTAAATTCACGATAGCTTTTTTTGCTATGATGATTTTTACTTCTCATGTAAATGGTCAGACAAAAGTATTTACAGATTCAGTTTATTCGTTTGTAGAAGTTATGCCTGAATTTCCAGGAGGAAAAAGAGCTCTTGTTGATTATATTTCTTCGGAAACCTATTTACCCATTAATTGTAATAAGGAAAATATTGATGCAAAAATAAATGTGAGTTTTGTAATTGATACGGGCGGATTGGTTCAAAATGTGGTGTTCAAAGAAAAGATTGCCTGTCCTGAATTTGAAGAGGTAATCAAAAAAATATTTTACTTTATGCCTCATTGGAAAGCGGGTGAACAAGAAGGTAAAAAAGTGAATGTGAAACAGAATTTTCCGATTTATATTAATTTAGAATAGAAAACCTATGAAAGTCATTTTTACATTTTTAATTATTTTTTGTACAGCTCAATTTTCCCAGGCTCAAAATCCTTACATCACTTCTATCCTCAATGATATCAAAATTGATTCATTAGTAAATTTTGTAGAAAATATTTCAGGAGAAAAAGGAGTTGTTGTCAATGGAAATTTGGATACGATCTATTCCCGACATAAATCTAGACCAGGAAATGAATTAGCTTTTAAATATATCATTCAAGAATTTGAACGATTTGGTTTGCAAACCGATTCAATGGTTTATTCTACCACTGGAAAAAATGCACTTGCCATTCAGCTGGGAACTTTATATCCCAATAAATATTATATCATTTGTTCTCACTACGATGGAATGCCTAATTTACCTATAGCTGCCGCTGCAGATGATGATGGAAGTGGAGTAGCTGCCACTTTAGAAGCAGCAAGAGTTTTGTCCAACTATCAATTTGAATATACCATTATTTATGCCATTTGGGATGAAGAAGAACAGGGCAAAGTAGGAAGTTTAGCATATGCTAATTTAGCAAACACTAACAATGATTCTATTTTGGGAGTAATTAATATGGATGCTATTGCTTGGGATAGCGATAATGATGATGCTGCCATGATTCACGTTAAACCTATTGGCACATCATTTCAAATTTCGGATACGATTCAAAGTATTAATACAAATTACTCAATTGGATTAAATTTAGCTATAACTAATCCAGGAGCAACGTATAGCGATCATGCTTCATTTTGGACCAATGGTTTTGGTGCAGTATTGGTTATCGAAGATTGGACTTTTGATTCAAATCCGAATTACCATACAGATACGGATTTGTTAGCCTATTTTAATTTACCTTATTTTTTAAAATTAGCAAAACTTTCATTGGCATCGGTTGCCGCCTTAGCCACACCGATGGAATTAACTTCTGTAAGACCAATTTTACCATTGGAGAAAATAAATATTTACCCTAATCCATTTACAACTATTTTGAATTTGGATTTATCTAAAATCGCTAACCAAAAAGTGGATGTTCGAATTTATGATATGCAAGGGAAAATAATTATTCATCAATTTTATGAAAATACTTCATTCGTAGAATTGAATACGGATGTTTTAGAAAAAGGAACCTACGTGGTGGAAATAAATTCTGGAATAGATTTGTTCAGAAAGAAATTGATAAAATAGTTTTTAATAAATTAATTCTTCGTCATTATCTCCATTCTACCCTTTTTCTTTTTTGTTCAGAAACAAATAATAACTGATAATCATAAATAGAAAGAATTCTATTAGAGCATAGGAGTATAAATTGAAATTTATTGGAAGCGGAAAAACTTTAAGAAAGCAAAAACTATAAGGACTAATATAAATATGTTGCCATTGGCTACCAATCAGTGTTCCAATTAGCATTAAGATTCCAATTCCTATAGGAACCATGAAATTTTTGAATTGAAGACTTATTAAATATTGTATTGCAAGTATGGGTAAAACAGTTATAAAAAATAATCCATTTTGTTTGAGGAAAACATGAATTGGAAAATCTGCTTGTGGAAATTGATGGTCAATAATTAAGGAAGGAAGTATTCCGGAAATTAATATTCCAATATTGAAAAAGAGAAAAAATTTAATTGTCATAAGTAGAATGACAGAAAATTTTGAAAAATAAATTTGTGTCAAACTTTGTGGTGTGGTCATTAATTGTTTCCACGTATTGTTTTTGTATTCTAATTGCGTAATCAAACTACTGGCAAGAATAACACCCATCGGTAAAAGAAAGGCCGACATGATTTGCCAATGCTTCATAAAATGATTCTGCCAAGCACTTAATGGATTTTGATCTAAAGTGATTCCATTATAAAGTGATGCGAAAGTATAAATGGTTGGAATAAAAAATCCACCAAAAATGCAAAGCCAGGAAGCTGAACTTCTTCTGGTTTTTATCCACTCGCTTTGTATGCTATGGATGAATTTCATTTTACTAAATCTATGAAGATGGATTCTAAATCATTTTTGATAATTGCGATGTGATAAACTTCAATTCCGTTTTGAACGAGAATTTGATTCAACATGGCAATATTTTTTTTCTCGGTTAAAGGAATTTGTACTATTCCGTGTAATTCGCTCGCAGAAAATCCATATGCAGCTAATAATTTATGTGTTTCAGAATTATTATTGGTTTCAAATCCAACTAAAGATTTTTCGGATTGTTTTTTATGTAAATCATCTAATGTTCCTTGAAATAGCATTTCACCTTTATGAATGATTCCAACATGTGTTACTAATTTTTCGATTTCAGAAAGAAGATGAGAAGAAATGAGAACAGTAATATTTTTTTCTGAATTTAATTTTTTAAGCAACTCTCTAATTTCAATAATACCCTTGGGATCTAGTCCATTGGTAGGCTCATCAAGAATTAAAATTTGGGGTTCGTGAAGTAAGGCCATCGCAATACTTAATCGTTGTTTCATTCCCAAGGAAAATTTTCCTGCTTTCTTTTTTCCGGTTTTAGATAAACCAACAATTTCTAAAACTTCACTAATCCTTTCTTTCGGACATTGGTAAATTTTTTGAAGTATTTGAAGATTTTCGGTGGCGGTGAGATGCGCATATAAGGATGGCGCTTCAATTAAAGTGCCCACATTTTTTAAAATTTCGATTCTGTTTTGGTCAAAGTCTTTTTCAAAGAACATTACTTTTCCTTCTTGCTTTTGAAGTAAGCCTAATATCAATCTAAGTGTAGTTGTTTTTCCCGCCCCATTTGGCCCTAAGAAGCCATAAATGGATCCTTCAGGAACTTGCAATTGAATATCTTTCAAAGCAACTTCTTGCGAAGAAAATTTGAAATGGAGATTCTGGGTTTCTATGATAAACATACTACCCTAATGCAATTGAATAAAAAGGGAACAACATTTTCATCACCGAAGGGAAAAACTATTTTGAAATTAATTTTTTGAGAATTTCTTCTAATTCTTTTTTAGCTTCAGAATTTGATTTAAGAATGACTTCAGTTTTTTTCTTTTTCTTTTCCTTAATCACCATGCCGGTCATCATCTCTCGATTTTCTTGTTGTTCAGTTTTTGCTTTAATAGCTTTTTCAAATGCAGCTTTAACTAATTGAATTTCTTCAGACGTAACCGAAACTTTTTTCTGTACGCCACCCGAATATTCTCCACTCGAACTGTTTTCTTTTTTCACAGGATTATATTCCAATTCTGTTCCAATCAATTCATATTTGTTTCCGCTACCATCCAGGTAGGTGTAGTTTTGAGCGAATAAAGTAGTGCTCATTAAAATTAGTAGTAGGGATAAAATATTTTTCATATTATTCATTATTCATTACTCATTACTCATTATTCATTTCTCACTTAAACTTCCAGTCATACCTATCTAAATCCATCAAACAATGTTTCAATAAATCAATACTTGCTCTGATATCACTTTTATCAGCCATTTCAATTACTTGATGTATATGACGTGTAGGAATAGAAACACATCCCGAAATAGCCCCACCCGGATTCATTCTTTGAATTCCAGAAGTATCGGTTCCTCCTGCAGGAAGAATTTCTGGTTGCCATTTTATTTTATGTTTATCAGCCGTTTTTTTCATGAAGTCTACCATTCTATAATCACAAATTACGGAAGAGTCCATGATTTTTATGGCTGTACCTTTTCCTAGTTCTGTTACTTTTTCATGAGGCCTTGCTCCTGGAACATCAAAAGCGATGGTGGTATCTAAACCAAAACCGAAATCAGGATTTATATTTAATGCAGATACATTTGCGCCTCTCACTCCCACTTCTTCTTGTACAGTAAATACTCCATACACATCATGCGCAGGATTTTTTAATTCTTTTAATGTTTCAATTAAAATAAAAACTGAAACACGGTTGTCGATGGATTTACAATTCACGCAATTTCCCATTTCAATTAATTCTCTCTCTCGCGTAACGGTATTTCCTACCGAAATATATTTTTCCACTTCTTTTTTCGACATTCCCATATCAATGAAATAATCGGTAAGAGGAACTACTTTCTCTCTCTCAGCAGGCGTCATTACATGAATAGGTTTACATCCCATCACCCCAATCATATCTTTTTTTCCATGAACAATTACTCTTTGCGCGGTTAATGTTTTTGGATCAAATCCACCCAGTGGTACGAAACGCAAAAATCCTTGTTCATCGATATGATTTACCATAAAACCAATTTCATCCATGTGTGCACCAATCATCACTTTTTTACGTGATTTTCCTTTTTTCAACGCAGTGATATTTCCCATATTGTCGATGGAAATTTCATCTACATATTTTTTTACTTCTTTAATTACTAATTCACGCACTCGCTGTTCGTGTCCTGGAGCGCCAGCTATTTCACAGATTTCTTTAAGGAGTTTTACGTTTATTGCCATATTTTTTAATTCGTTAATCATTATTATTTATTACATGAGGCGCGATGCATCGCGTCTCTAGATAAATTTCAATTGAAATCAGATTCATCATTCCAAATAACTCAATTTTATCATATTCGATTTTCCTTTTTCTTCAATTGGCATACTGGCAATATTGATAACTAAATCACGATCTTTTAATTTTCCTGCTTTTTTCAACATGTATTTCGCATCAGCAATGGTATGATCTGTACTCACCATTTTATCATAGTAAAAACCTTCTACTCCCCAAACTAAACTCAACGCATCAAGTAATTGTTTATTGGAAGTGAAAATAAAAATACTTGCACTTGGACGCTGACTTGAAATCTTAAATGCAGTATATCCCGAATGTGTCATGGTAACAATCGCTTTTGCTCCCACACGTTGCGCTAATCTTGTTGCATTAAAACAAATATTATCTGTAATGAATCGATCATCTTCTACATTTAATGGAATCGATTCTTTATGATAAATTCCGTCAAAAGTTTCTGCCTCGATGCAAATTTTTGCCATGGTTTTAATTACATCCACAGGATATTTACCAACTGAAGTTTCTCCACTCAACATCACTGCATCGGCACCATCAAAAACGGCATTCGCAACGTCATTTACTTCTGCTCTTGAAGGCGTCATGCTGGTAATCATACTTTCCATCATTTGTGTGGCTACAATACAAGGTTTAGCATTTTTTAAACATTTTTGCACTAACATTTTTTGAATTAATGGAACGTTTTGCAATGGAATTTCTACTCCCAAATCTCCACGCGCCACCATTAAACCATCTGATTCGTGAATGATATCATCAATATCTTCTAAAGCTTCTGGTTTTTCGATTTTAGCAATCACCTTTGCTTTTTTTCCTTTTGATTTAATCATGTGTTTCAATTCGATAATATCACGAGCTGAACGCACAAATGATAATCCAATCCAATCTACCTCGCATTCTAAAGCAAAATCTAAATCCAATAAATCTTTTTCTGTCAATGATGGCAAAGAAACTTTTGTATTGGGAAGATTAACTCCTTTTTTCGAGGATAAAATTCCACCCTGTATGATTTTCGTTTTTACTTCATCTTTTCCATTGGTAGATATTACTTCCATGGCCAACTTTCCATCATCCAACAAAACTCTTTCACCCGGTTTTACATCCGATGCAAATCTCGTGTAAGTCATAAACGCTCTCGAAGAAGTACCAATCTCTTTTTTATTTGTAAAGGTAAATTCAGCACCGACTTCAAGCTGAACTCCGTTATTTTCCATTTCACCTACTCTTAATTTTGGGCCTTGTAAATCGGCAAGAATGGCAACATGTATACCCGTTTCATTAATTAATTCACGAATAGAAGTTACCACTGCAGCATGATCAGGATAGGCACCATGCGAGAAATTTAGTCTGAAAACATTTACTCCTTCAACCATCATTTGTTTCAAAACCTCTTTCGAAGAGGAAGCAGGACCTAGTGTCGCTACTATTTTTGTTCTTTTTCTTTGCATTTTAAAATATTAAATTTTCTTTTGATTTTAATGTATTTACATCAATGACGAAAGCCGTATTTACTAAATCTATTTCCTTAATTTTTTTAAGTATATTTTCGAAATGTTCGTCATTCAATTGGTCAATGATAAGTAGAAAATCGGCTAACTTTTGTTCAGGAAGCAATAAGTTATTGTTATGCTTATTGTAGAGAAGTTGATAGGCCGAATGATTTTCTTCATCATAATAAGAATAAATTGACTCTATAGCAATGCCATTTTTCTTTAGTCCGCTTGAAGCATTTTCACGAAGCACTTTCTCGAGTTGAATTTCCAAATGATTGTTCAAAGCCCAACATAAACGATAGTCACGTGCATGACAAGAAATTCCGATCAATCGGAAATCAAAGTTATAATCTACTTGTAATTGGAATTTTGTCATAATTATCTCCCTACCAAAGTATGCAAAAAATAGGGAGAAGCAAAATTTGTCTCTATCTCAATAGAGTTAAATGACCGCTGAAAGTTTCATCTTCGGTAACTAAAATGTAATAAAAAACTCCTTCAGGTAAGGATTTATTATCCGAAGAATTTCCATTCCAGTTATTTAGGTAATTGAACGTTGAATAAACCAACTGTCCCCAACGATTATAAATTTCTAATTTATTATTCTCCCCTAGTAATCCTTGAATGAAAAACAAGTCATTATTTAAATCTTGATTAGGTGAAAATACGTTTGGAATTACTATAACACAACTATCTGGTCCTAGAACATGGAGGTGTATGGTTACTAAACTATCACAGCCTGACTCGGTGATAAATGAAAAGGGATAAATTCCTTCAATTGCGGTAAAGTTTCCATCTGGTAATAAATAGTTTTGATCGTAACATATTTCTTGATCGAAATGCACATCATAATTTGGATTTTCAATCACCGTATAATTTAAAATACTGTCGCAACCATTGATCGTTGAAAGGGTGAAAGAATAATTTCCAGCTACAGTAATATTTTGTGATTGAATAGTAACACTTCCTCCATTACAAAAACTCGCGGAAAAATTTTGTGAAAAAATTGGATTTACCAATACATTCACCGTATCATTGAATGGAGAACATCCACTCAAAGTAATAGTAACCATATAATCTCCAGATTGTGCTGGAGTAGCATTTGAAATAGAGGGATTGGATGAATTAGAAGTGAAACTTGGACCACTCCATGAAAAGGTGGCCGTAGGATCTGTCGAAGTAACATTCAACAAAATCGTTTCTCCTTCGCAAATGGGAGAATTGGATGTGGCTAAACTTGAAAAAAGATGGGTAACTGAAATTACATTGCTATAACAACTTACCAATGGTGGACGTTCTGCTCTTAAACGATAATAATAAATTGTTCCTGGATTAGTTCCAGTGATATTAGCGAAAGTATCCAGCACATTGAAATCATGATAAACAGAAAAGAAAGTAGAAAAATTGGGATCAGTAGAAACATCCAATAAATAATTCGTAGCCGTAGGAATAGAATCCCATACAGCAGTGAAGGAAGTACAAGTAATATTTAATGCGGTATCTGCAATAGGTGTATTGAGAGGATTAGTTACATTCAAAGTGGTATTGAGAGAAGCTCCGTATGGTCCGCCCCAATTAGCGCCCATCACGGCCACTACATTTTCTACACAACCTTGCAGGGAAGGACTGATATTAAAAACATAAGGTCCGCCCATCCAATTATTAAAAAATCCTTGAGAAGCTCCATTGAAATATAAGGTGAATTCATTGTCGGCATTAATACTAATACTTCCCGAATAAGAATCTGCAACAGGAACAATAAATGTTTTACGCATATAAGCAGTATCACTATAAGGCAAAACCCAAATAGATTGACTTCCTGGAACCACAGGAATGACATTTCCAACATTCGGTCCTTCTACCACAGGCCAAGCAGAATCATTAAAACCAGGAAATAACCAAGCATTACCAGGTACACTAGATAAAGATCCAATACCTTTCCAAGTATTATCACTCACAATTACGGTTTGTGAATGAGAAATTATTGAAATGTATAATAAGCTAAAAAAGAGTAAAGCATTTTTCATATTATAATGACGAAATTTTATTTATAAAGTTGTCTCTTCAATTGAAATAAAAAAACCACTCTTTTTTGGGAGTGGTTTTAAATTAAAAATTATTCTTTTTACAATCCTAAAACTACTTCTTGCGGATCTTTTCCGTTGAAAAGCATTTTGGATGGATTCTCTAACATTTCTTTTACTTTCACTAAGAAACTAACTGATTCTTTTCCATCGATGATTCGATGGTCATAAGAAAGTGCAACATACATGATGGGGCGAATTTCTACTTTTCCATCAATGGCAACAGGACGCTCAACAATGTTATGCATTCCTAAAATGGCAGATTGAGGAGGATTGATAATCGGAGTGGATAACATCGATCCAAACACACCACCATTAGTAATAGTGAATGTTCCACCTGTCATTTCATCCATACTCAATTTTCCATCACGAGCTTTCAACGCAACTTCTTTAATTCCTTTTTCGATATCTGCTAAACTCATCATCTCTGCATTTCTCAATACAGGAACCATTAATCCTTTTGGTGCACTTACGGCAATTCCGATGTCGGTGTAATTATTAAAAACCATTTCATCACCATCAATAAATGCATTTACTGCTGGATAATGTTGTAAGGCAATAGAACATGCTTTGGTAAAAAACGACATAAATCCTAATCCGATTCCATGTGTTTCGGCAAATTTATCTTTGTATTTTTTTCTTAAATCCATTACGGGTTTCATGTCTACTTCATTAAATGTAGTAAGCATAGCCGTTTCATTTTTCACTCCTACTAATCTCTCTGCAATTTTCTTGCGAAGAGTAGTCATTTTCTTTCGCTCTTGATCTCTTGTTCCGCCAAATGAAGTTTCATTAACAGAGAAACCAGATGTCATTGCTTTTGCTACATCACCTTTGGTAATTCTTCCATCTTTTCCGCTTCCAGCCACTTGATTTGATTTGATTCCTTTTTCATCCATCAACTTTTTTGCTGATGGCGAAGGATGACCGCTTGCATAGGATTTTTCTTGTGCAACCGGCATTGGATTAGGAACCTTTGAGTCACTCTGAACGACCTTCTTGTCAAGCTGAACTTGTTTCAGAGTCTCAGCTTTCGGTTTCGCTTCTCCTTTCACAGATGTATCTACTGAACAAATGACTTGCCCAACTTTAACAGTATCACCTTCTGCAGCCATAATTTTCAATGCTCCATTTTCTTCAGCATTGATAGTTAATGTTGCTTTATCTGAATCAATTTCACATAATTCATCATCTTTCTCCACGTAATCTCCATCTGCTTTTATCCAACGAGCAATAACAACTTCTGTAATGGATTCTCCCGGGCTGGGAACTTTATGATCTAAAATAGCCATAATTGTTTTTGTATTTAATTTTTATTTTAATGGTGAAGTGATAGCAATTGCATCTACTTCATCATTTGTTTTTTAGTATTCTTATTTTTCAAATCATTAATAGAATTGATTCCTTCAAAAACTTGATGCAAAATTTCTTCCAATTGAGCATGATGCGTTTTTGCATATCCGGTAGCAGGACTTGCGGCTTCTTTTCTTCCTATGTATTGTAAATTAATATGACGCATTTTTTTCATCACGAATGTCCAAGCACCCATATTTTCCGGCTCTTCTTGTACCCAGAAAAATTGATCTGCATTTTTATATTTCGCAAGAATTTTTTCTAATTGTTTATCAGGGAAAGGATAAATTTGCTCCAACCTAACAAAAGCAGCATCGTTACATTCTACTTGCGCTTTTCTTTCTGCCAAATCAAAATAAACTTTACCAGTACAGAAATAAATTCTTTTTACTTTATCCGCTTTTACTTCCGCATCATCTATTACTTCTTGGAATTTTCCATTGGTAAAGTCAGTTAATTTAGAAACACAAGCAGGATAACGCAATAGTTTTTTAGGAGTGAAACAAACCAAAGGTTTTCTGAATTCACGTTTCAATTGTCTGCGTAAAACGTGAAATTGATTGGCTGGTGTCGTAGCATTGATAATTTGCATATTATTTTCTGCACACATCTGCAACCATCTTTCCATTCTTGCACTGGAGTGTTCTGGTCCTTGTCCTTCATATCCGTGAGGTAATAATACAACCAGTCCATTCATTCTTCTCCATTTGTATTCTGCAGAAGCGATATATTGATCTACGATAATTTGAGCGCCATTAAAGAAATCTCCAAACTGCGCTTCCCAAATAGTTAAAATATTGGGAGAGGCCATGGCATAACCATATTCAAAGCCTAAAACTGCGTATTCAGATAAATGTGAATTATAAATTCTCAAATCTCCTTTTGCTCCGATGTTATTTAGTGGAGTATATTCTTCTTCCGAATCTTCTACTTTTACTACAGCATGTCGATGAGAAAAAGTTCCGCGTTCTACATCTTGTCCTGAAAAACGAACGGGAAATCCTTCTTGCATCAATGTAGCGTAAGCCATCAATTCTCCCATAGCCCAATCGTAATTATCATTTTTGATCATTTCTTTTCGATCCTCAAATAATTTTCTTGATTTATTAAAGAAGTTTTTATCTCTTGGAAGTGTAGAAATTTTTTCAGCAATTTCTAAAAACTTCTTTTTTTCGAAGGAAGTATCAGGTGATTCATCAAATGCATTGGAGGGAGCCATTTGAACACCTTTCCATTGACCATTGAGGAAAGAAGTAATTTTTGCTTTCTCTGTTTGTTTCGCTTCATTTAACATTCCCTCTAACAATTCTTTGAAATCTTTTTCTACTTTTTTTGCATCCTCTGCTGAAATAGATCCTTCAGCAATCAATTGCTTCACATAAATTTCTCTTGGGTTGGGATGCGATTGAATCGCTTTGTATAAAATGGGTTGTGTGAAACGAGGTTCGTCACCTTCATTATGTCCGTATTTTCTATAGCATAAAATGTCAATGAAAACATCACGATGAAATTTCTGACGGAATTCCATTGCTAATTGCGCAACAAAAGTTACCGCTTCGATATCATCACCATTCACGTGGAAAACGGGTGATAAGGTTACTTTAGCAACATCTGTACAATAAGTACTTGATCTTGCATCCAAATAATTGGTAGTAAATCCAACTTGATTATTGACAACAAAATGGATTGTTCCACCTGTTTTGTAGCCATCCAACTGCGACATTTGAATAACTTCATAAACCAAACCTTGTCCAGCAATAGCTGCATCACCATGAATGATTATCGGGCAAGCCTTTGAAATATCGTTATTATGAAAATTATCAATTTTTGCACGAGTGATTCCTTCAACAACAGCTGCCACTGTTTCTAAATGCGAAGGATTTGGAGTAAGTGAAGTATGAACTTTTTTTCCTTTATTGGAAAGTTGGTCACTCGAATATCCTAAATGATATTTGACATCGCCATCAAAAAGAGAATCTTCAGAAGGGCGACCTTCAAATTCGGTAAAAATATCTTTGTACGTTTTATTAAGAATATTTGCCAACACATTTAATCGTCCTCTATGTGACATCCCTAAAATATAATCTTCAATTCCTAATTCAGAACCTAATTCCATTAACGAATCCAATGCAGGAATTAATGCTTCACCACCTTCAAGCGAAAAACGTTTTTGTCCCACAAATTTAGTCGCAAGGAAATTTTCAAAAACAACTGCTTGATTTAATTTATCAAGAATCATTTTTTTCTCATCTAATGAATATTTAGGAGTGTTTTTTCTTCCTTCCATTTTTTCACGCAACCATTCGATTACTTCGGGCGTACGGATATATAAATATTCGACACCAATAGATTCGCAATAGGTTTGTTCTAAGTGGGAAACAATATCTTTCAGTTTAGCGGCGCCAATTCCTAATTGAGCTCCAGCTTGAAAAACGGTTTCTAAATCATTTTTTTCTAAACCAAAATTTTCAATTTCTAAAGTAGGAGTATGGGCTCTTCTTTGACGAACTGGGTTTGTCTTAGTGAATAAATGTCCGCGTTGACGGTATCCATGAATGAGGTTAATTACTTTAAATTCTTTCTGCACATTTTCTGGGATTGCACCTCCTGATTTAAAATCAGCTTTTGCAAACTGAAATCCTTCAAAAAAGCGAGCCCAACCTACATCAACTGATGATGGATTTTCGAGGTATTGCTGAAACATTGAATCAATCACCTCGGGATGAGCATTACTGAGAAAAGAAAAATTATCCATATGAAATGAATTTATTGGACAACAAAATTACAATTCTATTTGAAGTAGGCGCGTTTTCTCCGTGGGATTCTCAAGGAGAAATACATTTATTTGTTTATTATCTCTTTGGAAGCGACTCCGAAATGGTAATAGAATCAAGAACCTGACTAAACTAATTTGTCAATTGCCAAACATCTTTTACATTTGTGTTTGTTTTTTCTGGGCCTATAGCTCATTCGGTTAGAGCAACTGACTCATAATCAGTAGGTGCTTGGTTCGATTCCAAGTGGGCCCACCATACAAAGCGAGAGTGAACAGCGAAAGCGGCACCTCGCTTCGTTATTTTTAGGAGACTTCTATTTATTTTTTCATGATAAAAAACCTCATACTTGATTTCGGTGGAGTACTTCTCAAGATAGATTACGATGCGCCTGTGCGCGAATTTAGAAAGTTAGGAATCGAAAATTTTCAACATCTTTTTGCGCAAGCATCTCAATCTACTTTGATGGATGATTTTGAAAAAGGAAATATCACCGAAGAAGAATTCAGAAATGAAATTAGAAAAATTTTAGGAAAAGAAATTTCTAACGAGGAAATTAATTTTGCTTGGAACAGTGTTTTATCTTATTTACCAGAGGAGAAAATGAAATTATTAAACTTTCTGAAAGAAAAATACACTTTGTTTTTATTAAGTAATACTAATGAAATTCACATTAAAGAATTTGAAAATTCGATGAGTAAAGAATTTGGATTAAATCATTTTCATTCTCATTTTCATAAAGTTTATTATTCTTCTCGAATGGGAATGCGAAAACCAAATTCAGAAATTTTTGAGTTTGTATTAAAAGAAAATAATTTGAATGCTGATGAAACGGTTTTCATTGATGATTCAATTCAACATATTTCAGGTGCCCAAAAAGCAGGAATTATGGCATTTCACCTTGATTTGATAAAAGAAGATCTGCTAGATTTGTTGAAGAGAGAAAAACTTATTTGACCTTAGCTATCGTGACTGACAAAGTTCTATCAAAACACCTCCAGTAGATTTAGGATGTAAAAAGGCAATGATTTTATTGCCGGCACCGTTCTTGGGTATTTTAGAAATCAGTTCAAATCCGTTTTCTTCTAAGCGCTTTATTTCTTCTTCTATATTTTCTACATCAAAAGCCACATGGTGTATTCCTTCGCCTTTTTTAGCAATGAATTTGGCAATTGGACTATCTTCATTAAGAGCGGCTAATAATTCAATCTTATTGTCACCAGCCATGAAAAACGAAGTGGCTACTCCTTCAGACTCTACTTTCTCTCTTTTATAGGGAGAACGACCCAGAAGCGCCTCGTAAACTTTTTCTGCAGCATCTAAATCTTTAACTGCGATGCCTAAATGTTCTATTTTATTTAATCCCATTTTAACAACAAAAACCCCCGTTTTAGCGGGGGCTTATTTAATATTTTAATTAATTATTTTTTGATGAATTGCGAATCTTTCGAGTCGTAATTAATATAATAAGCACCTTTTTTCAATGCAGAACAATCTGCTTCATCTACGTATCCTTTTTTCACAACGTTTCCGTATGAATCATAAATTTCGAAGCGCGTTTTTACTTTTTTCTCAGTTCCTGACTCAACGAAAGTAATTTTTCCATCCACTTTTTTAGGATTGAAGTCTACATCTTTTACTGAAGGATCAACGAATGTTTTTGGTTGGGAATAACGAGGCTTATTGGTATAATCAATTTGTTTGAAACGCAATTTGTTTTCTCCGCTATGTGGAGTTAATTGGAAATCATAAGTATGTTCTCCACCAGTCCCTTCACCTTCAACTTCACCTACTGGCACCCATTTGTTCCAGATATATTGTTCTATAGTATAGGTCAATTTCCCTTGTTCGTTTTTAGTTTTGAAAGTTACCTTTCCTTTGTCATCAATATTTAAAGATGTCACATCAAATGTGCTTTTTGGGCGTAAAACTTCGGCATTCAATACTTTAGGAGTGCAATCAAGGCTATGTTCGATTTTTACAACCACTGGATCTCCAATAGCTAGTTTATGCAATGAAAGGTCAATTTCAAAAGCACTTGAGCTAAATTCGTCGGTGGTAGTATTATCGTTTACTAATACTTTGATGGTGCAAAATCCAACACCACCAGAGCGGAAAGGATTCTGAACGAAAAGGTTTTTTCCCTGGTAATTACCTTCAACAATAAGAATTGTTGAACTCTGTGCGTTGCAATAAAGCGCCGAGAGGAAGAGAAGTAAGGTTATGTATATGTTGTGCATTTTTACGTAAGTTCACTATTTTTAACAACGGGCAAAATTAATAGCATTTTTCAATATAACAAAACTACTCGTCTAAATTTTACTATTTAAATCACTGTTGTCCGATATAAGTTTTAAAAGTGCCGATTGAATTTCTTCTTTCGGCACTTTTTGTATAGATTGGTTTTTGCGAACCCAACTATATGAATAAAAGCACACATTTTTTTGGTCAGTCCGTTTTCGGACAGCTGATTTCTTTGATTGATCCTAAACTGGTTTCAGAGGTTGTTATTGAAACTCAATCAGATTACCGCATCAAAAGGTTTACCACTTTCGATCATCTCATTAGCATGCTCTTTTCCACTTTTGGTCAATGTAG
>CAMBFX010000045.1 GCA_945865695.1 Chryseobacterium gleum | reverse complement strand
TAAATGGATTTACAATTACTTTCTACCCTTATTCAAAATGGAAAAATTACTCCGCATCTCGCTATTTTTTTAAATACGGCTTTTTCATTTTCACCATCCTCTATAAATTCTACCCTTTGGATTCCTTTGAATAATTACAAGGGAGGATTTATCAAAAACAGCATCGTAAAAAATGCGCTTGTTAAAAAAAGATTTTATGCTATTACTTTAAACAGGGAAGTGGTTTACTCTAGTTCAGATTTGTATTCCACTAAATCAGATAAAGGTTATAAATCTTGGCTAGAATTAATCACACATGAGCAATTTCATCGCCATGAGATCCAAAAAATGGGTTGGGTGTATTGGTATTTTAGATATGGAGCAGAATCATTGAGATATGGTTATCGAAATGCTCCAAGTGAGAAAAGAGCCTATGAAATTGCAATGGGAGACAATAGTAAAATGGAAAATTTTTTAAACACCGATTTAGGAAATGAATTTGTTTCTATTTGTCAAAATGAGAATTTGACTCAAGAACAAAAAAATGATTTAGCTAAGAAAATTGCTTTAAGTGTGTTTAAAAAATAAAAGTAAAATAATACTCGCTCATTTTTTTGTTAAAACTGAATACTAAACTTAGTTCCACCTTTATTATCCAATGCAATTGATCCATCTAATTGGGATACCAGTGAATGTATTATTTGCATACCGAATGATTCTACATTTAGGAAATCGAAGTTTTTAGAAATACCTACACCATCATCTTCCACAATCAATTCAAAATTCTTTTCCTTTTTTGGAAATTCATTAAAACGTATACTTATTTTTCCCGACTTTCTATTCTTAAATGCATATTTAAGAGAATTAGAAATCATTTCATTTAAAATTAATCCGCAAGGAATCGCTTTGTCGATATCTAAAACTTCACTCTCGCTGTTTACAATTAATTCGGTTGTAATTTTCGTGCTTACGGTATACGTTCCGGTGATGAAACTAATTAATGATTCAAAATAATCTTTGATTTTTACTACCGATAAATTTCCAGAGCGATATAACATTTCATGTATAATCGCCATTGATTTTATTCGATTAATACTTTCTTTGAATTTTTCGCGACTATTTTTATCTTCAAAGGTGAGTGCTTGTAAATTCAAAAGTGATGAAATAATTTGCAAATTGTTTTTTACGCGATGGTGAATTTCCTTTAAAAGAATTTCTTTTTCTTTCAATGAATTTTTAACATCTTCTTCAATTTTTTTTCTCTCTAGGAAAGAAGGAATTTGTGCTTTTTTTCGAGCGGTATTATTTTTATGTTTCCCTAAATACGATTCTATTTTTTGTGGGGGTGCCATAATAAAAGTGCAGTTTTTATCTCCACGCGCTTTACAAGTAATTTCTACCGCGGTCAATGAAATTCCAAAACTTGCTTCACACCATCCACTAGAATACCCGGCATTCATCACACAAACGGGCTGATTTGATTTTTTACCTGCCCTCAACCAACTATCTGCTTCGAATGAAAAAGGATGATTGTATTTCAAAAAGTAATTTTCGTCAGGTGAAGGTTTACTTTCTGGCAAAATATCTACAAAGGCCCATCCTGAATAAGCAAAATGCACTGGTCCAGCCGAAAGCTTTGATATTGGATCTTTTAATTTCATTTTTTTGTTGAAATTCTTCGCATCTTCTAATCCAATTACGTGTGCTATGTCGAATAAAAAATTTCTTCCAATACTGGTGGCTTCTTCTTCACCACGATCGGCATAAAGTTTTTGAAAGGTATTTAAAAAATCATAAGATAGAGCAGAGGCACGAACTAATACATAGCGTTGGTCTTGTATTTCTATAGTACCTCTTTCAGGGTCATGATATAAATCCGAAAAATAGTCACCAACTATTTTTTGAGCTTTATCAAATAATGGTTTCATTTCTTTCGGCACTGTAACGGTATTGCCTTTGGGTGGCCAATTCTTATCCAACTTAAGTCGTTTGTTCTCTAACTTAAGTTTTTTAATTTCTGCTTTTAATTTATCTATTTCCGCCTTTTTGATAGGGCTAGTGATTTAATTTATTCTAAGGTAAACTAATTCAAAATAAGTGCGACATATATTCGTCTAAAAATTCGCGAACACAACCATCTCCACCTTTTTTAGTTAGAATAAGGTGCGAGGTTTGTTTGATTTTTTCCATAGCATCAATTGGGCAAGCGGCTAATCCAACGGTATTCATTAATTCTTCGTCATTCACATCATCACCGATAAATGCTACTTCTTGAAAGTTTATTCTCATTGCAGTGCACCATTCGGTTAGTATATCTAATTTTTTGAATTGGCCTACACGAACGTTTTGAATACCTAATAATTCAGCTCTAGATTTTACTAATTTTTCATTGAAACCATTGCTTAAAATTCCTACTTGAAAACCTTTGGAGGTTAGCCTGCGAATCATTAATCCATCACGCGCATTGAATTTTTTGAATTCATCACCTTTCTCAGTATAATACATTCCTGCATCGGTCAAAACACCATCTACATCTAGAACTAAAAGTTTAATATTTTTTGTATCAATTTCTGAAATTTTGTGCAAGTTTCCATTTACTAAAATATCAATTGAAAGATTGAAGTATTTTGAAATTTTAGATAATTCATCCGGACCGGGTTTACGAATATCCGTAAAATCTACATTAATTTCATCTCCTAATTTGGAGAGATCCATTTTCTTTTTTCGACAAAGGAATTCGATATTTCTACTATAGTTACTCACTTTAAATGATGGTATGATTTACTGCCTTCGCAATGGTTTTTAAAGAAGCGGTCAAATTTCTAAACTCATCATGATTCAATTGCTGAGAGGCATCACTCTTCGCAATTTTTGGTGTGGGATGAACTTCAATTAATAAACCATCAATTCCCATGGCTGTGCAAGCTCTTGCTAAATCGGCTACTCCATAGGCGTATCCCATAGCATGACTCGGATCTAAAATGATAGGTAAATTGGTGTATTCTTTCAAATAAGCTACACCACATAAATCTAAAGTGAATCGTGTTTTAGTTTCAAAAGTTCTAATTCCTCTCTCACAAAGCATCACATTTTCATTTCCACCGGATAAAATAAATTCGGCACATTGAACAAATTCTTGCAGTGTAGTGCCAAATCCTCGCTTTAATAAAACGGGTTTATTGGTTTTACCACATCTGCGCAAAATTCCATGATCATACATGGCTTTCGCTCCAATTTGGATGATATCGGCATATTCTATTATTTCTTCAATATGTGTAGCGTCACGAACTTCGGTGATGATATTTAAACCATATTTACTTCTCATTTTATCTAGAAGTTTTAGTCCTTCTAATCCTAACCCTTGAAAAGTATAGGGTGAAGTTCTCGGTTTGTAACATCCTGCTCTCAAAGTAGAAATTCCTAATTCTTTCATCAATTCAGAACTCTGAATGATTTGCTCTTCCGATTCCACAGAGCAAGGTCCTGCAATTAATAAAGTATTATTGGTATTGCCTCCAATAGTTACATTATTAATTTTTACTTCACGTTTTGTTTTTTTGTAATTACTACTGGCTAATTGAATATCATCAGTCATTACAAATGTTTCGGCCACATCATTGATAAATTCACCTGGCACTTCTTTCAAAGCCGATGGTGTTACTAATGTTGAATGTCCGTTTTTACGAATATGAACAGCTTTTAATTTCTCTGCTATTCCTAATGCTTTTTGCTCGTCAACCGAGTCTTTTAATTCTACAATCATGCTTCTCCTTTTACTAAATTTATAAATGTAACTGCGCCAGAAATTTTATGATCATCTGTTAAAACCGGTAAATAAGAAACCGGAAAATCTTTTGATTTGATGATGCGTAATAAATCTACCACTGTTTGATTTTCGTTAACAACAACCGGATTTCGGTTAATCATTTCTTTTAATTTTGAGTCGTTAAATGTACGGTATTTCAATAATCCTTTGCGAATATCCGCATTACTAATAATTCCAGAAAATTCGTTTCGATCATTGCACACTATAGTAAAACCTAATTTATATTTTTCGATACTTTCTAGTGCTCCAAAAAAACTAAGTTCATTTTCTTTTAATAATGGAATTTCATCCGTTCCAATCATAAAATCTTTGACATGAAAATGCGATTCATTCTCGAAGCTTTTTAAGTTTAATAAAGCCAAGGCGATATTTTCTGCTTTAAATAAAAATGATCCAGATACAGAAGAATAAACTCCCATATTTCGTAAAATGAAAGAAACTTCACCATTCACTCCGCCATCTACATGAATTCTTTTATTGGGAAATCGATTTTTAAACTGACGAATTTTACGGAAATTATTCTTATCAAATGTTCCACCACTTTGACCAGGAACCGTTGCCATCATCAAAATAAAATCGGCACGATGGGCATATTTTTCAAAAATATCAATCTCTGTATTTGAAGTAATAGCTATTCCAATTTTACATTTAATATCGGAAGGAATAACTAAATCTGATTTTAAATTCTCATGTTGAAAAGTGACCAATTCAACAGGTGTTTTACGCAATAAATCCCAATATTTTTCGGGATTTTCCGTAATGATATGTAAATCGATGGGCGTTTTACTTACCGTTCGAATGGTTTGAATATCCTCAAATACACGAATATCATCGTTACAATCAACATGAAAATAGTCGATACGATGGGCATCTAGATTTCTGATTAACTCAGATAGTGCCACTTGATTTTGAGAATAAATAGAAGCGGAAATTTTCATCCTTCACAAATGTACATATTCGTTGGAATTAAGGCGTTTTTTGTAAAATTTACTCATAATTTATTAATCCTGATTAAGTATTCACAGAATCAGGTATCTTTGAAAAATGAAAATGAACTGGGGATTTATAGCAGCCATTTTATTGGCTTTGGCGGTCATATTTGGGGCTTTTGGGGCTCATAGTCTGAAAGATAAAATTTCTGATTATAATTTAGAAGTTTACAATAAAGCCGTCATTTATCAATTTATTCATGCTTTAGGAATGCTTTTTATTGGAATATTTTTGGCTGGAAGGAATATTAAAATGTTCAATTTAGCCGCTGTGTTTCTGTTTTTAGGAATCATTTTTTTTAGTGGATCGTTATATCTTTTGGCTATTTGTGAAATTTCATTTACAGCCAATATTTCCAATATTTTAGGTCCTGTTACGCCTATTGGCGGTTTGTGTTTTGTGATTGGGTGGTTTTTGTTGGCGATGGGACTAAAAAGAAATGCAAAATGAAAAATAAATAATGGAGAAGTTCATTTTGATTAATTGAAATATAAGTTTTAGAATGAAGTTTTAGTAATATAATTTAGTAGAATATAAATTAAAATTAATAGCCACCACTCGTAATTGGAATACAGTTAATGAGTTGTATAGAATGGTTTCTATTTGAATTTGTTTTCACTGCTAATTGAAAACTGTTGACTGCAAACTCTTACTCCTTAAAACTTCGGACAACTCACCGACATTCTTATTTTCTTAGCGAATTTGAAATTTTTTTGATACCAAATTTTGATTTTCTTTCCTAAATAAGATTTATTTTTTTGACTGTAAGAGGAACCGCCATTGTGTTTTTCTATTTTTTCAGTTTTTATTTTCACAATAGTTGTTTCACTTATTGTTGATTCACTAGAGGAATTTCTAATTCTTGTATTCGCTGGTTTTAATTCTAATGGGATAAATGTTTTAACTTTTACTTCCTTCGGTTGTGAGATAGAAGCCGTTTTAACTTTTGTCGTTTTTGTTTGCGCCTGTTGTTCGATATTAAACTCAAAATTAATTTGCGGAATTAATGTTTGAATATTTTGATTATTGTTATTCGCTAAAAAATGAATTTGTTTGTTTTGGACCATTTCAGTATTTATTTCTAAATTCCCATTGGTAAAAATGGGGTCATTATTTTCGTTTGGGATTGATTCATTAGCGTTTTCAAGGGGATTTTGCATTTGTGTTTCTTCAATATTACTTCTTTGATTGTTTCTATAGGGTTGTTGAGTTTGAACCGGATTTTGCCTTCTTACTACCGATTGGTTTTGAACTGGATTTTCATTTGCGTGTACTCTATATGGAGCCACATTATTCAAATTATTTAAACCAGTTCTTGATACATTTGATTGCTGTTGAATAGTTATATTTCTCGTGTTATTTAGTTTATTTATATTCGAACGCGATTCATTCGTTAACCAATTGCCTCTAAAAACATTACTAGTATTATTTTGAATGATTAAAATATTTGTTTGAGCAATATTTTGGCTCATTAATATAGCCGAATTAATCATTAAAAAAGAGGATAAAATATATTTTTGCATATCGTGTTATTTAAAGTCTGTACACGATACTTTTAAATTAGTTCATTAGAAATCCATTCGCGCTAGAGGCGTAATATCTTGGGCTGAAAATTGATTTTCTTTATAAAGGTAGTATCCACCCATGGCAATCATCGCGGCATTATCAGTACAGAATTGAAAATCGGGGATATGAGCAGTAATTTTATGTTTCTGAGCTAAATCAACAATGGCTTTTCTTAATCTACTATTTGCTGAAACTCCACCTGAAATAGCAATGTGTTTAACTTTATTTAACAATAACGCTTTTTCAAAATTAATGATCAAAGTTTCAACAATACATTCTTGAATGGAAGCACATAAATCATTTAAATTTTGAGTAATAAAATCAGGATTTTCTTTTAATTTATCTTTAATAAAATAAAGAATATTGGTTTTTAATCCACTAAAACTATAATTTAAATCATTTGCTTTTGGCTTTGTAAAAACGAATTTTTTAGCATTTCCTTCTTCAGCATATTTGTCGATTAGTGGCCCGCCTGGATAGGGGAGTCCCAATATTTTTGCCGATTTATCGAATGCTTCACCTGCGGCATCGTCAATGGTTTCGCCTAAAATCTGCATTTCTAGAGGCGTTTTTATCAATACAATTTGGGTGTGTCCGCCCGAAACAGTCAAACAAAGAAATGGAAATTCAGGATAGGTATTTTCTGCATGAAGTTTTCCTATGAAATGGGCCAAAATATGCGCTTGCATATGATTAACCGAAATCAATGGTTTATCTAAGGCTAAAGAAAAAGATTTGGCAAAAGATGTACCTACTAAAAGTGAGCCTAAAAGTCCAGGTCCGCGCGTAAATGCAACGGCATCAATGTCTTTTTTATTAACTCCAGCAACTTTGATGGCCACTTCAATTACAGGAATTATATTTTGAAGATGTGCACGTGAAGCCAGCTCGGGAACCACACCGCCAAAATTTTGGTGCACCTTTTGATTAGCGATGATGTTAGACAACATGATATTATTTTGTAAAACGGCTGCAGAGGTGTCGTCGCAGGATGATTCAATCCCCAGAATAATAATATCTTTGTTGTGAGTCATAATTGAAGGTGTAAAAGTATCAAAAAAGTAGTAACTATATCAGGAAGATTTGTGGGATACACAATAGAATTTGTTCTGTTGTTGGTTTTGTTATTGGCTATTTCATTGAAATCATCTGCAGTTCAAAGCTGGTTGGCGAGTAATGTTGCAACCTATATGGAGAAAGAATTGAATGCGAAAGTTCGAATTGACAAAGTGAATTTTAATTTTTATGATTTAGTTACGCTCGAAGGATTTTATGTTGAAGATCTGCATGGTGATACGCTAATTTACGTTCCAGAATTAGAATGCGGAATAGAATCTTTTTCTTTAGAAGATCGCAATTTGGTTTTATCTGAAGTGAATTTAAATTCTGCAGTAATTGGTTTAAAGCAATATAAAGGCGAAGAAGATTTAAACTTCCAATTTCTTGCCGATTATTTTGAAGATCCAGATACCACAAAAAGTAAACATCCTTGGAAAGTTCGTCTCAATAGAATAAAATTAAACCGCACTGATTTTTCATTTGCAGATTTAAACGATAAATCAAAAGTATACGGTGTAGATTTTGAAGACATTCATTTAAAAAACATGACGGTGAATCTAGCCAATTTTCACCAAGAAGCCGACACTACTTATTTTGATATGGATGAGTTTGGATTTACTGATAAAAGTGGATTTAAACTAAGCAAGCTTTCGGCAAAAGTGCATATCAGTGATAAAAAATTAGAGTTGATGAAATTCAATTTGATTACGGAGTATTCCAATTTAGTGGCAGATCAATTGACTTTTGAATATGATTCATTTGATGATTTCGATGATTTTGTGACGAAAGTGAGAATGAAGTCAACAATATATCCTTCTGTGCTTCATCTTTCTGACTTAGCTTATTTCGTTCCTGAACTCGAAGGTGTATATCAACCGATACAACTGAAAGGAAAAATAAAAGGAAAAGTGAGTGATTTAAAAATTAAAGATTTGGAGTTAAAAATTAGTGATAGTGTGTATTTCAAAGGAGACATTTTCATTGAGGGGTTGCCCGATATTGAAAACGCTCTGATTGCGATTCAGATTGATGAATTGATGGCCAACCGTTCAGAATTAATTTTAGTGGAGTTACCGCCTTATGATGGAACTAAATTTTTTGATCTTCCAAGAGAAATGGATCATATGGGTCAAATTAGAGGGAAGGGAAGTTTTTTAGGAACGATTAATGATTTTGTGGCTTATGCAGAATTGAAAACAGATATTGGAACAGTGAAAACGGATATTCATTTTGTGAAGGATTTCGAAACAAATAAAATTTATTACAAAGGTGATTTGTTGACTTCCAATTTTAATATGGGAACCTATTTTGAAGAACCAAGTTTGGGAATTATCACAGCAAATTTGTACATCGATGCGGTTGGTTTTGATTTAGAAAATTTGAAGGCAACAGTGAAAGGTTCTATAAATGAAATTGGACTTTCTGATTACGTTTATCATGATATTATCATTGATGGAAAATTTGCCAAAGATTTTTATGATGGATTAATTAAATTGGATGACCCCAATATTGAATTAGAATATAATGGTTATGTAAATTTTGGCCGTAATCCGGTTTATGACTTTAAGGCAAGTATAAAAAATGCGGCCATAACAAAAATTAATTTAGCTGAATTAACAGGTTTAGATTTTTTCAATCGTGAAAACAATACATTGTTATGCGCAACGATTGTTGCTAAAGCAGAAGGTGCCGATTTAGATAATTTTAGAGGGAAAGTAAATATTTTTGATTTGAGTATTTATGAGGATGGAGTTGATTACGAATTGCAATATGTAAAAATGACTGCAAGAAATGTCAGAAATTCTACTGATAAAATGTTTGAGTTAGCTTCACCGCAATTTCTTTTAGCTGTAACGGGTGATTATACTTTTGATAACGTTTCTACCCATTTTAATAATTTGGTGGCCACTATTGCTCCTACTTATGTGAAAAGAATTGAATTTAAAGAACCCGTTACAGAAAGTTTTAAGTTTAATGCAGATTTAATAGATGTATCCCTTTATACGGAACTTTTTATGCCTAATTTAGAAATTGCTAAACGTACAAGCTTATTGGGTAATTATAGTTCGGCAAAAAATTATTTTGATTTCGAATTTTATTCAAATCGAATTTTATACGATGGAAATTTGGTAGAAAAAATTTCAATTGAAGCAGATAAATCAATGGAGACTGCTGAGAAAATTGATATGAAATTAGGTATAGCCAATTTTGGTTTATCAGGAGAAGATAGTACTTATCAAAATATTAAATTACATTCCGTTATCAATAAAGAATTTATTCAGTCGGATTTATCCTGGAAAAACTCCAATGGAGAAACAGATGGTAATATAGTTTTGGATGCTGATATTATTAATCCAGTAAAGTTTAATTTAACCATGAAACCTTCCTTTGCTTCATTGAATGGTGATAAATGGAGCATGAACCGAACAAGAACTATTTTGATAGATTCTGTGGATATAAATATTGTTAATGAAATAGAATTTTTCAATGGTAAACAGAAGGTGGGAGTTCAAGGAGTAATTGCAAATAATGTAAAGGATAAATTGAATTTCAATATTGAAAATTTTCGTATGAATAATTTCTCCTACATGAATGAAGATAGCTCTCGTGTAGACTTTTTTGGAGAGATCAATGGAACAGGCTTTGTAAAAAATATTTATAAATCATTAATTCTTGATTCGGATATAAAAATTGATTCATTGGGCGTGAACAAAGAATTGATTGGTGATTTAACCTTGAACAATAAATTGATGAATGATACCATTCAAGATAAATTATTTGCCAAAAAAGGATTTAAAGGACCAAGGATTCATTCGGTTGGAAATTTAGTTAGGAAAAATATACCAGCACTTGCAATAAGGGGAGATTATTATTTTGAAAGTAAAAAAGGCGATAACCTAGATTATAAATTAACTTTCACTGAGACGAATTTGGCTTTCTTAAATGCATTTATGCCTTCTGACATTAGTAACTTCAATGCTCTCGCTTCTGGAATAGTTAATGTGAAAGGAAGACCAGAAAAAATGGATTTAGATGGTTGGTTGAATTTTGAAAATGGAGCTGTAAAAGTAGAAATGCTTAATACGAATTATTTCTTCGGAGGAAAAGTGAATATCGACAAGGATATGATTTACTTTGACCGAATGCCTATAGAAGATGCAAGAGGTAATCATGCTTCTGCCAATGGAACTTTAATCCATAATTATTTCGAAAATTGGAACTATGACTTTACACTTGATTTTGAAAAATTACTTTGTTTAAATACTACTGAAGAACAAAATAGTTTGTATTACGGAAAAGCATATGCCTCTGGAGATTTAGAGGTGGAAGGTTATGGTGATAAAATTAATATTGATGTAAGAGCTACATCAGAAAAGGGAACAAAAGTTGTTTTGCCGCTATATGGAGCGAGCGAAGTTTCCTTGAGTGATTTTGTTACTTTTATTTCCACAGATACTACTCAGGAAGAGGAAAGAAGTGTAAGTCTTGATGGTATTACGATGAATTTTGATTTAGATGTTACCGATGAAGCCGAAGTGAAAATTGTTTTTAATAAAACTGCTGGTGATGAAATGATTGGTAAAGGAGTAGGTCATATCAACATGGTGATTGACCCATTAGGTGAATTTAAAATGTACGGTCAATATTCGGTGGTGGATGCATTTTACCGTTTTACTTTGTTGGATGTTATCAATAAGAATTTTGCAGTTAGAAAGGGAGGAACAATTAATTGGTATGGCGACCCATACAATGCCGATTTGAATTTGCAAGCGGTTTACAAAGTGAAAACTTCATTATTTGATATTATGCCTCCTGATATTGCTGATGATTATCGTAAAGCAACAGATGTGAATTGTATCATGAATTTTAAAAATAGTTTGTATGCACCAGATATCTCATTTGATATTGAAGTTCCAAAAGCAGATGAAAATGCACGAAGTATGATTAATTCCATTCGTTCTACTGATCAAGAATTAAGCAAACAATTTTTCGCATTGTTGGTGATGAATAAATTTATGCCATTGGGTGGTTCTTCCAATAGGGAGCATACCAGTGCAAATGCATTTTCTACACCAAGTGAATTATTATCTTCTCAGTTGAGTAACTGGCTTTCTCAAATCTCGGATGAGTTTGATATTGGGGTCAATTATCGTCCTGGAACCAATATTACGGGTGAACAAGTGGAATTAGCTTTCTCCACACAGTTTTTTGATGATAAAGTTACCGTGAGTACAAACGTGGGTGTGAGTCAAGGAACAAGTGTAAATCCGAATAACCAATTGATTGGTGATTTTAACGTGGAAGTAAAACTGGATGAAGATGGAAATATGCGCGTGAGAGGTTTTAATGAATCTAATCAATTTGATATTGCCAATGTGACGCAAGCACCATTTACCCAAGGTGTGGGTGTGTTTTATACCGAGGAATTTGATAAATTGAATGAAACAAAAACATGGCTCTTTGTAAAAGGAATTTTCAATAAAGAAATGCGTGAAGAACGAAGAAGGAGAAAAGCAATCAAACAAGAGAAGAGAAAAGAAGGGGAGATTGATAAAGAATTAGATAAGACAATCGAAGATAATAATGTGGAATTCCAGTAAGGAGACAATGTTTAAGTGTGCAGTTGAATATCATAAAGACGCGATGCATCGCGCCTCAAAATGCACACTAATAAAGACTTGATGCATCGCGTCTAAATTATTAATAATAAATATCATCAAATGAATAAATCTCTCCTCACTCAATACTTCCTTCGCTCTGGAAAAATCGAAGGATATAGTTATTTACTTTTATTACTCGTTGCGATGCCTCTTAAATATATTTGGGATATTCCAGAATGGGTTCGAATTATTGGAATGGTTCACGGAGTATTATTCGTGATTTTTATGGTGATGATTTTTTTAATGATTCAAAAAAAGGTTTTTAGTTTGACTAAAGGAATTATTGCTTTTTTACTTTCATTGGTTCCATTTGGAACATTTTTCTTACATAAATTATTGGATGATAAAAAGTAGTCTATATTTTTTTATTTTTTTTAATTGCTTTTTGAATTCTGTTTGCGCTCAAGATTCAATTGTCAACTCTCCATTAGAAAAAAAACCGTATGAAATGGATTTTGACCAGGGCCTTTTCATTCGAGGAAAAGCTATTGGTGGCTTTTTTTTAGAAGATTGGTGGATGGCTAATTTATGTGGAGGTTTGGAATACCGATTTAAAAAATATCATGGTATTGGTTTAGATTATGTTTTTATGGAACATTTTAATGAACGTGATACTTTTGATATCGTTAATAATTTTGAAACTTCATTTGGCTATACACAATATGATTTGCGACAATATTTGACCTTGGATTATAGAATATATGATCAAATGAAGCCAACTAAAAACGGAGATTATTTTGCTTTCTACGGAGCCTTTTTTATTCGTGGGGGTAATCGAAGAATTTGGAACGAAGAAGGTTGGCATTTACAAATACGCGATTTTGTTTACGCCAAATATCGATATTTTGATTTCGGAATGTCGATAGGTGTACACTATGCATTTGGTAAATCTGGTTTTGGTTTTGATTCGAATATCGGTGGATTTGCTAGAGTGCAAGAGGTGTATGAAGAAAAAGTACAAGATGATTTGTCCATTATTGTAATTGACGGAATGGATGATATAAAACTGAAACCTGTATTCAGATTTAATTTATATTATTTATTTGGATCAAGGAAGTATCTAAAAAATAAAATAATTAACTAAGGCAAATTAAATGAATGGATATAACAATAAATTTAGCCATTTTTCATGCCTAAAAAAAGCGAATTTTAGTTTCATTTTTATGGATGCAGGAATTTCTAAAAACTAAAAAATTATACACTAAAAATAATTTTCTCATAACTTAGTCAGAGAACGAATTAAGGTTGCCAAATTCGCCAACTTTTGTGGTTGGCGATTGGTCTTGGCATAATCAGTATAATATTCATGTTTTTCTAGAAAACTAATTTGTCGTTTGATCCATTCTTCCTTTGAGAATTTAAATCCTTGTGCCATTAATTCCCTATATAAAGTGGCTGCAATTTGAGTATAATCTTTTCTGCCTAAATAATCATAATCCGCATCTCTCATAATCATCTGAAGAGAAGTTTTTGGTTTGCTTCTAACTTTAGTGGTACGAATAATTCCACTAATGATATGAATTTGGTTGGGAGTATATCCATAATCGGGCAAAATTTTTCTGGCCATCTTAATTCCTATTTCCTCGTTGTGATGGTAGGTAAAAATATATCCTGAATCATGAAATAATGCCGCTGTATTTAATAATAAATGTTGATCATCATTAATTCCTTCTTCTGTTGAAATTCGCTCTACTGCCGAAATCACACCCAATGTATGATGAACGCCATGATAAAATAAATTCTTATTTAATTCCTTAGTCATTCGAGTAATCATGTAATCAATCAAACGAGGGTATTGAATAAAAATCAGTCCAGCTGCTTGCATAAAATCTTTATTAGGTTTTAAACCTAATCCTCCAACCGAAAATTCTTTTTTGATTTTATCTACATGATACATTCCCATCAAACCAATATTTTTAGCTTCTAATTCTCCTCTGAAAGTACAATCGAAATAGGCTTTAATATTTTTATAGGTCTCGCCCGAGATATTTACTTTTCCGGGTTCGGCAGACGAACACATTCTGCTGGCAATATTTACTGTATCACCCCAAACATCATATGCGAATTTTGATTTTCCAATTACGCCAGCTACCAGAGGTCCCGAATGTAGTCCAATTCGCAAATACCATGATTTTTTTCCAAATTGGTTGTTTTTTAATTTAAGATTTTCCATAAACTGGTTAATCTCATAGGCAGCTAACAAAGCTAAAATTGGATTTTCTTTTCTTTTTTCGGGCACACCAGACACGCACATATAGGCATCACCAATAGTTTTTATTTTTTCAAGGTTATATTTCTTGATGATTTTATCAAAGGCAGCGAAATAATGATCTAATGTGTTCACTAATTCAACGGGACTCATTTGTTTGGTATGATAACTAAAAGCAACGAAATCGGTAAATAGTACGGTAGAAAGTCCGTAACGCTTAGGTTTTACTTTTCCTTTTTCTTCTAATTCTAAAGCAATTTCTTGGGGTAGAATATTATTGAGAAGATGTTTTACTTTTTTTGTTTTTTGATACAGTTTGACGAAAACCTGAATGATGGATTTGACCATGTTAGCATCAAATGGCTTTTCAATATAATCTACAATTCCCACTTTGTAACTTTGCAGCGCTTCTTTGAAGGAATGTTTATCATCCACCACGGCAATAACAAAAGTATCCTCGGTGCTCGGGTCTGATTTAATTCTTGCCATGAAATCCTTCACATTGCTTCCAACTAACGAATAATCGAAAAGAAGAACAGAAACCTCAGTGTAAATCATAATGTCAAATGCTTTTTCTTCGTTATCTGTTGTAATAACCGTAAAAGGTAAAGCACCGATAATCGTTTCGAGTTTCTGGGTTCGTTTTTTGTTATCGTCAACGATTAAAATAGCGGCAGACATATCGTAAATATAATATGGAAATTTGTAAATGAGAAAATTTGTAAATAGGTCAGCAGAACTTTTATGTAACATTTTGAATTCAAGTCGTTAATGACTGAGCCTTAAACTTTGAACTTTAAACAAAAAACAAAAACATTTCCTACATTTGTCCCATGTCCAAACCCTCGATACCCAAAGGCACCCGCGATTTCGGCCCCAGTGAAATGGCCAAAAGGAATTATATTTTTGATTCTATTCGAACTATTTTTAAGAAATATGGTTTTCAGCCTATCGAAACTCCATCCGTTGAAAATATCGAAACTTTGACAGGAAAATATGGAGACGAAGGTGATCAATTGCTTTTTAAGATTCTAAATTCTCGACCTTACGAAGCAAAAGATGCCGACAAACAAAAAATGCGTGAGGCTTTTGAAAGTTCATTGAACAAAAGTTTCAATACAAAAGATTTGACCGAAAAAGCGCTTCGATATGATTTAACTGTTCCTTTCGCCCGTTATGTGGTACAACACCAAAATGAAATTTCTTTCCCTTTCAAAAGATATCAAATACAACCCGTTTGGAGAGCCGATCGTCCGCAAAAAGGACGTTACCGTGAATTTTACCAATGCGATGCTGATATGATTGGAAGTAATTCTTTATTGAATGAAATTGATCTTTTATTATTGGTAAATGAAGTTTTTGGAAAATTGAATATTCCAATTACGATTAAATTAAACAATAGAAAAATATTAAGTGGAATTGCCGAAATCACTGGTGAATCAGAAAAATTGGTTGACATAACGGTTGCCATTGATAAACTGGATAAAATTGGCGAAGAAAAAGTAGTAGAAGAATTACGTTCTAAAAACGTAAGTGAATCCGCTATCGAAAAAATAAAGCCTCTTTTATCTTTCAAAGGAAATACAGAAGAAAAATTCAAATTACTTGAAGGAATTTTAGCAACATCTGAAACCGGGAAAAAAGGAATTGAAGAACTCAGATTTATTTTTACAACTTTAAATAACGCTTACAATTTCCAAATTAATATTGAAAATGTAGCTCAGTTAATGGATTCTTCAAATTCGAAATTCGAAATTCGAAATTCGAAATCTGTCATTGAGTTCGACATAACATTAGCGAGAGGCCTCAACTACTATACTGGTGCTATTATCGAGGTAAAAGCAAACACACCAGTCTTTACTGCGAGTATTTGCGGTGGCGGAAGATACGATGATTTGACTGGAATTTTTGGTTTGCCTAACATGAGTGGAGTAGGAATTTCTTTTGGAGCCGATAGAATTTATGATGTGATGAACGATTTGAATTTATTTCCAGAAAATAACGAATCAAAAACACAATTGTTATTTATTAATTTCGGAGAGAATGAAGCCGCACATTGTTTAAAATTATTAGTGAATGCTAGAGCAAACGGAATCAATGCGGAATTGTATCCCGATAATGCAAAAACAGGCAAACAGATGAATTATGCCAATGATAAAAAGATTCCTTTTGTGGCTTTGATTGGAAGTAATGAGATGGCGGAAGGTAAAATTACCTTAAAAAATATGGAAAGCGGAGAACAAATTATCATTGCTGATTCTGACTTAATTTCAATCTTGAAAAAATGAACGAGTATATAACACCTGACGAGATTTCATTGGCACAATTAGAAGAAATTGTGGCTAGTTCAAAGAAAATTCAATTATCGGACAAGTCAAAAAAAGCGGTACAAAAATGCTTTGATTTTTTGCATGAAAAAATGGCTGAGAGTGATGCGCCTATTTATGGAATTAATACGGGTTTCGGTTCGCTTTGCAATACCAAAATAAATAAAGAAGATTTAGCAAAACTACAAGAGAATTTAGTAAAGTCACATGCTTGTGGAATGGGTGAAGAAGTTCCAGAAGAAGTGGTGAAATATATTTTGTATTTAAAAATTCGCGGAATGGCTTATGGCTATTCAGGAGTTTCGGTGGAATTAATAGAAAGATTAGTTCAACTATACAATGAAAATGCCTTGCCTGTTATTTTTCAGCAAGGATCATTGGGCGCTTCGGGAGATTTAGCTCCTTTAGCTCATTTATCTTTACCCTTATTAGGAATAGGAAATATTAACCATAACGGAAATAAGAAAACAGCAGATGATTTCTTGAAAGAATTACGTCTTTCTGCTCTTAAATTGCAAGCAAAAGAAGGTTTGGCTTTATTAAACGGAACACAATTTATGAGTGGCTACGGTTCTTATTTGAGTATAAGAATGAAAAAGCTTTCTCATTGGGCAGATATTATTGGCGCGATTTCTTTAGAAGCATTTGATGGAAGAATAGAACCGTTTGATGAATTAATTCATTCGGTGCGTTCGCATGCTGGACAAAAAAGTACAGCTCGTTTTTTTAGAAAAATATTGGATGAAAGCGAAATGATTACCAGCGAAAAAACGGCTGTTCAAGATCCCTATTCTTTTCGTTGTATCCCGCAAGTTCATGGTGCATCTAAAGATATGTTAGATTATATCAATGTAGTTTTCGAGCGAGAAATTAATTCGGTAACAGATAATCCAACGATTTTTCCAGAGGCAGATAGAATTATTTCGGGAGGAAATTTTCATGGTCAACCACTGGCAGTTGCCTTAGATATGATGTGTATTGCTGCTGCTGAATTGGCAAGTATTTCGGAGCGTAGAATTTATAAATTGAATTCGGGCCAAAGAGAATTGCCCGTGTTTTTAGTCCCAGCTGCTGGATTAAATTCAGGATTTATGATTACGCATTATGTGGCTGCTTCGATGGTAAGTCAGAATAAACAATTATGTACACCTGCCTCCGTAGATACGATTGATTCGAGTAACGGACAAGAAGATCACGTGAGCATGGGAGCGAATGCAGCAACGAAAGCTTATCGAGTGGTGGAGAACCTCGAAAAAATATTGGCCATCGAATTAATGAATGCCGCTCAGGCCATCGAATTTAGACGTCCTAAGAAAAGTTCACCTTTCATCGAAAATATACTCGCAGAATACCGAAAAGTGGTGCCATTTGTAAAGGAAGATGTTTATATGCACGAACAGATGGAAGATTCGAGGAAGTTTTTAAAGGGGTTTGTTTTAGTTTAATTGAAAATGAAAGGAGCATTTTCTTGCTTCCATTTCATTTTCCCTATTTCAGATTTGCTTCTTTTAATAAAAATTCTTTTACGGTTGTCCATTTAATCTCAGGATATCTATCATTGGAATATTTCTGAAAAATAATTTTTCCTTCCATCATATCTCGCATGTATTGCATTCCTTGCCAAGCAGGATAAAGTTCTTTTTTGGATGGTGAAAAAAAGCGAGTCATCTTGATAAAAAAGTTTAATAAGCCAATGCCTCCGGGACGAAATAATTTATATTTATTTCCACTTAATTCAGTCATTAATTTTACAAATTCGTTGCAGGAAAGTTGATCTCCAGTTATTCTTAAATATCGTGGCGATGAGTCGTCCATTGCAGCAGCTGCAGTAAATTCTGCAACATTGTAGGTAGTTGTAAATTCCAATTTTTGATTGGGATTTCCCCAACATAAAATTCGTTTTTTCTTAAAAAGAATGAGAGGCATATCAGTAGTTAATAAATCCATAAATGGACCGTTAAAGATGGTGGTAGCCTGAATAGGCGCTTTATCCAAATAGCTATGAAATTCTCTTCTTAAATCCAAATTTCTGTTTTCACCTTCTTTTAAGTTAGTAAAATCAATGGAATAATCACTAGGAATAAATCTTTTTACTCCGGCTTCTATAGCTGCATCTAAAAATATTTTTTGTGAGTTAATCACTGTTTCTCTTAAACCTGCCAAGGCAGAAACAACACCATCTGCTCCTTTGAAATGTTTACTGATCTCCGATTTATTTTTAGTATCCACTTGAAAAACTTCAACGCCTAATTTTTTTAATTCATTTATTTTTTCTGTTTGTGTTTCTAGTCGAACAATGGCTTTCACCTCTGCGCCATTTTTTAATAATGCCTTAGTAATTTTTCCTCCTAAATTCCCTGTTGCTCCAAGAACGAAAATCGTTTTTTGCATTTTATTTATTTGTTTTAAATTTTAAATTTGTTTTCAATGCTCAGTTGATTCTTTCCATTCAACAGCAACAGCAATTTCATTTTTGCGATTAATAAATTGGTAGGGTGGATTATAGCCGAAATAGATATAATTGCCAATGGTAGTAATGTTTTTTTCTTTTAAAAAATTTTGAAGTTTTTCGGAGTATAGTTTTAGTTTTTTATCAGAAGCATATCCACCAAATTTAATTACCGCTAAATATTCATCAGGAGTATTTTTAATCATTATAGAAGGATCATTGGGTTGCGGTAGATTTTCTTTTGCATAGACAGACGGCATAACGAAGCTCATTTTAGAAACGGAATCATTGATATCCATATGAACAGGGGCAGTCATAGAAATATTTTTATTAGCGTCATTGCCACCAAAAATATATCCAGCAAGTTTGCGAAATCCTGGACTTGCCAGCTCTCGGTACGTTTTAGCTTTTGAATTTATCGTGGCAACAGTGGCAGCAGGATAAAATCGTATTTGAAAATAATCATACTCCTTTACGAGCGTATATTTTTGTTGTTCGGTTCTATTGAAAGGCATAAAAAATGAATAAATGAAATATAAGATAAGATTTATTAAAAATGTTGGGTGTGAAAATTATTTTTAATTAAATTTTTAAAGTAGAAATACCTCCATCCACATGCATAATTTGTCCCGTTATCCAACTTGATTTTTCAGAAAGTAAAAATTCAGCTAGGTTAGCCATATCTTCTGCTGTTCCCACTCTTTTTAACGGGTGTCTTTGTGCATTTGCTTCACGTTTTTGTTCATTGCTTAATAATCCAGCAGCTAAAGGTGTATCCGTTAGCGATGGCGCTATACAATTCACTCTAATTTTTGGAGCATACTCAGCAGCCAATGATTTTGTTAAACCTTCAATAGCTCCTTTTGAAGAAGCAACTTGCGTGTGATAGGGCAAACCTATTTGAACAGCTACTGTGGAGAATAATAAAATAGCGGCATTTTCGCTTAATTTTAATTTGGGCACTACAAACTGAATTATTTTTATGGCTCCAATAACTTGCAATTGATAATCATTAATAAAATCTATAGGTTTAATTCTTTCAAATGGACGAAGCTGAATACTGCCGGGGCAATAAATTACACCATCTAAAACTTCTGGCAAAAAATCAAGGTTTATAGTTTCCTCTAATACATTTACAGGATAATATTGAACACTATCGTTTTTTGATGTAGTTTCATTTTTAAAATAAGTTCCATATACAGTATGTCCGGATAAAGATAACTGTTCAGTTAATTTTTTTCCTATTCCAGAGGAAGCGCCAATGATTAAATAGTTTGCCATAATTTATTTTATTTATTAAGAAATGATGAATACATCCAAACTAATTTTTCTTGCATCCTAATGTAATCACTCATTAATGCATTGGTTCCTTCGTCACCCGCTTCAGATGAGATAGAAAGTAATTCTCGCTGTAGAATGATAATAACTTGAAAAGAGGACAAAATATCTTCCACTGCTTTTATTCCATCGCTTACTTGAACACTTTCTTTAATTTTAGAAGTGGTTTGATAATTAGAATAATTATGTTGGGGTGTATGTCCTAAAGTTAAAATTCTTTCGGCTACTTCATCAATTTTTAGTAAGAAGTCATTGTATAGTTCTTCGAATTTTAAATGAAGCTCAAAGAATTTTTCACCTTTTATATTCCAATGATACCCTCGCGTATTTTGGTAAAAGATGGAATAGTTAGCTAAAAGATCGTTTAACTTTTCAGCTAAAAATTTTGCTTTCTCTTTGTCAAGACCGATTCTATTAATGGTGCTCATTTTATTTGTTTTTTATTTAATGGTAAAATTAACTCAAGTTTAGTTTTTCTGTTTTTATATAATTTAACATTAATTACATAGGTAAAATTGTTGAATAAAGGTAAGTATTTTCATTAGCAATAGGACAGGAATAGGTTTTTTTGTTGAGCATTGCTCACTTCTTAATGTAGATTAATTAAATTTTTTGATTGAATTTTCTCAAAGCGAATGAAGAAAGTTGGATGCGTTTTTTAAGTGAATTTTCTTTTTCTCATCGCTCATTTTATCAAACGTATTCACCAACATTCCTAATCTGGGATTTTGTAAAAAGAAATCACGATGGGTATGCATAAATCTCCAAAATAAACCATCCCAAATAGGTTGCCATTCTCCTTTTTTATAATCGCTCATTTTCATTAAATAATTGCTTCCGCTTATATAGGGTTTGGTAGCCATTATTCCTCCATCAGCAAACTGACTCATGCCATAAACATTAGGCACCATCACCCAATCATAAGCATCAATAAATAATTCCATGAACCAACGATAAACTTCATCGGGATCAAATTCACATAACAACATAAAATTTCCTAAAACCATTAGCCTTTCGATATGATGACAATAGCCTGTTTCTAAAACTTTTTTGATGGTACTATCTATGGGTTCTATTCCTGTGGTGCCATTCCAAAATGAAGCAGGAATTTTTCGTTTGAAGTTCCAATAATTTTTGGTTCTCTCTTCTCTGCCTTTTAACTCATAAACGGCTCTGATAAATTCTCTCCATCCTATTATTTGACGAATAAAACCCTCTAATGAATTAATAGGTATTTCGTTGCAGCTGGCATATTCTAAGGTTTCGTCAATTATAAACTTAGGGGTAATCAAACCAACATTTAGCATGGGCGTTAACACACTATGATTTAAAATAAACTCATGCGTAACAATGGCATCTTCATAAAGCCCAAATTCCGAAAATCGTGTTTTGAAAAAATCCTTTAACCATTTTTTGCTTTCTTCAAATGTGGTGGGATAAATTAAAGGCGTGTTTAATTCACCGTAATTATTTGGGAAATATTTTTTTGTATAATC
>CAMBFX010000044.1 GCA_945865695.1 Chryseobacterium gleum | reverse complement strand
TAATGCTGGGAAAAATCTAATCGAAACTTATGGTAGAAAAGTAGACAAAGAATTACATAAAGAAGTATTAGAAAGATATGCTTCTTTGAAAATTGCTCCATACCAAGGATTCATTCAACCGATTCTTACACCCGTAATGAAAAACGGAAAAGTGGTTGATGTTACAGTAGAATATCCAATGGATTTTACAGAACAGATGTTGTATTTTGGTAAACAATACGGATTGTTGCCGGTGAACAATTAAATAAATCATTGATTAAAAGAAAAAATCCGGTTGATAGCCGGATTTTTTTGTTTTTACTCCAAAATATAACTATCTTTCTTATTAGGCTCAACGATTTCTTTATAACCCTCGGCTTTTAATTTCTTTCCCCATTCAGAAATAGATTCAGAAGAACCATGAACCAAAAATATTTTCTTTACTTCATCTTTTTTCTGACATAAAAGATATCGAATCATTTCTTTATAATCTCCATGTGCGCTATACGAATCAATGATTTTTATTTCAGCATTCACAGGATATTCATCACCAAAAATTCGTACTTCCTTATTCCCATTTCGTAATCTCCCTGCCAATGAGTTAGGTTCTGCATAACCAACAATCAAAATCGTATTTTTTTCATTGTCGATATTATGCATGATACGATGTTTCACTCTACCCGCTGTTGCCATTCCAGAAGCACTAATAATAACGCAAGGTTCTTTTAATGCATTTAATGCTTGTGATTGGTCTTTATCGGTAATATAAGTGAGCTGATCAAACCCAAATGGATCAGGATCTGTTTTTGCAACATGCCTTACTTTTTCATTTAGTTCATCTACATGTTTTCGCGTAATATTTGTTGCATTAAAGGAAAGCGGACTATCTACATATATTTTAATCTTTGGTAATTTCCCCTGTAATTCTAGATTATTCAAGGTAAAAACAATTTCTTGTGTTCTACCTAAACTAAATGCGGGAATTATTACTTTTTCTTTCCTATTGACACAGGTTTCGATAATTGTATTTAAAATATGTAATTCTGCATCTTTATTTTCTTCCTGTAATCTATTCCCATAAGTGGATTCACAAATAATATAATCCGACTGCGGAAAAGGTAATGGGTCAATAATTAAACTGGTATTGTATCTTCCAATGTCACCCGTAAAAGTAAAGTTAGTTTGTTTTCCATTTTCTTGGATAATTAAAGTAACTGCAGCACTTCCTAAAATATGACCGTTAAATGTGAATTTCAATTTCACACCGTCTGTTAAATCAATTTCTTTATTGGCAGGAAGCGGAACAAATCTTTCTAAACATGGAACCATATCTTCTGAATCATAAAGCGGCTCTATTTTCTTTTTCTCTTTATTAGCATGAACTTCACATCTGACTCTTGAATTTTAGCGCTATCTTTTAAAAGTATTTCGCAAATTTCGAAAGTGGCTTCTGTACAATAAATTTTTCCTTTAAATCCATCTTTCACTAATTTAGGAAGCAAACCTGAATGATCAATATGCGAATGAGAAAGTATAACTATATCTACTAGATGAGGATCAAATCCAAAAATTACGATTTAGCTCCTCTCCATCCTTACCCATTCCTTGGTATAAACCACAATCTAATAGAATTCTTTTGCCGTTATCAAGAGAAAGTAAATGTTTACTTCCTGTAACGGTTTTGGCCGCGCCATAAAAACTTATCTGCATGTTTTTTTAAATGAAAAATCCCGCTTTTCTGCGGGATTTAATTTTTACTTGAACGAAGCTAATTTTTCGGAAACATATTCTCCCGCTTTTAGTCTCACTTGTACTTTTTTGAATGTTTCAACGGTATAATTTACATCTTCCATTGTATGAACTGCAGTTGGAATTATCCTTAGAATAATCATTCCTTTTGGAATAACTGGATAAACCACAATAGAACAGAAAATACCATAATTCTCTCGCAAATCGAAAGTAATATTAGTAGCTTCTGCTACGGTTCCATTTAAAATAACCGGTGTTACACAAGAATTAGTATCTCCAATATCTAATCCTACTTCTCTAAAACCTTTTTGAAGTGCGTTTGTTATTTTCCAGAGATTATCCTTTAACTCCGGCTTTGTTCTCATTAATTCTAAACGTTTCAATGCACCAACTACCAGTGGCATTGGTAATGACTTCGCAAAGATTTGTGAACGCATATTGTAACGTAAATAGTCAACAATATTTTCTGTGCTTGCAATAAACCCTCCCGTTAAAGCAAAAGACTTTGCAAATGTTCCGAAATACACATCAATTCCATCTTGGCATCCTTGTTCTTCACCTGCGCCTGCTCCTGTTTTTCCAAGTGTTCCGATTCCGTGAGCATCATCAACATATAATCTGAAATTATATTTCTTTTTTAGTTCTACAATCTCTTTTAATTTTCCTTGATCGCCTGCCATTCCAAAAACTCCTTCAGTGATCACCAAAATTCCTCCTGGCTTATCTTCAATTAGTTTTTCGGCACGTTGCAATTGTTTTTCTAAACTTTCGATATCGTTATGTGCGAATACAAATCGCTTACCGATATGTAGTCTCATTCCATCCAAAATACAAGCATGTGATTCGGAATCATAAACAATCACATCGTTTCTATCCACTAAAGCATCAATAGAAGAAACCATTCCTTGATAACCGAAATTCAATAGTATTGCATCTTCTTTCATCACAAAAGAAGCTAATTCTGCCTCCAATTTTTCATGATTATTTGAATTTCCACTCATCATTCGAGCGCCCATTGGATAGGCTAATCCCCATTCAGCAGCAGCATCGGCATCCGCTTTTCTTACTTCCGGATGGTTGGCTAATCCTAAATAATTATTCAAACTCCAGCAAAGAACTTCTTTGCCACGAAAAATCATTTTATTTCCAATTGGTCCTTCCAATTTTGGAAACATAAAATAACCGTGAGTTTCTTTAGCATATTTACCAAGAGGTCCGCGGTTTGATTCAATTTTTTCAAAAATATCCAAGGCAGTAATTTTTAAGGTTTATTAATTGCAAAGTTATAGTAATCTGAACTATTTGTCAATTTAAGACATAATTTTATTAACAAAACCACGTTTCTGACCTATATATTTCATTCAGAAAAATAATTACCTTTGACCCGCTCATGAGAAATATTTTCTACCTCCTATTTTTACTTTTCGTCTTTTCCTCTTGTAATGAATTCACTAAAATTCAAAAAAGTGATAATCATGATTATAAAGCCGAAAAAGCCCATGAATATTTTGAAATTAAAAAATATGACAAGGCCGTTGCGTTATATGAATCTATAATTCCATATATCCGACTCTCAACAGATTTTGAAAGAATCTATTATCGATATGCTTATTGTCACTACTATTTGCGTGATTATTATTTAGCCAACTATTATTTTAAGAGTTTTGCTAAACAATTTCCGCAAAGTAATTTTGCAGAAGATGCATTATTCATGGCAGCACTTTGCAGTGTAAAAAACTCGCCAAATTATCAATTGGATCAATCAGAAACACAAGGAGCAATTGATGAATTACAACTTTTCATGAATCGTTACCCCACTAGTGTTAAAAAAGATACTTGCAATAAAATCATTGACGGACTGGTAATTAAACTGGAGAAAAAGGCTTTTGATAACGCCTATTTGTATTACAAAACCGAAAATTATAAGTCGGCTATGATTGCTTTTAAAGGCGTTTTGGAAGAATTTCCTGCCACTTCTCAAAAAAATGAACTTATGTTATTGATAGTCAAAGCTGGATATAAATATTCAGTGATGAGCATTGACTCTAAAAAACAAGAAAGATATAACGAGACTTTGAAAAATTACAATAACTTTGCATCCCTTTTCAATGATCCTGCAAAAAAGGAAGAGGCAGAGAGTTTTTCAAAAAATTGTCTGAAGGATCTCGAAAATTTGAAATCAACTGTTAAGAAATAAATTTATGAGCTACAAAAACTCTACTGCCGAAAGAACAACGATCACTCGTGATGTAAACAAGTTGTATGAAGAATCAACTGGCAATGTTTATAAATCAGTGGTGATTATGTCTAAAAGAGCTAATCAAGTGGCGACTGAAATGAAAGAAGAATTGTCTCAAAAATTATCTGAATTTGCTTCTAACTCAGATAATCTTGAAGAAATTTTTGAAAACAGAGAGCAAATTGAAATTTCTAAGCATTACGAAAAACTTCCTAAAGCTGTTGCTATTTCAATTCAAGAATTCAGCGAAAATCAGACCTACTACCGTTCGCCTGAAACTCCTGCTGTTTAATTTCGAAAAATGTTGCGCGGTAAAAAAATAATTATTGGCGTAACAGCCGGAATTGCCGCCTACAAAACTAATTTTCTTGTTCGTTTATTAATCAAATCTGGCGCTGAAGTTAGAGTCGTTATGACTCCCGATTCGCTTGAATTTGTTACGCCACTTACTTTCTCTACACTTAGTAAAAATCCGGTTTGGCACACTTTCAAGTCCAATGAAAATGGACAATGGAATAACCATGTGGATTTGGGAATTTGGGCTGATCTTTTTATTCTCGCTCCTTGCACAGCCAATACAATTTCTAAAATGTCGCATGGCGTTTGTGATAATATTTTAATGGCCGTTTATCTTTCAGCAAAATGTCAGGTTTGGATTGCACCAGCCATGGATTTGGATATGTATTCAAATGAGTCTACTCAAAAAAATTTACAATTTCTTTCTGAAAACGGAATCCATATTTTACCGGCTGGAACTGGTGAATTAGCCAGTGGACTTTCGGGTGAAGGAAGAATGATGGAACCAGAAGAAATCCTAAATGAAGTAGAAAATTATTTTTCATCATTTCAGAATTTAGAAGGTAAAAAAATACTGATTACAGCTGGGCCAACTTATGAAGCAATCGATCCAGTTCGTTTCATTGGCAATCATAGTTCTGGAAAAATGGGATTTGAATTAGCCTTAGCTGCCGCAAGAATGGGTGCACAAGTTCAATTAATTTCTGGCCCAACTTCTCAAAAAATTCATCATCCCAATATTAAATTAAAACATGTTATTTCTGCTGGAGAAATGCATAAAGCCTGCTCTCAAAATTTTGAAAAATCGGATATTGTAATTATGGCCGCTGCAGTGGCAGATTATACTCCAGTATCTAAAGTCAAGGAGAAAATAAAGAAAAAAACTGCCGAACTCACTATTCAATTGAAACCTACTGTTGATATTTTGAGAGAAATGGGTTCACGCAAAAAAAAGACCCAATTTTTAGTGGGATTTGCATTAGAAACCGAAAACGAAAAAGGAAACGCTAATCGAAAATTAAAAGAAAAAAATCTAGATTTGATTGTATTGAACTCCTTGAAAGACAAAGGTGCTGGATTTGGACATTCTACCAATAAGATTTCGGTTATCGGGAAGAACAATAAAATGATTAATTTTGAGTTGAAATCAAAGCGTGAAGTTGCAGTGGATATTCTAAAACTAATCGCTGAAGAAATAAAATGATTCAAAAATATAGCTACCTATTAATTTTTATCTGCTTCGGAATTCAATTTTCGAAAGCACAAGAATTAAATTGTCAGGTTACCGTTATTTCCCCTTCCCTTCAAACATCAGCTACAGAAAAATTAGTGTTTGAAGAATTGCAACTTTCCGTTTTAGAATTTATGAATAATACACGTTGGACTAATGACGTTATTGGTGATAACGAAAAAATTGAATGTATTATTCAAATCAATATTAATGAACAGATTTCTGCCGAGGATTTTGGTGGAGATATTCAAATTTCTGCTTCACGACCTGTTTATGGCGCCTCTTATTCTACTAGTATTTTTAATTTTAAAGATGCCGATTTTAAATTCAAGTATCAACGTGGTTCTCCAATAAGATTTAGTATTGATGTGCATCGCACCAATTTATCATCTGTATTAGCTTTTTACGCTTATATGGTTTTAGGTTATGATTACGATTCTTTTTCTCTTGAAGGAGGTAGTCAATATTTCATCAAAGCTCAACAAATTGTAAACAATGCACAAAACACTTCTGAACCAGGTTGGAAAGCATCTGAAAGCACAAAAAATAGATTTGCTATTGTAGACAACGCTTTACAAAATGTTTTTAAACCGTTGCGTCAGGTTTATTCTAAATATCATCGTGAAGGTTTGGATGTGATGTATCAAGATGTGGCGAAAGGAAGAGCAGCCGTTTATGAGGCCATTGTATTGATTGAACAAGTGCATAAACTACGTCCAGGATCTATCAATGCGCAGATATTTTTCACTGCTAAACGACAAGAAATAATCAACCTTTTTAAAGGCGGCTCTGCCGAAGAAAAAACCAATATCTTGAAACTCATCAAAAAACTAGATGGTGCCAACGCTTCTAAGTATGATGATATCAATAAGGAATGATTCTTCCATTTTTAATTGCTAATTTTAAATTTTAAATTTTTTTTCTCCCTACATTTACCCCATGGGAAAAGAAATCCGAGTTCTTCTATCAAGGATGTTTCTATTGGAATTGAGAAATAAATACACCATTTCTTCCTTTTTTTTATACGTTCTCATTACAGTTTATCTCTGTTATCTTTCTTTTAAAACCATCAATGATACTTCTGTATGGAATGCCTTATTTTGGATTATTTTAGTTTTTGCTGCCTCTAATTCTGCCACTAGAAGTTTCAATTCTGAAACTAGAAGAAAACAATTGTATCAATATACATTGGTAAGTCCCGTTTCAGTTATTTTTTCTGAATTGATTTTTAATTCTCTTGTGATTATTCTAATCAGCTTGATTACATTCTGTTTTTATGGTTTATTTATCGGTTTTCATCCATTAGAAGGTGCTGATTTGGATATTTATTTCCTCACTTTAATTCTTGGTGGAATCGGCTTATCGGGAATTTTAACTCTCATTTCTGGCATTTCTTCTCAAACAGGAAATGGTTTGGGTATGGTGGCCATTTTAGGTTTTCCACTATTATTACCACTACTACTTTCACTCATCGACCTGAGTGCAATTTCATTACGTGGTTTAGGGTGGGAATTTGCTTGGCAAAAAATGTTAGTTTTAACAGGGATAAATGGAATAACTGTCACACTCTCTTTCTTATTATTTCCTTACCTTTGGCGTGAATAATTCTAGTGGAAAAAATGCAAAAATATTGGTGGAAAATAACGACAGTCCTTCTTTTACTTTTTACAGTAGTTTATTCATTCATGACTTGGTTGCAACCAGGAATTGCTTCGGTTTCTAATGAAGAGTTAAAAACAACAGACAATAAAGTAATTATTACTGGTTACAATACCGATTTTACTTTATCCAATGAATCCTTTGAAAAACCAATCGTATTTCTATACAAACAAAATTCTGATGAGGGATTTTGTGTAAGTAACGTAAAAGTCGTTGATAAAACTCATCTCGAATTAATTTTCAATCTGCCTCCCAACTATTCTGGATTATTAGATATGACGGTTTATTATTCAGAAGACGCTTTAATTCTTCCTTCTGCCTTTCGTGTAGTAGAAAATAACCAAGCAGGAGAAAAAAGTAATTGTCTTCCTCCAGAAGAAAATTCATTCTCTCCCTCTCATCCAAAAGCATTTCCCAATCAACCCATTCTTCAAGAAACCATTCGTAATTTAATGTTTCATGTACCGATGTGGTTTGCCATGATGTTGCTTTTTATTATTTCAATTGTATATAGTATAAAATATTTAAGAACTAATAATGAAAATCATGATCGTGTAGCTTATATGGCCATTTATGTAGGATTATTATTTGGCGTATTAGGAATTCTCACTGGTTCACTTTGGGCAAGATTCACTTGGGGACAGTGGTGGGTATATGAAGACCCAAAATTGAACGGCTCTGCCTTGACCGTAATTATTTATTTGGCTTACATCATTCTTAGAAATTCGGTAAACGAAGAACAAAAACGAGCTCGCCTTGCTGCAGTGTATAATGTTTTTGCTTTCGCAATGATGATTGTTTTTATTTGGGTAGTTCCAAGAATGGTAGATTCATTACATCCTGGTAACGGAGGAAATCCCGCTTTCTCGAATTATGATTTAGATACGAATTTAAGAATGGTTTTCTATCCTGCTGTTTTAGGTTGGATGGGAATTTCTATTTGGATTTTAACATTAAGATTAAGAATACAAAAAATTAAAGAACATTTAGAAAATTAATATGGAAGAACTTTTTTACTCCTCCGGAAAAATTTATGTGGTGATTGGTGTTGTTACCATCATCCTTACCGGAATTTTCGCTTATCTATTTTGGATGGACCGAAAAGTTTCTCGAATGGAAAAAGAAATAAAAGATAAATCATCAAAATAATTCTATTATGAAAAAGATGCATATCATCGGATTAATTGTCATTGCTATTTGTGCTGCAGTGATTATTTCCACTATTGCTTCATCAGCAACGTATGCAAATTTCAATGAAGCTTTTTCGAATCCCGATCGTCCCTATACAATTTCTGGATACCTTAACAAAGAAAAACCAATTGAAACGCAACCGACCAGCCTTACCTTTTATATGATAGATCATGATGGCGAAGAACATAAAGTTCATCTCAATCAAGCGAAGCCTCAAGATTTCGAAAGATCAGAAAAAATAATTGTGAAAGGTAGCGCCAAAGGAAAAGATTTTTATGCCAATTCTATATCGTTGAAATGTCCATCAAAGTATAATGATATGAAAATGAAAGAGAGGAAAAAATAAATGGATTATATAGGTGAACACACCTTTCCCGGTCAATTAGGAAATTTATTTTCCGCCATCGCTTTTGCTTCGGCCTTACTTTCGGTTTTCGCTTATTTTGTTTCAACACGCGGAGGTTCTTCTTCCGATCAATGGAAAAAAATTGGAAAATATTCTTTTATTACTCATGCGGTAGCTGTTTTTACCATGATGGGTGTTTTATTTTATCTTTTAGTAAATCAATATTACGAATACGATTATGTAGCCGAACAAAGCAAAAACGATATGTCGATGCGATATATTTTAGTTTGCTTTTGGGGTGGCCAACGAGGAAGTTTTATGTTATGGCTATTTTGGCAAACAGTTCTTGGTTTAATTTTATTAAAAACATCTAAGAAATGGGAACCACAAGTAATGGCAGTATTTGCGAGTATACAAGTTTTTTTAGTGTCGATGGTATTGGGAATTTATTATTGGGACGATTCGATTTTAGGAATAAATCCATTTGCCTTAAAACGTGAAGTTATTCCTGATTGGGGAACCTTATGGAGTGCTATTCCTGAATACCTGCAAATCGATAAATCATTTGAAGATGGAAAAGGATTAAATCCACTCTTGCAAAATTATTGGATGGTCATTCATCCTCCTACTCTATTTTTAGGATTTTCATTGGTATCTGTTCCCTTTGCGTATGCTATTGCTGCTTTATGGAAAAAAGATTTTTCGGGTTGGCTTAAACCAGCGTTACCTTGGACATTTTTCGGAATTGCTATTCTTGGAATTGGAATTTTAATGGGCGGTGCGTGGGCTTATGAATCTTTAAGCTTTGGTGGTTTCTGGGCTTGGGATCCTGTAGAAAATGCCTCGTTTGTTCCGTGGTTAGTATTAGTTGGCGCAGGACATTTAATGCTACTAAATAAAACACGCGGAAGTTCTTTATTCTCTACTTTTCTATTGACGATTTTTTCTTTTTTCCTCGTATTATATTCTACATTCCTTACACGAAGCGGAGTTTTAGGTGAAGAATCCGTTCACTCATTTACGGGTGATGGATTGATGGGGCAGTTGATTTTATTCATGCTTTTCTTTTTGTTTTTAGGATTTCTATTGTTACTACAAAATAATAAATTGAGAATGTATTTCTCCATTGCCGTTGGGGTTTTATTTCTTATTTATTTATTTTTCGAACCAGGAACATTATTGGCTGAAAGTGGAAGCGTGAAATTCTCTATCAAAAGTTTAATTGCCATTTTAGGAGTGGTCATTAGTTTTGTTTTTCTTTATGCTGGTTATCATTTGCATTTTCCGAAACAAAAACAAGAAGAAGATATTTGGTCGAGAGAATTTTGGATGTTCATTGCTTCGTTAATATTATTATTATCAGCATTGCAAATTATTTTTACCACTTCACTTCCTGTTATCAATCTTTTGTTCGATACAGACATCACCAAAGTGGCTACTGACGAACGTAATGCTTTCTATAATGCTTGGCAATTACCATTTGCATTAATTATTGCTTTGCTAAGTGGAATTGGACAATATTTGAAATACAAAAAAACAGATTCAAAAGTTTTTCTAAAGAAAATGATTTCGCCAATTGTGTTGGCATTATTTTTTACTTTGCTTTTTAATTGGCTCTATTCGTTTAACACTTCTTCTCGCGATTTATTATTGAGCACATTCATGTTCACTTCATTTTTCACTGTTTTTTCAAATGGAGAATATTGGATTCGTGTATTAAAAGGAAGATTAAATTTTGCAGGAGCTTCGATTGCACATATTGGTTTTGGAATTATAATGTTAGGTACAATTTGGAGTATGGGAAAACAAGAAAACCTTTCCGAAAACCGACAAGGATTCATGCTGCAAGGAATCAATAAAGAATTTGATAATAATTTAGATGTTCAAGTTTTCAAAAATGATACCGTAAGAATGAAAAATTATTTCATTACTTACTCGGGTAATCGTGCCGAAAGTCATTTCTTATTCTACAAAACCACTTATTTCGGTGTAAAGAATGCCGAATACAAAAAAGGAGACACGTTGAAATTCGAAAACGGATTATTTCTTTGTAAAAAAGATCATATAGCATCACTTCTATTTTATCGAGACAAAGCGAATTGGGAAATGTTGAGCAATTTTACTTCCGAAGAATATTTAGCGGCTAAACGTTGGGATTATTTAGCCTATGGAGATAAGATATTTGAGGTAGAACCATTCGTGCAAGTTCATCAAGATAAAAAGAATCCAAGAAGCCAAATGCAAACCGTTTCTGAACCTGGTACCGTTCACTTTCTACATTACGATGTATTCACTCACTTGAAAGATGCCAACCTTGCCGTTGCCGGAAAAGAAAAATATGTGCGTAAATATTCAATAGATACTTTAGTAGGCGACACCATTCGAACAGCTGGTTTCTTAGTTACTTCTTCTAATCTTGTTCCGTTAATTGATTCTGTAAAATATAAAAACCAAACCGCACTTTCTGTTGATTTCAATATTTTTGATGTGAGAGATTTTTATCTGCAATTCCCTGTAAAAAGAACATTAATTTTTGCATTCGATTCGTTAGGTAATTCAGAAATCAAATATGCATATATTCCTTCGATGAGAATTAAATTAGGTTTAGAAAGAGTTACTTTAGAAGAGAATAAAACACATACTGATCATACAGGACATAATCATGCACCTGATGATACTTTAGCTCATCCCCAAGAAAATGGACCAACTGGAATACGATACAAATTAAATTTGATGACTGAAGATTATATTGTTCTACAGGTACGTAAATTTCCATTAATAAATGTTTTATGGTTGGGTTGCTTTGTGATGTTCATTGGAACAATAATGGCCGTTGTGTACCGAGTTAAACTTTCTCGAAATAGTAAAATTGAAAAACAAAGCGAAATATAAAATCAGTTTCATTGGATCTGGAAGAGTAGCTACTGCTCTCGCCTTGGAATTTTATCAAAAAGGATTCATCATATCAGAAATTTGGAGCAATGATTTCAAGAATGCTCAAATACTCGCTAAAAAAGTTAAATCATGCGCAATAAAAAAAATAGAAAAAATGAATCCCCAAACGAATTTGTTTATCATTGCCGTGAAAGATGATTTTATAGCCGAAACGGCAAAAAAAATTCCCGGAAAAAATCCATTCATTGTTCATACATCAGGAACGTCTTCTGTAAAAGAGCTCAAAAAAATTAGCAAAAATAGTGGTGTATTTTATCCCTTACAAACGTTTACTGGAAAATCAACTGTCTATTTAAAATCGGTTCCTTTTTTAATCGAAGGAGCCAATTCTACTATCGAAAAAAGAATTTCCTTGTTTGGGAAAATGATTTCTGATACCGTTTTAAAAATAAATTCGGCGCAAAGAAAAAAAATTCATTTATCGGCGGTTTTCGTTTCAAATTTTCCAAATTATTTTTATTCCATCGCTGAAACAATTTTGAAAAAGGAAAAAATTCCCTTTGAAATTTTGTTACCCTTGATTGAGAATGTGACTAATAATTTATATCACTCACTTCCCTCAAAAAATCAAACAGGACCAGCCATTAGAAAAGATAAAAAAACACTTGCTGCTCATTTGGAATTATTGAAATCAAACAAAGATTGGCAGAAAATTTATGAATTAATTTCTCAATCCATCATGAATCATTATTTTGAAAAATCAAAAAAATGACCAAACCTGAAAAAGTAAAATTTGTTTTAAAAATCTTGGAGAAACTTTATCCCAATCCTCCAATTCCTCTTCTGCATAAAGATGATTATACACTTTTAGTTTCTGTTTTACTTTCTGCACAATGCACCGATGAACGAGTAAATAAAATTACCCCATTACTTTTTGCAAAAGCCGATACTCCTCAAAAAATGGTAAAGTTGAAAGTAGAAGAAATCAAAGAAATTATTAAACCCTGTGGATTATCACCTGCCAAATCAAGAGCTATTCATGGGCTATCCAAATTATTAATTGAAAACCACAAAGGAAAAGTTCCAAATACGTTAGAGGAATTAGAAAAATTACCCGGTGTTGGACATAAAACCGCTTCTGTAATTATGTGTCAAGTATTCGGTGTGCCTGCATTTCCAGTTGATACACATATTCATCGCCTTATTTATCGTTGGGGATTGAGTACGGGTAAAAATGTTACTCAAACGGAGGCTGATTGTAAAAGACTGTTTCCTATTGTAAAATGGAACAAATTGCACCTTCAAATCATTTATTTCGGAAGAGAATACTGTCAAGCTCGTGGTCATAATGCACTTAACTGTCCGATTTGCAGCAAAATCGGACGCAAAGAGGTGTTCGTATAATTTCGTAAGTGGCTATTTGAAAAGCAATGGATTTTTATAACTTTGCTCACCATTTTAATTAAAACAAACAATGAATTTAAAAGGATTTATTTCGATTACCGGTAAGCCCGGATTGTACAAAGTAGTTGGACAAGGAAAAGAAAAATTAATTGTTGAATCTTTAGCTGACGGAAAAAGAATGCCCGCATTCGCAAGTCAAAAAATTTCAGCATTGGATGATATCACGATGTATACAACAGAAGATGATGTTCCGTTGCATGAAATTGTGAAGAAAATTTTTGAAAAAGAAAATGGTGGCGCTTGCATTAGTGCAAATGAAGAACCTTCAAAATTACATGCTTATTTTGCAGAAATTCTTCCTACATACGATAAAGAAAGAGTTTATAATTCTGATTTGAAAAAATTATTCTCTTGGTATAATATTCTTCAAGAAAATGGAACTTTAGCAAAAATTGCAGCAGAGCAAGATGCTCCTGCAGAAGATGATGTTACAGAAGAAAAAGCAGAAACTGGAGAAGCAAAACCTGCTAAAAAAGCGACCGCAAAAACAGGTGAGAAAAAAGCTCCTAAGGCGGCTAAAGTGGCTCAACCTAAATTGAAAACTGATGTTCAATCAAAAGGCGCTGGTGCTGCTCGTAAAATTAACGCTCCGAAAAGAGGCGCTTAATGAATTCGACTATTGCCAATAGAAATCGTACTTTTTTAAAAGACGTAAACTCTATTGACAATTGGGAACAACTTTTACCATTTTTCAAAGAACTTACTGAAAGAAAAATCTCTTCAAATGAAGAATTAATTTCATGGTTGAAAGATCGCAGTGAATTAGACGCGATTTTAAGCGAAGAAGGTGGTTGGAGATATATTCGAATGACGGTAAATACAAAAGACGAAAAAGCCGGTGAATCCTATAATTATTTTGTGAATGAAATTGAACCGAAAGCCGCGCCTTTCTTCAATGAACTAAATAAAAAATTTAATGATTGTTCGTTCATCGAATCATTAACAGAACGTGAATATTTTATTTACAAAAGAGGAATCAAACAAGAATTAGATTTATTCCGAGAAGAAAATATTCTTCTACAAGCCGAAATTTCTACTCTTGCACAAAAATATGGAGCCATCACAGGTGCGCAAAGCATTTCGTATAAAAACGAAGTGATGACGATGCCCAAAGCAGCTTCACTTTTGAAAAATACCGATCGACAAATGCGTGAAGAAGTTTTCATGTTGATTGCTGCAAGAAGAGAAAACGACACCAAAGAATTAGATAATTTATTCAATACACTTATCGATTTAAGAAATAGATTAGCACTCAACGCAGGTTTTAAAAATTACCGCGACTATATGTTTGCTGCTCTCGGAAGATTCGATTACACAGTGACAGATTGCGAAAATTTTCAAGAAAGCATTAAAAATATCATTGTTCCTTATACTTCTGGATTTACGCAAAGAAGAAAACAACAATTAGGTTACGATGTTTTGAAACCTTGGGATATGGAAGTGGATCCAGAGGGAAAATCACCTTTAAAACCATTTTCAAACGGAAAAGAATTGATTGAAAAATCAATTGAAATTTTTAATAACATTCATCCTTACTTTGGAAATTGTTTGCGAACGATGAATGAAATGGGAAGATTAGATTTAGAATCGAAAGACGGAAAAGCACCAGGTGGATATAATTATCCATTGTACGAAACTGGTGTTCCTTATATTTTTATGAATGCAGTGGGAACGCAACGTGATTTAGTAACAATGGTTCACGAAGGCGGGCATGCGATACAATCTTTTCTCACACATACTTTAAAATTGACCGCTTTTAAGAGTTTTCCGAGTGAAGTAGCTGAATTAGCTTCCATGAGTATGGAATTAATTTCTATGGATCAGTGGAATCATTTTTACACAAATGATGAAGAATTAAAACGTGCAAAAAAAGATCAGTTAGAAAAAATAATTTCTATTTTGCCTTGGATTGCCACTGTAGACAAATTCCAACACTGGATTTACGAAAATCCAAAACATACTCACGAAGACCGTACGAATGCCTGGATGAAAATCATGAAGGAATTTAGTTCGAATATGGTCGATTATTCAGGATTAGATTACATTCAACAATCGGCTTGGCAAAAGCAATTACATATCTACGAAGTTCCGTTTTATTATATCGAATACGGAATGGCGCAATTAGGAGCGATTGCATTATGGAGAAATTATAAAAAAGATCCTAAAAAAGCGATTCAGCAATACATAGATGCGTTGGCATTAGGATACACTCGTTCTATTCCTGAAATCTATGAAACAGCCGGAATCAAATTTGATTTTTCTCCTGCTTATGTGAAAGAGTTATTGGATTTTATTAAAGAGGAGACGGAGAAGATTTAAAATTCTTCATTCAAATTATTTTCAAAAAAAATACCCGCAATTAAATTACGGGTACCAATTGTATTTTTAAGCATAAATGTATTTAACGAAAAATAAATAACGACTAACTAAAAATGTATTCCTTATTTATTATCCGAATATCTGTTTCCAATAAATTCACTCCCTGCAGTTTTTTGGTCACCTGGTACAGGCTCTTTTCCGCCTTTCCAGAAGAACATTCCATAAATAGCTGTAAGAATTCCTGCGGTAACTAATAATATTACGCCTGTGAGGATGAATTTACCCAATCCCCATAAACTCAAATCAATTACTCCCCACATCCATAGAATAGCAACAACTGCACATCCTAAAGTGAAAATGGCTAAAAAGGCTCCAATAAATTTTGACATACTAACTGTTTTTTAATTAGACGAGTATACGTGCTGTTTTATTTTTTGTTTTGCTAAAAAAACTTAAAAAAAATCCCCGGAAGAACCGAGGATTTTATTTTAAAGTTCTTCAACCTGAATCATTTTGAAAGGTATGCTGATAATTGCTTGGTAGTCTTCGCCGGCTTCCAACATATCCTCATCGTCTTCTTCATAATACCAGTTGATAGTCATTTTTGTATTGGCAAGCGTTTCCAATTTTTTGAAAACATCTAAAATGCATTTTGACGAACTTGTATTAAAATATTCAAGTTTGATATTAATTTCTGTTTCAGCCTTAGCTGCTCCGCCATATTCCCCTATCCAATCCAACAAAGGTTTGTAAAACTCAATTGAATTTTCAGGAATAGAACGTCCTTTAATTTCTAATACTCCTGCGTCTTTACTAAAACTTACGGTTGGTGTTTTAGGAGTACCTTCTAATGTCAAATTTTCCATAATCCTTGTTTATTGTGTTACTTTAATATTTAAACTGAAGAAAGAACTTATATCATCAATCTTCGTGAATTTATAATCTAATTTTTGTCCTGATTTACGAGCGATGTCAATCATTCCTAATCCTCCACCACCTTTGTTAGACATCTCGCCATTATTCAAAACTGCTTTGTAATATTCTTTTAATTCTTCTCTATCCATGCTGTTTACCTTATCCAATTTCTCCTTTAGAATAAGCACATTATCATTCAAAATAAAATTACCCGTTGAAATTAAATAATAATCCGTTTCACGACAAATCATAAAAATAGCAGAGCGCGCATTAAAATTAAATTCATCGGTAATGGGAACTTCATCAATGTGGTGATATAAATTTTGAAGACATTCAACCAGCACATTAAAAACTTTCTTTTTAATCTTAGGAGAATCATCCACCTGATCTAATTTTGACTCCATAATTTGAAGTATTGATGTGAGTAATTCGCTGTTCACACCGCCTTGAAACGACAACATTATCTTGTGTCGCTCCATCATGGAATAAAAATCGTAATTATCTATCATACTTTTTGTATTCCTCAAATATAGCAAATTCATTTATTCCATTTCTAAATTAAATGTATTTCTGTTAATTGTTATAGGTACTGACGGATCACAATCACCTGCTCCAAAGCCTATTCTTCTGGCTGCCAGCACAGATGGTGTTATGTCGAAATATTTCCCTCGTTATACATTTACAATTGAATTTTTTAATAATTGGGATAACCTTGGCCACAGAATATCTTATAATGTTCCTATATGTGACTTTAGAATTTTTTGAAACTTGGTAGATATCGTCATTTGTAAGAGCTGGAGTGGCATAGCCGTTTAGCTAATTTGTGTTGGTTGTTCCATCATAAAAAATAATCCAATCAATAGCCATACATTTTCCTCGAATAATAGTTTGGGTAAATTGATAATTCCTATCATTTCTCAAATGAATTTCTCCTTGATATACGATACCATCTACTTTAAAGAATTCTGGAATAATACTTATTTTGATTCGATAAAAGACGCTATCGCCAAAGAATAAGAATTTAAACCTAAACCAGAAATAACTCCTTTTGATGATCGCGCAGTTAAAAGCTGTTGTCGAAAATCTTCTCGTGCATGCACATTTGAAATATGTACTTCAATAACTGGAATTTCTATAGCAGAAATTGCATCTGCTAAAGCAACTGAAGTATGAGAATAACCTCCTGGATTAAAAATAATTCCATTTACGGGAGAATTTGAATTCTTAAAGCCATATTCATGTAATTTATTTATCAGCTCACCCTCCACATTACTTTGAAAATATTCCAAATTAATATTCGTAAATTTCTGTTTTAACTGATTAAAAAAATCTTCGAATGAATTTGTGCCGTAAATTTCTGGTTCTCGTTTGCCAAGAAGATTTAAATTTGGGCCATTGATGATTAAAATACGCATATCTATTTTCAAAGATATACGTAAAAAACTAATAAAAAAATGATTTAGATGAGCTCTCATACGCTTTTAAAAGGATTTCAAATGTATTTGCGACTGGAGCGCTCATTAAGCCCTAATACATTGGAAGCTTATGTTCATGATGTGGAACTTTTTTCCCAATATCTTGATCAATCTAAGTCTAATATCACCGTTGAGAAAGCAGAAGCGGGTCATATTCGATCTTTCATCAAGTATATTTATAATCTCGGTTTAACAGATACTTCGCAATCGAGAATACTCTCTGGTTTACGAGCATTTTATAAATATCTAATACTGGAAAATTATATTCAAATCAATCCAACAGAAACCATTGAGATGCCCAAAACGGCTAGAAAATTACCTGATACGTTGTCTTTTAAAGAAATAACCCTTTTACTCGATAATGTTGATTTAAGCACTTCGGAAGGAGAAAGAAATAAAACTATGCTCGAAGTTTTATATGCTTGTGGACTTCGAGTTTCTGAATTGGTAGAATTAAAATATTCAACTATTTATTTTGATGAGGGATTTGTACGAGTAATTGGAAAAGGCAATAAAGAAAGATTAGTTCCCATTGGGCCAAGAACCTTAGAAAGAATTAAATTTTATTTGGAACATTCTCGAAGCCAAATTAAAATTAAACATGGTGCTGAGGATATTTTGTTTTTAAACAGAAGAGGAAATAAATTATCTCGAGTGATGGTTTTTACCATTATCAAAAATCTCGTTTTCAAAGTGGGAATTGAAAAAAATATAAGTCCACATACTTTTCGACATTCATTTGCAACACATTTGGTAGAAAGAGGTGCTGACTTAAGGGCCGTTCAAGAAATGTTAGGGCATGAAAGTATTACTACCACAGAAATATATACACATTTAGATAGAAAATATTTAAAGGAGACGATTTTGAAATATCATCCAAGAGGAAAATAAATTTCACCTCTTGTAATTTTCAATTTCTAAATGATGCTGACAGAAAAAATAATCTTCTTCAATTTTATTCGAAGCCACCAGAACAATTCTGTCTTTGGTATATTTTGTAATTAATTCTTTATACCAAAGAATTCCGTTTTTATCCATATTCGAAGTAGGCTCATCCAATAACAAAACCGAGGAATCACCTAATATCGCTAAACCTAACTTAACTCTTTGTTTCATTCCGGAAGAAAAATTTCTCAATTGCTTTTTTTCATTTCCCTTTAATTGTAATAGTTCTGGCAATTTTTTTATATCAATTCTGTGCAATATATTTTTGAATTGAAAATGATAATGAATCGTTTCTTCTAATGTAAGGTCCTCAAATAATTCTAATGCGGGTGAAGCAATGCTGATGTGTTGGTATATTTTATCCTGCTCGATTATTGATTCCTGACGATACTCAATTTTACCTTCTGAAGGCATTAAATAACCTGAAACTAATTGTAAAAAAGTAGATTTCCCTGATCCATTGGAGCCTAAAATAGCATAAAATTCATTTGGAGAAAATGTAATATTCACATTTTTGAAAATCCATTCTTTATTAAATCTTCGCCCTGTATTTTCAAGAATAATTTTCATGAATTAACCAATGCCACGCATAATCCCTTTGGTAGAATTACGAATAAATTCAACAATGATATCTTTTTCTGCTGATGCGGGCAATTCTAGATTAACAATATTTAGCGCCACAGAAAGGTTGCTATTTTGCACATAAATTACTCGGTAAATATCTTCAATTAAACTTACTTGATGATCAGAATATCCTCTCCTTCTTAGCCCCACTGTGTTTACACCAATATAAGAAATCGGTTCGCGTGCGGCTTTTACAAATGGCGGAACATTTTTTCTCACTAATGATCCACCTCCAATAAATGCATGTTGACCGATATGAATAAACTGTTGAACACCTACCATTCCTTCAATTATTGCATGCTCTCCAACGGTAACGTGCCCAGATAATGCACCATTATTTGCAATGATGACATGATCCCCAATCAAACAGTCGTGGGCAATATGAACCATTGCCATTAGTAAACAATTTTTTCCAACCACCGTTTTCATTCTATCTGTGGTTCCTTTATGAATGGTAACATATTCACGAATGACGGTATTATCGCCAATTTCGGTAGTGGTATATTCACCTTTATATTTTAAATCCTGTGAAGGTGGACCAATAATCGCACCCGGATATATCTGAACATTATTTCCAATTCTTGTTCCAGGATAAATAACTGTATTAGGGCCAATATTGCAATTTTCTCCAATGATTACATCTTCGTAAATAGTAGCGAACGGAGCAACGATAGTTCCCTTTCCAATTTTCGCATCTGGAGAAATATTGGCTATTAATTGACTCATAGATTTCTTTCTTTAATTACTTGTGCCATCATTTCTGCTTCAGAAACAACCATTCCATTTACATAAGCTACTCCACTCATGTGAACAATTCCTCTTCGAATAGGAGTTAATAATTTCAACTCTAAAACCAATGAATCTCCAGGCATTACTTTCCGTTTAAATTTAACGTTATCAATTTTCATAAAGTAAGTGGAATAATTTTCAGGATCTGGTACAGTGCTCAATGAAAAAATTCCTCCGCATTGTGCCATCGCTTCCAATTGCAATACCCCTGGAAAAATTGGATTGCCAGGAAAATGTCCTTGAAAAAAATTTTCATTCATAGTGATATTCTTCACTCCAACAATTCCCTCTGAATTTATGGACATCACTTTATCCACTAATAAAAATGGATACCTATGCGGTAACATTTTTTCAATCTTATTGATATCATAAAGTGGTTCTTTGGTTAAATCAAAATGCTTTACAAATCCACTTTTCTTTTCATTACGCATAATATCTTTGATGATTTTTGCGAAAGAAACATTTCCACCATGCCCAGGACGAGCTGCTAAAATATGTCCTTTGATAGGTTTGCCTACCAACGCTAAATCACCAACAATATCCAATAATTTATGACGAGCAGGTTCATTCTGGAATTTCATTTTGGTATTATTCAAAACACCAATTCCTTTTATCTGAACTTCTAAATCTTCTTTACCCAAAAGTGTAGCTAAATCTTTCAATTCTTTTTCAGAAACTTCTTCGCGCTCCACTAATACAATTGCATTATCAGGATCACCACCTTTTATCAATCCCTTCTTTGCTAAATATTCTAATTCACCCAGAAAAACAAAAGTTCTACAAGCAGCGATTTGATCTTTAAATTCTCCAATATGATACATAGTTGCATGCTGAGTCCCAAGAACAGGTGAATTATAATCCACCATCACAGTTAATCTAAAATCATCTGCTGGAACTGCTAAAATTTCAATCCCTTTTGCTAAATCTTCATAAGGTAAATTTTGTCTGAATTCAAAATATTCACGTTCTGTTTTCTGCTCTTCATATCCAACCGATTCAATTGCTTCTACAAATTTTAAAGAACTTCCGTCCATTATAGGAATTTCTGGTCCGTCAATTTGAATTAAGGCATTATCCACTTGCATTCCATAGAGAGAAGCAAGTATATGCTCAGTCGTGTGAACCTTTACTCCATTTTGTTCAAGAGTAGTTCCTCTTTCAGTAGAAACAACTAGATCTGCATCAGCCTTTATTATGGGTTGACCTTCAATATCTACTCTTTGGAATTTATATCCGTGATTATCTCCTGCAGGTAAAATAGTAACATTTACAGTGGCTCCCGTGTGAAGTCCCACTCCCTTTAATTTAACTGCTGATTTTAATGTTCTTTGAAATTCTTTCATTCTTTTTGCTTTTTTAATTCCTCCAAATCCGCTGCTAATTTATTCATTTGTTCCTTTAACTTAGGTAACGAACGAAACAGCACATAAGATCTTTTATAATCTCCAATAGAAAATGCAGGAGAACCTTGTACAATACTATTTTCTTCTTCAATATTTTGACCGATTCCTGATTGAGCTGCAATCTTTACACCATTAGCAATTTTAAGATGTCCAATAATTCCAACTTGTCCACCAATCATCATATTCTTTCCTAATTTAGTTGAACCAGCAATTCCTGTTTGAGAGGCAATAACTGTGTTCTCACCAATTTCTACATTATGTGCAATTTGAATTAAATTATCAATTTTTGCTCCTTTTCGAATGATGGTCGAACCTAAGGTTGCTCTGTCAATAGAAACATTAGAGCCAACTTCCACATGATCTTCAATTACAACATTTCCAATTTGAGGAACTTTTTGATAATTATTTTCTGCATTGGGAGAAAAACCAAAAC
>CAMBFX010000043.1 GCA_945865695.1 Chryseobacterium gleum | reverse complement strand
TCCTTTCGTCATTAAAACAGAATGGTTTTGTTTTCCATCGTTGCGGTAGAAAAAAACTTTATCCTTCACAATAAAGGGTGCAGACATCGAAGGGAAACTCCAAATTTTCGTTAGTCTTTCTTTCACCTTATTTCTAAATGGTATTTTTTCTAAATAAGAATAAGTTACTTTATTTTGCTCTACTACAAACTTTTTAGTTTCTTCACTATTCTCATCTTCTAACCAGTTGTATGGATCTGGTATGGATTTTCCATGATAGATATCTACCTGTTCAGACCTTTTTACTTCAGGAAATTTAAAAACTATTTTCTTATTTTTTGGTTGTTTATATTTGATTCGGCTTGTAATAACTTTTTCTTTTAATGGCAATTGAGCAATGGCATTAAAAGACATCAACAGGATTAAACTACAAATTACTTTCTTCATTTTCGTTACATTTTATGAAATAAATTCTTGTGTTAACACCCTTGTTTCTTTATCTGTGTTCACATAATCATCATAAGTTGGCTTCTCAATAAAACTCACTTTTTCCATTGCCATTTCATTATACTTTTGAATATCGATAAATTTGATTTTATCTTCAAGAAATGCTTGTACGGTAACTTCATTAGCCGCATTCAATATACAAGCCATATTTCCTTTTTTATCAAGCGCTTCATAAGCAAGAGATAGATTTCTAAAAGTAGTTAAATCTGGTTTTTCAAATGTAAGAGAAGGATATTTTGAAAAATCGAATCTTTCGAAATCACTTTTTAATCTATTGGGAAAAGCCAAAGCAAACTGAATGGGCAGTCGCATATCAGGCAAACCCATTTGAGCTTTCATGCTTCCATCTTGAAATTGCACTAATGAATGAATGATGGATTGTGGATGAATAATTACTTCTATTTGTTCTTTTTTAATTCCAAACAACCATTTTGCTTCAATCACCTCTAAACCTTTATTCATCATTGATGCCGAATCAATGGTGATTTTTGCTCCCATATTCCAATTGGGATGTTTTAATGCTTGAGCTTTTGTTACGCTTTCTAATTCCTTCAATGATTTTCCTCTAAAAGGTCCACCAGAAGCGGTTAGTATTATTTTCTCAATGGGATTATGAAATTCTCCCACCAAGCATTGAAAAATGGCAGAGTGTTCCGAATCTACCGGATAAATATTAACGCCTTTTTTTCTAGCAAGATCAGTTATCAGTTCTCCTGCCACAACCAAAGTTTCCTTATTGGCTAAAGCAATTGCTTTTCCTGCATTGATAGCAGAAATAGTTGGTGCCAATCCTGCATATCCCACCATAGCTGTAAGCACAATATCAACCGTACTCATTTCTACCACTTGCTCCAGCGATTTTTTACCAGCGAAAACTTTTATATCAGAATTTGCTAATGCATTCTTTACTTCATTAAATTTTGAGCTATCAGCAATAACAACCGTATTGGGTTGAAATTTTAAAGCTTGTTGAATTAATAAATCTGCATTTGAATTTGCAGTGATTACTTCCAATGAGAATTGATCTGGATTTTTTTCAATCACTTCTAAAGCTTGAACACCAATTGAACCCGTTGACCCTAAAATGGCCACACCTCTTTTTTTCGTTTCTTCCATCCTATAATTTTTAATCCAAAAACATTAATATCGTATGTTAAGTAATTCTAATGCCTACCATTAAAATATCATCTGTTTGCTTTTGATTTCCTCTCCAGTCAAGATGTAATTCATACAACATGGCATATTGATCTTTCATGGTAAGATGAGCATATCTTTTTATTAATTCCTTCCAACGTTTTCTCATTAGTTTTTTTCCATCATTTCCACCAAACTGATCTACATAACCGTCTGTAGTAAAATAAATACAATCTCCTTTTTGAAGAGTCAATTCATTCATTAAAAAAACTTTTTCAGAATCATTGTCCCCTCCAATAGATTCTTTTGATGCTTCAAACTCTAATAATTCTCCACCACGAATCAAAAACATTGGAATATGAGCACCTGCAAAACGACAGAACAAAGTAGTTAAATTGATAGAACAAATGGCAATATCCATTCCATCTCTTGAATCATTATCTCCACCTCCTTGATGCAATGCCTGGGTTACACGTTGATTCAATTGTGTGAGAATTAAATCTGGATGCGTGTTAGCCGAATTATTAATAATTTGATGCAAGAATTCATTCCCAATCATACTCATAAAAGCTCCCGGAACACCATGCCCTGTGCAATCGGCAATTGCCAAAATTAACATTCCATTTATTTTTGAATACCAATAAAAATCTCCGCTAACAATATCACGTGGATTATAATAAATAAAATAATCATTAAATGTATTATCCATCAATGTTCGCTCTGGCAAAATTGCCTCTTGAATTTTTTTAGCATAAACAATAGAATCTGTCAAATCTTTATTGGCCTGATACAATGTTTCTTCATAACGAATATGATTGGTTATATCAGAATAAAGAGCAACTATTTTTAATAATTCGTTTTTATCGTTATAGGTGGGTGTTAATGCAGCTCTAGTCCACATTACATTTCCATCTTTAGTTAAATGATTAGAATCATAAATGAAAGGCTCCTTATTTGTAAGAAATCCTTTTACTATTAGGTCAATATCTTTTTGAGAACTTAATTCTTGAAGGAATTTTTTACTTCCTATATCTGAACTAAAAAATTCATCTAAACTATATCCTGTCATTCTTTTAAACCCATCATTAATCCAATCAATTTTACCATCTGGATGACATATCACTACGCCATCATTCATTTTATCGGCAACAATAGACAACTTCTCTAATTCACTTTTTTGTTTATTAATTTCCAGTGTTCTTTTACGAACAGTTTCTTCCAATTTTCTTTTACTTCGGTTGAGTTGGCGTGTTCGGAAATTAATAAATAAATATATTATCAATAGAATAGATGAAAATAAAATAAAATAAAAAAGAGTGCTTTTCCAGAAGGGAACATTAATGGTAAATGTATATTGGTAAACATCACTCCAAACACCATCAGAACTAATGGCTTTAACTTTGAAAGTATATTCTCCTGGTGAAAGGTTGGTATAAGATACATTAGATTCATTTGTTAAAGGCAACCAATCACTATTAAAACCTTCCAATTTAAATTGATATTTCAATTTTTCGGGATTAACAAAATCTATAGCACTAAATTCAAACAACAAGTTATTTTTATCATAAGGAAGCGTCAAGTTGAATGGAACATTATCTTTCACAACAGTATTTGGAAATAATTTTTCCCAATTAACCGTTTCATAATTCAATTTAATATTTACCAAATGAATTTTAGGCTTTTTCGTGTTGGGAAAATCAAACTCTGGTTGATAAATAGAAACTCCTTTGATTGTACCTATCCACATTCGGTTAGGTTCCATAAAAAAAGCGGCTGCATTACATTGCGTTCCAATAAAACCTTCTTCTTTATCAAAATGTTTTATTTGGGTAATTTCCATATTTTCATTCAGGGTAATTTTATCTAAGCCATGGTCACCTCCTGCCCATAATGAATTTTTAAAAAAATAAACCATGTAAAGATTAACCGAACCTAATCCTTCACGGCTGGTGTAATGTGTTTTGTCAAAATTTCGATCCACATAAGTAAGGCCTCTATTGGTCGCGAGCCAATAACTTCCATTATTCAACTCCCAAACATCTATAATTTCTTTTGTTCCTTTTGTATCCGCAATTTTATAATTGCTTAGTTTTTTACCATCATACATTGAAAGTGAAATGTCGGTACAGAATAAAATTTTATCTTTTCCACCTTTAATTCGATAAACTATGGTATTAGGTATAGAATCTTTGAATCGTTTATAAATTCCATTACCATTACAAATTAAAATTCCAGCATCCGTTCCTGCCCAAATTTTATTTTCACTTTCAACATAAATAGATAAAGTTGTGGCATCTAATGGGAAAAATCGAAAATTTTCTTTCCCTAGCTCTGGGTCTATTCTTAAAATACCTGATTCTGTTCCTGCCCATATAATTCCTGAAGGCGCAACATCTATACAATTTACATTCTCTTCTATCAACCCATTTTCAATTGTATAATGATACGTTTTTTGAGTATCATAATAATATCTAGTTATTCCTTCCTCAGTGGCAAATAAATAAGAGCCATCCTTAGCTTTCGCAATACTTTTAACATTATTATTTCGTAATATATTTGACTTATTAAAATGAATAAATCTTTCTCCTTCGTAACTAGCAAAACCAGCACCATCCGATGCTACCCAAAGTTTATCGGATGAGCCGATGAAAAGTGAAAATAAATAATTCGAGGGTAAACCATTTTCTTCTTGGTAATAAAAACAATGTCCTGTCGAGTCTTCAGCAATCAATCCGCTACCTAAACTTGAATACCAAGTGGTTTTATTTTTATCAATTTTTACACTGTTGATATTCGTAGCAATAAATTCTTTTTCATAGGGAACAAAGACTTCTCCTTGTAATTTATACATTCCTGCTTCAGTACAAACAATCAATTGACCATTAATATCATTGAAAATTTCTGAAATAATCACCCCAGGTAATTTGGTCCTATTAGTAATATTTTCAAATTTCACCCCATTATACTTAGCCAAACCATAACCATACGAGCCAATCCAAACGATACCCTTTGAATCTACATACAAACGATTTACCGAACTAAAACCAAGACCATCATTGATTGCATAATTTCTATAATTAACTCCGTCGAAAACAACTACACCGTAATTTTTTGTTCCAAAAACAATATTTCCATTTTTATCCTCTATTATATCCAAAATTTGATCTTCTCTTAATCCATAAGCAGTTTTAACTCTTTCAAATCGATTATTTTTAAAAACAGCAAGTCCTTCTGAAGTTCCTGCCCAAATATTTCCTTTTGAATCACAATAGATTTTCCAAACATGATTACTTGGCAATCCCTCATAAATAGTATAGGATGTAAAATTATTACCATCAAATTTACTAACTCCACCACCTTGAGTGGCCATCCACATAAAACCCTTTTTATCCTGAGAAATGCTTAAAACTTGTGACTGTACAAGACCTTGATCTACATTATAAGATTTAAAATTGTATTGCTGTGCTTCAGAAAAATTCTGAAAAACAATACAAATAAAAACCAAATACAAAACCCGCATCATCATTTTGCCAAGATAATAAATAATACCAAATGAATTTATAAACTGCTTTGTTATTAATTCTTAAAATTGATTGAAAAATTGCATAACAGGCATTATTTGTTTACCCCACCATACATAAGTATGATCACCTAGAGGGTCGATGGCCGTTTTAACTTTTATTTTCGAATGAATTCTTGTCAATTCGGTATCAAAGTTTATGGTCTGGCTTACAGGACAAACTTTATCCTTTTGACCATGAGCTAAAAATAATCCTGATTGAAATTCAGCGGCTCGATTATGAATATTATCCTTACCCGTCCATCTGTCTGGATACAATTTTATCGATCCATAAAATCCATTATTGATTGGCTCATCTTTCAATGCTGCATGATCAAAATCGGCAGAAATACAGGCCGCAGCTAAAAAAATTTCAGGCTTTTCTAAAGCTAATAAAGAAGCCCCTCTTCCTCCGGTAGAAACGCCAAAAACAAAGTTTCTTTTACCTGGAATCAATAATTCAAATTCTTTTTGAAGATGAACAATAAAGGTATCTGAGATCCATCTTCTTGTGGGATATTTCAAATAAGATTTTTTAGTTTGAGGATAATTTTCCCATTGATAGGTGGTTTTTCCGAAATCAGGAAATATTAAAACATATCCACTATCAAGAAATGATTGACAAAATACTGTTTTATCACATATCTCATCGGCAGGTAAATTCCAACCATGTAAGAATAAAAGATATCCTTTTATTTTATCAGGAACTAGAATTTTAACTCTTAAACTATCCTTTTTTATAGGCAAAAAGTAAACCGTATCCTTTAAAAATTTAATGTCGCTTTTTAGTGTATCGATTAACTTTTTAGAGGAAGAAACATTGGAAATATAATTTGACTTTGATTCCTTACTTGAACCCGTACAAGCAGAAAACAAAAGGAATGAAATCAAAAGGAGGCTAAATAGTTGATTCATTTTTTAAAATATTGAATAATTCGTCTAAAATACCGCTATTTTTTGGAATAATAATTTGTTTTATAAGATGACTTTAAACTAATTTTGCCCTATGCACTTGCCACTTCTCATTTGGGTTTCTATGAATCTTCCTCTTAGCGAAAAACTGAAAGGCATAGTAGAAATGGAATATGTGAACAATACTCAAAATATACTAATTCTAGGGGATTCTCATATGGTGGGTGATTTTGGCGAGTATTTGCATCGAGAGGTTCATCAGCTAGGAAAATACAATGTAACTTCTATTGGTATTGGTGGTGCAGGATCTTATCATTTCACGGTTAGAATGAGAGAATTTTGTTGTGGGTATAAAATTCGAGAAACATGTTGGTTCGATTCAATTCCAGAAAAAACAAAAATTCCTGTTATAGAAGAAGGATTTAGCGCTTCTAACGGAATTGTAAGTAAATTTTTTAAAGGAAATTTATCCAGCTTAATTTCTCATTATAACCCAGAAATTGTAATAATTGCTTTAGGATCCAATTATACCAATGCACATGAAGATTTAATTAAAATCATCCGAAAAAATCAATTTGACAGAGTAGTGATTTGGGTAGGGCCAATGCTTCGTTCTAATATTCAAATGAGACTTAATGCAATCAAGCAAGTAATAAAAAAATATCCCGACATACAATTTATCCCTTCACAAGATATCGTTGGTCACGACACGATTACTTCTGCCCATTATGCGGGTATATCTGCTAAAAAATGGGCCAAAAAAGTGATGTTAAGAATGAAAGATAATTTAAAATAATTGCCATTTTTACTTTTTCAAAAGAAATTCTTAAATAAATAAAAATTAAGTTGCTTAACTGGTAACATTTTCGGATATTTGTATCCGAAAATTATGTTTCAGAAAATAAACGCAACTATTTTAATTTTACTTTTCATAGCCCTTTTTAGCTTTGAAAGTATAGAATTTTTCTGTGGTGAATCATTTGAACATCAAGAAACCACTAGCGGAATATTAGAATTAGAAGAAGAAAATTCAGAATCGGAAGAATCAAAGGAAGAAGAGGAAGAATTAAAATTTAATGATGCAAATGTTAGTTATAAAATTTCCTCCGTTAATTATCGACTTTTACTCAATAAATCAATTCATCCCGATCATTTTTTCTCATCCGATTATAGTCAGAAAGTCTTCTCCCCTCCCGAATTAGTTTAAATCAAATCTCTTAAAACTAACATAGTATTTACTATGCTTATTTCCTGATTTTTCAGGCCATCAATTGTATTTATATAATTGACAAAATTTAATTGATTAACTAATAACCATTTTTAATGGAAAAGATAAATTTCAAAAACCTTAAATATGATTTTCCTGCAGCACTCGTTGTTTTTTTTGTTGCCCTACCACTTTGCAAAAACCCAACTATGCAAAAGTGCCGAAGGAGAAATTCAATAAACACTATTAAAAATTAAATCGAACAACAGTAATTAAAAACTATAAAAATATTATTTTATGAATTATAATGAAGAAACTTTATCAGGACGGCTACGCTACTTTTTAACTCCTTTTGATAAACGCTACGAAGACTTAAGAAAAGGAAATGTAACCGGAAATATTATTAAAGACCTCACTGCCGGATTAATTGTAGCAATGATTGCTATTCCAATGGCAATGGGTTTTGCAATGGCTTCAGGTTTGCGTCCCGAACAAGGAATTGTTGGAGGAGCTGTTGCTGGATTGCTCGGTGCATTATTCGGTGGTTCAAAATATCAGGTGTATGGACCAACAGCCGCTTACATCCCAATCATTGGTGGATTAATGGCAACTTATAATCACGGATTTTTAATTCTCGCATCTATTATTTCGGGGGTACTGTTGATGATTAGCGGAGTTGCAAAATGGGGACGGATAATAGCGAAAGTTCCCAATTCCATTGTAGTTGGATTTACTGCCGGAATTGCTGTTGTTATTGCTTTTTCGCAAATGGGAGAAATATTGGGTTACGAAAGCAAACTCGGATATGCATTAGATGAACAACTTACAAATATTATTGATTTAACACACGAGTTTAATCCTTTTGCCACAATCATTGCAATTGCAACGTTTATTTTGTGCATAATAGCAAAAAAAGTTTCTCCATTTTTACCAGGACCATTACTCGGTTTGGCTTTCGGATTTATTGCGGCAGAAACCTTTTGGGCTAATGAAGGATTGGTGTTAATTAAAGATAAATTCGGTTCAATCCCTACCGACTTTTTTGTTTTTACAATGCCCGTACTCCCGCCAATTTGGAATGCCCAGGTAATTTTTGACTTAGTGTATTTTGTTGTTGCAATTTATTTTATAGCAGCAGTAGAGAGTTTGCTTTGCTCACGTATGGCCGACCGCCTTGCGAATAATAAAGGCACTCCATATAATCCAAACAAGGAGTTTTGGGGACAAGGCATCGTAAATATTTTTACGCCATTGTTTAACGGATTTCCGCATACCGGTGCTTTGGCAAGAACTGCCGTAAATATAAAACTGGGTGCAGTTTCTCCATTAGCTGGAATTGCAAAATTTGCATTTAAACTTTTGATGGCTGCCTATCTTGCAACGTATCTGGAAGAAGTTCCGATGGCTTGCATTGGCGGGATTTTGCTTTATGTTGCAACCAATATGGTGAAGGTTGCCGAATTAAAAGAAATCATTTCCATGAAAAGCAATATTCATCTTATACTTATGATTTATACAGCTCTTATGCTTCCTTTTTTCGGTTTCCTGACGGCTGTGTTGAGCGCCATCGGAATTTATATAATTTTGAATTATATGGGCAATCATCATATTATCAAAAAATTGGACGAAGCAGACCACATTTCAAGAGCATTCAATTATATAAAAGGCAATAAAAAAAAGAATCAACAAAAATCTCATTAACAATGAAAAAACAAACTAAATAAACGAAAGATGTCATTGAAGTTTCTAGCTTTGAATGGACAAATTATTCAAACTTTTAAAGACGCTGTACAAATTAAAAAAGCTAATAAATAATTATTAAAAATTCCCGAGATTAATCGGTAGTTTTTGATGGATCCAATTCTACCACAATTGACCTTGACGTTCTAGAAATCATTCATGATTTTAAAAACACGGCAAAATTAAAAAAAATAAAATTAGAACTAATTAACATTCCAGAATTCAAAGGAGTTTCTGGTCATTAAAAACAAAAAACAAAATGGAAAAGTCATATAACAAACTACTAGAAAATAATAAAAAATGGAGAGCAGACATGTTAGCCAAAGACCCCAATTTCTTTAAAGATTTAGCCAATGGACAAAGTCCGGAGTATTTATGGATTGGATGCTCGGATAGTCGTGTTCCTGCTAATGAAGTTACAGGAACAAAACCAGGTGAATTATTTGTACATAGAAATATTGCCAATATGGTAGTTCATACCGATATGAATTTATTAAGTGTACTTTCTTATGCTGTTGAAACATTAAAAGTAAAGCACATTATTGTATGCGGTCATTATGGTTGTGGCGGTGTAAAAGCAGCCATGGGTAACAAAAGCCTAGGATTGATTGATAACTGGCTTCGCCATATTAAAGATGTATATCGTATTCATTTTAATGAATTGGATGCTATTAAAGATGAAGAAAAGAGATTTCAACGATTTGTTGAATTGAATGTAATCGAACAAGTAAATGATTTAGGTAAAACTTCTATTGTTCAAAACGCTTGGACCAATAATCAACCTTTGCATATACATGGTTGGGTTTATGATCTTGAAAACGGTGAGATTAACGACATGGTTGTTTCCTACAGTAATCCAGATAATTTACATTCGGTTTATCGTTTGGAAGACTGATTACAAATTAAAAATGAAAAATTAAGAATTAAAAATCAAAGCCCGGCAAAACGATCGGGCTTTTTTTATGATATTTGAATAATGCATTCAACTGAAAATGAAATTTGCCGATTATGCGGAGAAAAAACAAATCCATTTTTTGGTGATGAATTTTTTCATTGTGAAAACTGTAAAGCAATTTCACGAAAACTAACTTCCCTTCCGGATGCAGAGGCAGAAAAAAAACGTTATGACCAACATCAAAACTCGCCCGATGATGGATATGAAAAATTTATTTCTCCCATCATCAATTATGTTTTAAAAAATATTTCTCCAGAAAAAACTGGATTAGATTTTGGAAGTGGACCAAATTCTATTCTTGCCAATATTCTTGCAGAGAAAAAATATACTTTATCTAAATTTGATCCATTTTATGAAACCGATTCATTGGTACTCAACAATACTTTTGATTTTATTATTGCTTGCGAGGTAATCGAACATTTTCATTACCCACAAAATGAATTTAAAAAACTAAAAGAAAAATTGAATCAAAAAGGTGAAATACTAATCATGACCCATCTGTATGATTTTGCCATAAATTTCGAAAATTGGTATTATAAAAACGATTTTACCCATGTGTTTTTCTATACCCAAGAAACAATTGAATGGATCAAAAAACAGTATGATTTCTCCGAATTAGAGATAAACGGTCGATTTATCCGCCTTAAAAACTGAATTTTACCTCAATTTACCTTCATAATTTTACTATCCTGCAAAGTATTTGTACTTTTAACCGAGTAAAAACAACCATGCACGAACGTCATACCAACCGTGAAAAATATTTTATTGAACAAGGAGTTGTTACAGGCAAATATGTAATTCCTTTTATCAACGAAATCAAACCTATTCACAAAGATTTAGTGATTATGGAAATTGGTTGCGGAGAAGCCGGAAACATGAAACCTTTTGTGGATATGGGATGCAAAGTAATTGGAATTGATCTCGCTCCAAATAAAATTGAAAACGGAAAAAAATATTATGAGAATCATCCAAATAAAAATAATCTAACACTTATTGCAGAAGATATTTATAAAGTAAATCCTGATTCAGTAGAAAAAGCCGATTTACTTATCATGCGCGATACCATTGAACATATTCCTAATCAAGATAAATTTTTAAGTATTGTAAAATCCTTTTTAAAACCTGATGGAAAAATATTTTTTGGATTTCCACCTTGGAGAATGCCTTTTGGCGGACATCAGCAAATGGCCGTAAATAAATATTTGAGTTTAGTGCCCTATTTTCATTTACTTCCCAAACCACTTTATAAAGGAATACTAAAACTTTTTAAAGAACCACAAAATAAAGTGGATGGTTTGATGGAAGTACGTGACACAAGAATAAGCATCAATCATTTTCTACATCTTTGTGAAAAACATCATTTCAAAATTGATAAGGAAGTTTTATATATGATTAATCCGAATTACGAGTTGAAATTTAAAATGAAACCTCGTCCATTGGATAAAATTCTAAATATTCCCTCTATCCGCGATTTTTACGTCACTACGTGTTATTATGTTATTAGTTCTAAATAATGAATTAATTTCATAATGAAAGTCCTCCTCACTACTCTCAATGCAAAATATATTCATACCAATTTAGCGATTCGTATCCTTTATGAGATGAATGAACAATATGATGGATTGAAGTGGAAAGAATTTTCCATTAAAGAAGATAAAAATCAAATTGCCGATTATTGTAAAGATTTTGATTTAATAGCGTTCAGCTGTTATATCTGGAATATCACTCCTACTTTGGAGGTAATCAAAATTATAAAATCAATAAATCCTAACATCAAAATTTTATTGGGTGGACCAGAGGTAAGTTATGAATATGAAAATGTGATTACTCGTCCCGAAATTGATTTTATTATTTACGGAGAAGGAGAAACGCCTTTTCAAACTTTACTACAGAAATACGGAGAGTGGGAAAATATACCAAGTTTGGTTTGGAAAGATTCACATGGTAAAATAAAAGTGAATGCTGCTTCTCCGAATTACGATATCAAACTTTTTGCCGATTCGATGCCTTATCGTTTTGATGATCCAGAGGAATTAAAAAATAAAGTTTTATATATAGAAACTTCGAGAGGTTGTCCGTATAAATGTGAATTTTGCTTGGCCAGCTTAGATAATAAAGTTCGTTATTTACCAATGGATAGCATCAAACGCACCTTGCTTTACATGATGCAAAATGGAAAAGTAGTAAAATTTTTAGATAGAACATTTAACATCAAAAAAGATTTCACTTTAGAAATTTTTCAATTTATTTTAGAAAATTACCGAGAAGGAAATGTTTTTCAGTTTGAGATTACAGCTGATATTTTGCATCCTGATATCATCAAATATGTAAATGAAAAGGTACCAAAAGATTTGTTTCGTTTTGAAATCGGAATACAATCAGTGAATCAAAAAGCGAATCTGGCGGTGAGTAGAAAGCAAAATTTTGAAAAAACTACATCCATCATTAATGCTGTGCGTGATAAAGTAGAATTACATTTGGATTTGATTGTTGGTTTACCACACGACTATTACGAAGACATTAAGCATGGAATTGAAGAAGTTTTTAAACTTCATCCACCTGAATTTCAGTTGGGATTTTTGAAATTTTTAAAAGGAACACCCGTAAGAGAAAAATATACCGAGCATGAATATATTTTTGATGAGAATCCACCCTATCAAATAATTTCAAGTAAATTTCTATCTAATGAAGATTTGACAAAAATCACTAGATTAGAAGAGGCATTGGAAATTTATTGGAATAGCAAAAGGACTTTAAACACATTGAAATACGTTGAAAGTAAATATTCCATTTTTGACTATTTAAAAGAATTAGGCGAACTATTTCACTCTAAATTTCATTTGAAACAATATGGGTTGACTGATATTTATGAAACGATTCATGAATACAATTCAAATACATTTCCAGAAGATAAAATATTACAGGAACTATCGGCTATCGATTACTATCTTCAATACAAAGTAAAACCAAAAGAATTTATTAGAAATGAACTTTCCAAAGAAGAGAAAAACAAATTTATAAATGAAAATAAATTAAATCATCATTTATTTAGATTCATTATTTTGCCCATTAGTTTTGATTTTGAGAAATTCTCAAATGAAAACAAGATTGAGTTAGTAGAAGAGAAATTGGTGATTCAATATTCAGGAACGGAGAAACCGAAACTGATAAAAGAGAAGATTTTGCCACGAATTTCAATATGATTAAAAATAATCATGAAGAATTTTGCCGCGGATTTCGAGGATTTAAAAGATGAAAATCAAAGATTTTTTTAAACAGAGTTTTAATTGCAATTTTCTTAATCCTTAAAATCCTCTTAATCCGCGGCAAAAAAAGCATCGAAGATGCTAATCCGTCTGCTTCGTAAAAACCGTAATCAAAATCGTTGATCCAATAATCAAAAACACACCCATTCCAGATAATAAATTCATTTGTTCGCTATAAAATAATACTCCAATAAAAACAGGAAGTACATTTTCTATTGATTGCAAAATTCCAATTTGTTGCGCTTTCACCTTCTCGATTCCATCGTAAATTAAAACATAAGAAATTACTGTACAAACCAATCCCAAAAAGAACGAAGCCATCACACCATCGAAATTCAAGGTTCCGGGTTCGATAAAAATAAACGGAATTAAAAATGGAATTTGAAAAATACATTGGTAAAAAACAATATCTATTCCAGAAATATCATTCAAATACATTTTCTTTAGTAAAAAATTAAAACTAAGAAAAAGTGCAGAGGCAATTGCCAAAAGTATTCCAGCAGAAGAATCTAAACTAGAAAACCCATCGATTCCAGAAACCAAAACAATTCCTCCAACGCAAATCAAGCAAGAAAACCAAGTGAGTAAACTTATTTTCTCTTTCAATAGAATTCCGGATAAAATAACAATGAACAAAGGTTGTATTCCCAATATAGCGGCACTCACTGCCATTCCCGAAATATGGATGGAAAGAAAATAAGTAATCATTGCTCCAAGCATCAACAATGACCAAAAAGTAAGAAACAAAATCTTTTTGATTGAAATATTAAAAATCTCTTTTTTATTTTTTACAAGAATATAAAGAATTAAAGAAGCAAAAATCAATCTTCCTAATAAAAGGCAATAAACAGATAAATCTTTACCCAGAATAGCAAAAACAGGGATTAATGCAAATGCTGCTGCTCCACCAACAATTTTTAATTCCCCCTCGTATTTCACCTATTCAAGAATCAATTTAGAAGAATGATGATATTCATCCGAAATAATTTCCATAATATAATTCCCACGTGCAAAATCATTCACAACAATGCTAAAAGCGGCAGAACTTGAAAATTCCTGTTGCGTTAAAACTCTTCCTTGTATATCGTACAAAGTAAATATCCCTTTATTTGTTTGCGGATAAATAATCAATCGATCATTGGCAGGATTTGGAAAAGCAGTAAATATAAATTCATTTTCTTCAGAAATTCCTGCAATATAATTCACATTCCAGCCCATATCTTCCATCATAGCAATCGTTAAATCTCCAGGATGATGATGAACTTCTTGAGCATTAATAAATGGTGTCATTAATGAATTAGGATTAGAAGCAGGAAAAGTAGATTCATGTAAATGTTGCATACTAGAGCCAGATGAATAGGTTAGTGGTGCATACAATCTCACTTTGCTTCCTCCATTTTCCGCATTAGAAATTAGACCATTAAAATAAACTGCATTGCTTGTAAATTCATTTCCTAATGCTACTGAATTATTCGGAAAAATGATAGTATCAATTAATGATTGTCCTGCATTGTTCTCCATAAAAACTGCCATGGTTGAAGGATGCCTTTGTAAATCGGGAAATGGAAAACTGGATGTCAGTGGAGCGATATCTGCTGCAGTAACTAAACCAAACGAACCAAAATCACTAGCATCCAATTTTACCAATGAAAGAAATGCAAGACCATGAGCCATTTCATGCAACATTACTGTAACAAAATCATATTGACTAGCTCCGGGATTACCTAAAGTATCCAAATACCAATTAGTAGAAGAATTCACATAAATATCCATATCTGATTCACCCGGATTTAATTCTATATTATCTATTGAATTTGCCAATGAACTTGAATACCAAATTGAATCTAAATACGCACCAGTAAAATCACGTCTTCCATTAGGGATAGTAACCGCCAAATTATTTGCTGGTCCTAAATTGGTATAATAAATATTTACTTTGATAGGAATAATAGAATTCAAAAATTTCCCCCAAATTCTACCCGTATAATTTAATGCGGTATCCATTTGTGCATTAGTTCCTGTGTTGGTAAATACAAATGTTGAGCCTTGGGAGAATACGTTTTGCAAACTCGCGAAAAAAAAAATACAGAATAGAATATTTTTCATAAAAGAGGATTTGAGGAGTAAATATAATAAATTTCTTGAATACTTCAAAATCCGTTAAATCCACGGCAAAAAAAATACGCAGCGAAGCTGCTCTAAAATCTAAAGCATTATCTTTGCATTATGTCCATCAAAAAAAATATCCACAACAATTGCCTTCAACTACTGGAAGAAAAAATCTCTTCTGTAAAAAAACAAATCTCTGATATCAACCAATCATTTACCGATGAAGGAAAAAGCAGTGCGGGTGATAAACACGAAACAGCTCGCGCCATGGCTCAATTAGAAGTAGAAAAATTGCATCAACAATTGCATCAATTCGAAACGCAAATAAATGTTTTAAAAAAACTAAATCCCGATTTTCATTCAGAAACCATCCCGATAGCTATCGGGACAGGATCATTAATCAAAACAGATAAAGGAAATTTTTTCATTGCAATTCCATTAGGAAAAATTGAAGATGTGATGGTGATTTCTGCGGCATCGCCATTGGGGAAAGAAATGATTGGGAAGAAAGCGGGAGAAGAAGTTGTTTTTAACGGAATGGAATATAAAATTAAAGAGATATTTTAAGATTTAACCGCAGAGGCGCAAATATTGTCATGAGCGAAGCGAATAAAGAACCGCAAAGTGAAGAAAAAAATCATTAAATATTAGTAAAAAATATAAAGCTCATGCCTTTCCTCAGCGCCTATGCGGTTAAATTTTCTTCTCTTTCAAATCAAAACCCAATCTTCCCCGTTCTATAAGCCCCCAGCTCATTTAACTCAATGGCCATGGTAAAATTCTCATTCCAAATCATAAAATCTCTTTGACTAAGAATATATTTAATTTTATCGTATAATTTACTTTTCTCTACCGAATAAGAATCCTTTCTTCCAATATAAATATGTAAAATATCATCACTAAAAAAATCATTGATAATATTCATCATGTTTTCTGGTTTGGTAATATCAAAAAACTCCCATTCCGTTTCAGTTTTAGGAATACGATTCCATTTAATTTTAAAGGAATTGGTTTTGTTAGATTCGTATATTTCTTTTGATTCCATTTGTGTAACTTGTTAATTTCTCAACCCACCACCCTCAACTCACTCTCCATCCCCTCCATTAACCCATACAATTCCGAAATCAATTTACCCTCGGTCTTCAACCAATACGATAAAAAATTATCGTGGCGTTCTTGAAATTCTCCTTCGGGAAATAATTTTGATTTTATATTTTTGATTTGAGTTAATGATTGCTCATGCTTTTGTTTTTCGGCTTTGCGCACACGTGCTTCTAAACTCTCTAATGATTTGAGTGCTTTTTGTAATTCAGCTTCTGTAGTAGCGCGTAAAGTAGCATCAGCCACTGCAATTTTATCCGCTAATTCTCCAAAAACCTTTTTCAGTTTTTCTTGCTCTGCAACAAAATCTATTTCTGCCGTTTTATTTTCGTCTATGTATTGATTAATGAGATCTTCTTCTTTTTTGAAAAAATCCATCACCATAAATCCTAGTTTAGAAATTTTCTCCTGCTGCCCAGCATCCACCAATAAAAATGAATTACGTACCATTAATATCGGAAAGAAAATATGGGCTGCATCAAACATGTTTTTCATTTGCAACCAATAGGAAATCTCTCCTCCTCCACCCAAATAAACGAGATTGGGTAAAATAGTTTCCTGATACAAAGCACGCATTAAAACATTGGGAGAAAATCTTTCGGGATTCGATTTAATTTCTTCTAATAAAGCTGCTTTATCCCAATTTCTAGAATAATCGGCCGTTACATAAACTTCGTTATCTCTGATTATTCTCTCTCTGGAGTTTTCTGCCAAATAAAAAATATTAATTTCTCTAGGAGTAACCTGCGCTTTTAAACCTTGCTTCGTCAATATTTCGCTACTTTCATTTACAGCCGGCAAAATAAATTCTTCTTCTATTTCCTTGATAAAAACAGGAACAAATTCTTTTTTCAATTCTTTTTCATCTGCATCAATAATCACTATTCCATATTCTCCCATCAAAAAATCCATCAACATTCTCGTTGCTTCACTCAAATTCTTTTGCGAATAACATTTTTCTATTACCGAATAAATTTCTTTGGCTTTTTCAGATTCACCTAAAATAGTTTTGAGTTCTGCCAATATTGCGGAGACTCCAACTTCTCCCCTTTCTAAGGGGAGATGCCCAACGGGCAGAGGTGTCCCAGCTTGCAAGCTGACTCTTCCAACACCACCATGAACGTTAGAATTCCATTTTAATTTTTTCCCAAAAATTGAAACAATAGAAATCTCCTCAAAATCATGATCCTCACTCGCCATCCAATACACCGGCACAAAATCATTTTCCAGAAATTTCTTTTTTAAATCTTCAGCTAATTTAATTGTATGCAGAATTTTATAAATGAAATACAGAGGCCCTGTGAACAAACATAATTGATGTCCGGTGCTGACTGTAAATGCATTTTCATTTTTTAACAATAAAATATTCGATTTTACTTTCGCATTTGCATTTTTATTTTGCTCAGAAAGAACTTTCACTAATAAATCACGATTTACCTTTTTGCTCTTTCTTTTTTCAATGGCTAAACGAATCCCTTGTTCATCTGGAGAAAAATCATGCAACGATTTTAATTCACCCGAAATATATTTTTTGGCAGTCGCACTTAAAACAGGCGCTTCTTTCAATGCTATTTTTACAATTTCTCTCACCCTTGCTCAATGATTTTTTTGATATCAGGACGGAAATAAAGTGAACTCTTCATCACCTTACCATCTTCACGGAAAATCGGTTTCCCGTTTTCATCTAACTTCGACATATTGCTTTTCTGAATTTCATGAAAAACTTCTTCTATTTTATGTTGTAATCCATGACGAAGCAAGGTTCCGCATAAAATATATAATTGATCTCCCAAAGCATCGGCAATTTCCACCAAATCGCCTTTTTTACATGCATCCAAGTATTCTTCGTTTTCTTCGTGCATCAAACGATGACGGAGTTCAAAATCGGGTTGGATAAGCAAGGTGGGTGCATCATTATTGGGAATAAGAAAGGCTTCGTGAAATTCACGTACCATCGTAATGGTTTGGATGAGGGTTAGTTTTTCAGACATTTGGCTAAATTTGTACCCAAAGATAACCCGTTTTACCTCTCGATTTCCTAAAAAAATCTTAACAATTTTTAACAGGGGTATAATTGACAATGACAAGGCTTTAAGTCAACTTTGTAGTAAGAAAAATTAACCTAATTTTATATGGAAATGAATCCAGGGAATCCTGTTGCAACTCCTAGTGCAGGATTTGATATCAAAGAATTAAACGAACGTATTCAACGCGAAAGCGCTTTTGTCGATTTGCTTACCATGGAAATGGATAAAGTAATTGTAGGACAAAAATACATGGTAGAACGATTGCTTATTGGTTTACTTTCTAACGGACATATTTTATTAGAAGGTGTGCCGGGATTAGCAAAAACTTTGGCCATTAAAACACTTTCAGATGCAGTGGATGTAAAGTTTAGCCGAGTGCAATTTACGCCTGATTTATTGCCTGCCGATTTAGTAGGTACTATGATTTATAATCAGAGAAAAGAAGAATTTACAGTACGTATGGGTCCGGTTTTTTCCAATTTCGTATTGGCAGATGAGATTAACCGCGCCCCAGCCAAAGTGCAATCAGCTTTGTTAGAAGCAATGCAAGAAAGACAAATTACCATTGGTGATACCACTTATAAATTACCCGAACCATTTTTAGTATTGGCCACGCAAAATCCAGTGGAGCAAGAAGGAACTTATCCTTTACCAGAGGCGCAAGTAGATCGATTCATGTTGAAAGTAGTTTTAAATTATCCGAAAAAAGACGAAGAGAAATTAATTATTCGAGCCAACATTTCTCCCAATGGAATGGCTCATGCCAATAAAGTAATTTCACCAGATGATATTATTTGTGCACGTAAAATTGTGCGTGAAGTTTATCTGGATGAAAAAATAGAACAATACATTGTAGATATTGTTCAAGCTACTCGTTATCCTGAACAATGCGGATTGGCTAAACTTGCTCCAATGATTGAGTTTGGTGGCTCTCCACGAGCAAGTATTAATATGGCATTGGCTGCAAAAGCATATGCATTTATTAAGAGAAGAGGTTATGTGATTCCCGAAGATGTGCGTGCAATCTGTCATGATGTATTGCGTCACCGTATCGGACTAAGCTACGAAGCCGAAGCAGAGAACATCACCACTGAACAAATCATTAATGATATTTTAAATAAAGTAGAAGTACCCTGAAGAAGTGAATTAGCGAATTAGCCAATGAGCGAATAAGTTGATTAGATTCTTCGCGATGCTCAGAATGACAAAACGCTCCCTCTTAAAAAACTTTAAACATTAAACTTTAAACAAATATTTTCCGTGGATCGCACCGAACTTCTTAAAAAAGTACGACTGATAGAAATCAAATCGAAAGGACTGAGTGATCAGATTTTTTCGGGTGAATATCATTCTGCCTTTAAAGGTCGTGGTATGGCTTTTTCGGAAGTTAGGGAATATGCGGCTGGAGATGATATTCGTTCGATTGATTGGAATGTAACCGCAAGATTTGGACATCCCTATATCAAAATAATGGAAGAAGAGCGAGAATTAACGGTGATGTTGATGATAGATATTAGTGGTTCAGAACAATTCGGAACAAACGTGCAAACAAAAAGAGATTTGATTACTGAATTAGCAGCTGTTATTTCTTTTTCTGCATTGAAGAATAACGATAAAATTGGAGCGATACTTTTTACTGATAAGATTGAAAAATTCATTCCACCTAAAAAGGGAAAGAGTCATGTTTTACAAATCATTTCTGCGATGTTATCAGGAGAAGCAAGCTCAACCGGAACTGATATTTCGCAAGCACTTTCCTATTTCACCAATGTGATTAAGAAAAGAAGTATTTGTTTTGTGATTTCCGATTTCTTTGATTTCAATTTCGAGGATAAATTAAAGTTAGCCAAAAGAAAACATGATGTGGTAGCATTAAACATTCATGATATAAGAGAATTTGAATTACCTACAGTGGGATTGATTCGTTTAAAAGATGCTGAAACGGGTGAATTGAAATGGGTGAATACATGGAGCGCAAAAGAAAGAAATAATTACAAGGCGATGGCTTTAAAATATCAGGATAAAATAAAAAATACTTTTATTCGTTCGGGTGTAGATTTTACGACTATTTCTACTGGTCAATCTTATGTTCAACCTTTGATGAATTTATTTAAGAAGAGAGAAACAAGATGAAAAAAGTATTCTTACCTATTTTTATTTTCCTTGGAATTATTGCTTCTGCTCAAGAAGTAAAATTGACTATTTCTCCGAAAAAAATCAAAATAGGCGAACAAGCAAAAATTAATATCTCTTTTCAATATGAACCGGGAGAAGAAAAAACAGATATTATCTGGCCAGAATTTGGAGATACGTTGATGAGTAAGGTAGAAATTTTAGAGAAGGGTAAGATTCAAAATTCAAAAGTAAAAAATTCGAGTAAGCCCAATTTAATTCAACGCTCACAAACTTTAACCGTTACTAGTTTTGATAGTGGATATTATGCTATTCCTCCAATACAAGTAATGGTAAATAATGACACTTTACTTTCTAATCCTGTTTTATTAGAAGTGCATACTGTAAATGTGGATACCACTAGACAATTCAAAAAAATAAAAGATATTTATGAAACGAGTCTTTCATTAGGGGATTATTTTAGAATGTTTGGAAATTGGCTATACGATAATTTATACTGGATTCTTCCGCTTGCAATACTCATTCTCGCTTTGATTTTCTACTTATGGTGGAGAAAACGTAAAAAACCAGAATTAAAAGTTCCAGAAATTATTATTCCGGCACATATAACAGCTCTTGAACAATTGAAATTATTAGAAGATAAAAAACTTTGGCATAATGGAATGATAAAAGAATATTATATCGAGATGACAGATATTTTGAGAACTTATATTGAAAATAAATTTCGTATTCATGCCATGGAACAAACCACCGATGAAATTATGAGTCAATTAAGATTAACCGATATTTCTGAGATTTCTAAAATCACTCTTGTTCCTGTATTAAAACTATCTGATTTAGTAAAATTCGCTAAGGAAAATCCGATTGGATTGGAAAACGAAGAAATGATGCAACGATCCAAAGATTTTATTACCTCCACTATACCGACAATTTCAAAATCTAAAAAAGAAGGTGAAGATGGAATTTAAGTGGAACGACATATCAGATTTATGGAAGGTATTTGATTACACTTATGCCGATACTCAATATTTTTGGTTTTTCTTATTGACTCCCATCGTTATTCTCGCTTTTTATTGGAGAGATATTAAATCGCCAAAAAATTTTAAGTTTTCAACTTTATCTTTTTTTAAAGAATCATCTTCATTAGCTAATTTACGACATTTAATTCCGGTTTTTCGTGTATTAGCATTAACCTTCTTAATTGTTGCTTTGGCACGTCCACAAGATATCCAAGACGAAACCTATCAGAGTAAAGTTACTGAAGGAATAGATATTGTTTTGACGATGGATATTTCCACCAGTATGGAAGCATTAGACATGAAAAAAGATATGAGTGTGAATCGTCTTGAATTTGCAAAAGAAATTGCCAAAGAATTTATTGCTAATCGCCCAAATGATAGAATAGGTTTAGTGGTTTTCGATGGAGAAGCCATAACTCAATGTCCGCTTACTACCGATCATAAATATTTAAATACAGCCATTGATGAAATTTATCCGGGAATGATTTCAGATGGAACTGCCATTGGTGATGGTTTGAACACTGCAATAAATCGTTTACGTGAAAGTAAATCAAAAAG
>CAMBFX010000042.1 GCA_945865695.1 Chryseobacterium gleum | reverse complement strand
GGAAAAATTGGATTGCCAGGAAAATGTCCTTGAAAAAAATTTTCATTCATAGTGATATTCTTCACTCCAACAATTCCCTCTGAATTTATAGACATCACTTTATCCACTAATAAAAATGGATAACGATGTGGCAACATTTTTTCAATCTTATTGATATCATAAAGTGGTTCTTTGGTTAAATCAAAATGCTTTACAAATCCACTTTTCTTTTCATTACGCATAATGTCCTTAATGATTTTCGCAAAAGAAACATTTCCGCCATGCCCAGGACGTGCAGCTAAAATATGTCCTTTGATTGGTTTGCCTACCAATGCTAAATCGCCAACGATATCCAATAATTTATGACGAGCCGGTTCATTCTGGAATTTCATTTTAGTATTATTCAAAACACCAATTCCCTTTACCTGAACTTCTAAATCTTCTTTACCCAAAAGCGCAGCTAAATCTTTTAATTCCTTTTCAGAAACTTCTTCACGCTCCACTAATACAATTGCATTATCAGGATCACCCCCTTTTATCAATCCTTTTTTTGCTAAGTATTCTAATTCACCTAAAAAAACAAAAGTTCTACACGCTGCGATTTGATCTTTGAATTCACCAATGTGATACATAGTTGCATGCTGAGTTCCGAGAACGGGTGAATTATAATCCACCATAACCGTTAATCTAAAATCATCTGCAGGCACAGCTAAAATCTCTATTCCCTTTGTTAAATCTTCATAGGGCAAATTTTGTCTGAACTCAAAATATTCACGCTCTGATTTTTGTTCTTCGTATCCAACCGATTCAATTGCCTCTACAAATTTTAATGAGCTTCCATCCATGATGGGAATTTCTGGCCCGTCAATTTGAATTAAGGCATTATCCACTTGCATTCCATAGAGAGAAGCAAGTATATGCTCTGTGGTGTGAACCTTTACTCCATTTTGTTCAAGCGTAGTTCCTCTTTCCGTAGAAACTACTAAATCTGCATCCGCTTTTATAATGGGTTGACCTTCGATATCTACCCTTTGAAATTTATATCCGTGATTATCTCCCGCGGGTAAAATAGTAACATTTACAATGGCTCCAGTGTGAAGTCCCACTCCCTTTAATTTTACTGCTGATTTTAATGTTCTTTGAACTTCTTTCATTCTTTTTGCTTTTTTAATGCTTCCAAATCTGCTGCTAATTTATTCATTTGTTCCTTCAATTTAGGTAACGAACGAAAAAGCACATAAGATCTTTTATAATCTCCAATTGAAAATGCTGGAGAACCTTGAAATATACTGTTTTCTTCTTCAATATTTTGACCTATTCCTGACTGAGCGGCAATCTTTACTCCATCAGCAATTTTCAGGTGTCCAATGATTCCTACTTGCCCACCAATCATTATATTTTTTCCTAGTTTGGTCGAACCAGCAATTCCTGTTTGAGCAGCTATAACTGTGTTCTCACCAATTTCTACATTATGTGCAATTTGAATTAAATTATCAATTTTTGCTCCTTTTCGAATGATGGTTGAACCCAAAGTTGCTCTGTCAATTGAAACATTAGAACCAACTTCTACATGGTCTTCAATTATAACATTTCCAATTTGAGGAACTTTTTGGTAATTATTTTCGGCATTAGGAGAAAAGCCAAATCCATCTGCGCCAATTACTGTTGAAGCATGAATCGTGCAATGCTTTCCAATTTTACAATCATGATAAACTTTTACACCTGAATATAAAACAGAATTTTCTCCAACTGATGCATTATCTCCTATATACGTTTGAGGATAAATTTTTGCATTATTTTCAATTACTGCGTTTTGCCCAACATAGGCAAAAGCACCAATATAAACGTTCTCGCCTATTTTCGCAGTTGAGTCGATAAATGATGGTTGCTCGATTCCTACTTTATTTCCTTTTGAATGGTTATAGAATTCAAGAAGTTTAGCAAAACAAGCATATGCATCAGGAACTCGAATCAATGTTAAAGTGGATGGTAATTTTTTTTCAGCAACAAAACTTTCATTGACGATTGCAATAGTTGCTCCAGTTGAATAAATATATTCTTCGTATTTAGGATTGGCTAAAAAAGTTAAGGTAGAAGGTTTGCCTTCTTCAATTTTAGAAAGATTATTTACAGAAGCATTTTCGTTGCCTTCTATTTTTCCGTTTAAAAGTCCGGCTATTTGTTGCGCAGTAAATTCCATTTATTTTTTCTCTTGATTCGGCCTTTCCGAAGTTTTAAATACTGGTTCTGAAACGATGACTTCTAGATTATATTTTCCTTCAGATAATAAAATTATCCCAACACGTACAACCGGTCGCTTAGAAACTTCAGCAAAAATATCTGAATTATACTCAAACATCTCGGTCATGTAACCAGCATATCCAGCAACGTAAGTGCTATATGTTTTATAATCGGAAGGTAAAAGTGTTTTCACCAAATCAGCCACTTCTTTTTTTACAGATTTTGCTTCATCTAATGTTGCAGCATCAAAAGGGTAAATAATTTGATAAGTAAGTAAATCAGATTGATCGACTAATAAACTTACCGTTGCGTTTTTAAATAGGATGGTTGTGGCATATTTTTTCTTGTAATTATCGTCAGTAGATGATTGTGAGGCTCCCATTTCAAAAGCAAATCTTTTTTTAGCGGCCTCCACAACTAATTTAAATTGTGTAGAAAAATCTGATTTATCAATCGGATTTTTTGCAGTAGGAGTAATTGTTTTAAAAGAAACAGTTACGGTTAGAAATAGTAAAAACAAAATTGAATTCTTCATATAGCTAATTTTAAATTCTCCAACGAATAAAACCCATACTCAGTGAAAGTGTAGGTCCATTTTGTGAGAAGAAAGTAATTGCATCTCTTGAGGCAAAACCAGCTTCATAGGTTCCATTTTTTGCAATGAAAGTAATTCCAACTGGAATTTGAAAATCATAATTCCCACCCGACATAAATCCAGCTTGAAGCCTTAACCATTTGATTGGTTTAAAATCACCACCAAAACCAATCATCGCTTTATTAAAATTCGCTGCTTCGTCATTCATTGGAACAATTATATCAGTACCTAATTCAAGAATCTTGCCTATTTTCATACTTGCTCCCAATCGTAATGCAGTAGGTAATTTTACTGTTCTTTCTGCTAAACCTTCGTATTTAAATAAGCCTTTTTCCCCTAGGATATCTCCTAATTGAGTGAAAATATTGTAATTTTCTAAACCTGTATTTTGGGTATCGTAAAGCAAAGTATCTTTTACTGTATAAACATTCCCGTCCCAAGTCATAGAGCCAATATTTGTAACCGCTACGCCTAATTTTAATTTATTAAATAAAACTGCATTTACTCCAATATCAAATCCAAAGCCATGTCCTACTGGTTTCATTCCATTTCCAGCAACATTAGAAGGATTCAAATTTGCTGCAGATCCATAATCAATTCCAAACACTGGCGACATGGCTGAAAAAGCATCTAACTGATTATTTTCTGAACGAATATCTAAATAAGCCAATCCTTGAAAATATTTTATTCCTACTCCAGCATACAGGGCAAAAGTACTATCCACTTCAAATAATTTTCTTCCGTAAGATAAATTCCATTCGCGCATCCATGACATTTTCATTTGAGACCCGTTCATTACTTCAGATAATAATTTAGGCACGGAATTAAAACCACTTAAAATGGTGTCCGATGTTGACTCGTAGGTTTCAGAATTGGCTATAGTATCAATATTTCCAAGAGAATCTCGAATTATTAACTTATCAAAATAATCTGCATTGTAACCTAAAAATAAAATATCTGCGGCTGTTTTACCAAATGTTGAATTCCATTGAAGTCTATCGTTTACACGAAAACCTATTCCACCTAATTTCTTACCCGTAAAAGCAATACCGAAAGATCCTAAATCTGCATTAAATGAAAATCCAGTTTCCGTAAAATCTCTTGCGGCTTGAATTTTTTCTGCTCGAGTAAAATCTGAACCGTTGCCTTTGATTGTGCTACTAATCATATCTCGCAATTGTTGTTTAGTTAAGGCTTCCGAGTGAAGTGAATAACTAGATTCAGCCAATCCCCAAGCCACTTTTTTTTCTTCGAAATCCCATGTCCAACCTAGATTGGCTGGATTTATACCCACCGCTTGATAATCGGTGGCAAAAGTGGTTGCTCCGCCTCTTCCTGTTGAAGTAAATGAACTGTATTCGGATTGAGAAAAAACAGTTTTTATGCAAAGCAGAAAAAAGGTAAAAAGAAGGATTTGTTTCATAGTCAGAATTTATCCGACTAAAATAGTAAATAAAATGGGAGTACTGAAATGATTTTAATCAAAACGAATTTAATCTAACAAACTACGATTGAGCTTTTCTACTAAATCACGAGTAATTTTATTGTAGTATCTCTTTTGACGATAACTTCCAACCCATTGTAAACCTCTGACAGCGTTTGTAATAAAAACTTCATCTGCTACTAATAAGTTTTGCGGAGTAAGACTACACTCATAGACTTTTATTTTGTAATCTAAAGCCATATTAATCACTTGCATTCTCATTACTCCTGCTAAACACCCATCAGCCAATGTAGGAGTATATAATACACCATTAGAAACTATAAATAAATTGGCATTACTTGCCTCGATAATATTGCCTTTATCATTAACAATTAAACTCTCATCCAACTTATTGCTTCTAGCATAAATTCCTGCCATTACATAAAGTAAACTACTTCCTGTTTTATATATAGAAAGTTTATTGACTGGTTTTTTAATATCTGTGAAAATATCAATGGATAAACCATCTTCATTAAGCACATAAAAATTATGTAAATAAGGCTGGACATCAACAGTGAAGGAAGGTGTATTGTCATTGGGAGTAAAATAACCATCACCATTTCTAAATACTGTTATTCTTGCACGAGCTCCTTCCGTAATTGAATTCTTTAGAATTAAATCATTGATATATTTTCGAAAAAAATCAATGCTATATTCAATGGGGCGAGTAATTCCAAGCACTTGCATTCCTTCAAATAATCTAGAAATGTGTCCATCTAAAAATACTGGTTTTCCATTGATAATACGAATAGATTCAAATAGTGCATCTCCATATCGAAATGCGCGATTAGATGAGTCTAGAAATGGAGTATTACCTTCAAATAATTCACCATTATATATTACAGGATACTTTTCCATATTATGGAAATAAAGGTAATAATTTTTTTAAAGATGAATTAGATTCTATTAAAATTCCTTTAAGATTTACTTTTTCAGCAGCCATTATATCACGCTCATTATCGCCAATCATAAAGGATTTAGAAACGTCTACATTATATTTGGCAATCGCCTTTTCAATCAAAACAGAATCAGGTTTTCTGCATAAACAATTACCAGTATAATCGGGATGATGTGGACAATAATACATTTCTGTCCATTTTATGCCAAATGATGCAAATTTATTTTTTAAAAACCCATTTAAAATTTCAACTTCCTTAGCGCTATAAATTTCTTTGGCTATTCCGCCTTGATTACTTATTATAATAAACAAATATCCTTTTTCTTGCAATTCTACTAATGATTCTAATAATCCATCTACTAATTTAAAATCTTGCAAAAGGTAGGTATATTCTCCCCTTTCCCTATTGACAACTCCATCTCGATCCAAAAAAATCACTTTATTCTTCATGAAATATACCATTTAACGAATGCCACAAAATCTTTTAGAATTTGAATATCCAAAACGCTAATAAATAGTATACCAAATAGAGCGCCCAATAAATGTGCATCATGAGCAATGTTTGTTTTGCCAACTTTATCCATGATGATTTCAACGGTTATATAAATAAATCCAAAAATAAATCCAGGAATAGGAAAAGGAAAAAAAATCGGGGCTAACCTCATTTCGGGCATCATTATTATTCCTGCAAATATCAAAGCAGAAACAGCACCAGAAGCGCCCACAGAAATATAACTTTGATTGTCCTGATGTCGAGAAAAAGAAATTAATGTTGAAAATAAAATTCCTCCGAAATACAGCAATAAAAAATATAATCCACCCAAAACGCCAAAATGGTTTTTCATGGATATTTCCATGGCTTCTCCAAATTGCCATAAAACAAACATGTTAAAAATTAAATGAGTAAAATCCGCATGAATAAAAGCATGAGTAATAACTTTAAACCATTTACCACTGTGTTTTACTTCATAGGGAGAAAATGATAATTGATAGAAAAATATTTTATCGTTGAATGCTTTCAATGATAAAAAAATGGAAATAATTAGAATGAAATGGGTGATTAACAAGTTTTCAATTTATTTCTTTAATTCGATATCCTTAATGATTTCATACTGAAAAGCGTCTTTATCCAACACCTCAATTTTCTCTTCGTATAAACCAAAATTATCAGTTTCAATAGTTAGTGAATACTTTCCTGGTGGTAATATAATCACAAAACGCATAGTAGTTAAGTTGGGTAAATATTCCCCATAAAATTGCCCTGTATTTTCATCGGTAACAAACATAGTAATTGAATTAAATGTTTCTCCGTCTGGCAGAATAATATTCCCATTGAAAATAGTATAATTAGGTTCAATTTCAGAAAAAGTAACTCGATAAATATCTAAATCACCAAAGCCTTCCTTTCTATATGCAGAAATATATCCATATCTACCCGTTTCAGATATACTAAAATTCATTTCGTCTCTAGTGGAATTAATAGGAAAGCCTAAATTCCTGGGCTGAACATACTTCATTTTCACTTGATCATAATCAGCTTTAAAAATATCATATCCTCCCATGCTAGTGTGACCATTTGAACTAAAATACAATATTTTACCATCTTGTGAAAAAACTGGGAAATCTTCATCATAAATAGTATTTATTGTTGGTCCTAGATTTTGAGGTTCACCCCAATCACCGTTAGGTAGTAAACGTGTTACATATAAATCAGTTCCACCAAATCCACCTGGTTTATTGCTTGCAAAATAAATTTCTTTACTCAAATTATTAATAGAAGCTGATATTTCATCATGCTTAGTATTGATGACATCTGGGAGATTCTTTTTATCAGTTAAATCATGGTTTTTCACGTCCGCTAATCCCAACTTACCATCAATTGAAGTGCGCCCTCCAAAATATAAAACAGCCTTTGAGTTAGAAGATGACAGCCCAACGATTTCTTCATCAAATTCTTTTGTAAGTATTTTTTTATTGATTGTCTTTGCCTTTGTGAATTTCCCGTTTTTTGAAACTGAAATATAAACATCGGAAGAAAAATGTCCGTTACTGTTTCTATCTCCTCCGTTATTCCTTCTTGAGTTAAAAATTAAAAACGACTCATCAGAGGCAGCAAATGGAAAATAATCTGCAAAAGGAGAATTAACTTCAATTCCTAAATTCTCAAACTTAATTTCAATTGGAAATTTCATTAATTCAATAGCATTTTGACAATGGTGAATTTGCCTTCCTGCTGATTTAATGTTTGCTTCCGATCCTTGGCCCTTCTTTTCAAAATCACTAAATGTTTTGATGGCTTCTTCAAATCGATTTTCATATTGATATGCTCTTCCCAACAAGAACAACGCATTAGGATCAGATAATTCATTTTTAACCAAATTTTCAAGCAAATTTATAGCTTCAGTTTTAGGCATGTTAATGTTCAATACACAAACAGCTAATCGATATTCAATTTCTATATCATCTTTAAAATTTTCAAATAACAAACTGTATTCTTCGTATGCAGATTCAAAATCTTCCTTATCAAAAAAATCAGCTGCCAATTTTCGGTCCTGAGCAAAAACCGAGGAGTAAGCAATAAAAACTAAAATGTAGATTAGTAAATAGTTACGGGCTTTCCTTTTCATTTAGCAAAAATACAACATAAAAATGGTTCAAAATAATATTTAAACCACCCTAAATAAATAACCGATTTTATTTTCATAATCATTAAATTCGCACCCTGATTTTAACAGAAATGCGAAAAAAACTTAAATTTTTCAAGGAATTTTGGAAACAGAGAAGAGTAGTTGGTGCTATTTCCCCAAGCTCAATTTTTTTGGCAAAAAAAATGATTTCATCAATAGATTTTACTTCATCACGAATTCTAGTTGAGTTTGGTCCCGGAACTGGAATATTTACTAAGGAAATTCTAAGAAAAATGCATCCTGATGCAATTTTATTAGTCTTCGAAACTCAAAAAAATTTTTGCGAACAAATCGAGGCCGAAATAAATGACCGTCGAATGATTTTAATTAACGATTCGGCTGAAAAAATTGGAGAATATTTGCAAAAAAATAGGTTCGAAACAGCAGATCACATTATTTCATCTCTTCCATTTACCGTTATTCCTTCGCAAATAAAAAACTCGATTTTAACGCAATCTGTAAAATATTTATCAAAAACAGGGACATTTTTACAGTTCCAATACTCCCTAAATGCGCACAAGCTGTTGAAATCCAGGTTTAAAAGCGTAAAACTTGATTTTACCCCGATGAATATTCCTCCTGCTTTTATTTATCGGTGCACTAACTGAAGCAACCTAAACTCCAAATAGATACGTCTTTTTTCCTAACTGAAAGTAATTTCTTAAATTTACGTTAACCACCTTGTTTTTTTTAACCGGCTTGTTTTCTTAATTTAATTAATTGTCATACGTGTTGATAACAAGTTTGCATTGAAAATTAGGTTTTTGTTAGTAAAATTTAATATAATCCAAATAAAAAAATGTCCGACTATGAATATCCGCTTAATACTTTTAACAATTTTTCTCTTTTTTTCAGAGTTAGGCGCTATTAATGCGCAACATAACGACCCTAATCAATCAAAATTTAAACCTCAAAAACAGATTGACGTTACCGTCAATCCTGATAATTCTAACGGAGCCGGTAGGACTGAAATAAACACAGATTTGCCTTTTGATTATCCTACATATATTGTGACTTGAGTTGAGTGCTATTAGAATGGCAAAAAATATTCGTTAACCACCTGTTTTACTTTATATTATGAGGAGTACAGGCTTTCAAGAAGAACTATTATTAGGGTTTATAAATAATAATTTCTTCGGAGTTGCTCTTATAAAACATTATTCGTAATATTGCACCCCGAATTTTATTAACTGATTGAATCATGGAACTATTACAAAAATTATCGTTTGAGCTGGTTGGAACCAACAAACATCCCCAATTTAAGGCTGGAGACACTGTTACCGTTAATTATAAAATTAAAGAAGGAAACAAAGAGCGTGTGCAACAATATCAAGGTGTTGTTCTTCAAAGAAGAGGTTTAGGTGTTACCGAAACTTTTACTGTAAGAAAAATTTCAAATAATATTGGTGTAGAACGTATTTTCCCTGTTCACTCACCATTTATTGATTCAGTAGAAATCAACAAAAAAGGTGTGGTTCGTAGAGCGCGTATTTTCTATTTAAGAGAGCTTACTGGTAAAGCAGCTCGTATTAAAGAAAAAATACTTTCTAAAAAGTAATTTGAATTTAAAAATATTAAAAAGCCTCGCAATTGTGAGGCTTTTTTTATTTTAGAATACCAATAAAAAATCGCTTAAGAGTTGCTTATAACTATTATTAAATTCATTCCCGTTTTTAATGATTAATTCAGATGAAGAAACTAATTCATTCTTTTTAGTTTGAAACTCTAATAAGACGAGAGAAACAGGAGAGTCAATTGTATGCTTTATATCACAACACCTCGCTAAATACAATTCGAAGGTGGAAAATGATTTTACCAGATCCGGTTTCCTTGCAATGGGAATGACTAATGAAATTTTACCGTCCATCGTCATTAATTTTGAACAAGTTTCCGCCAACGATTCGAAACTTAAATTTAAATCATGTCGAACTTTATTCCTAGAATCGATATCGGACTTTAAGGAATCTGAAAAATAAGGTGGATTACAAATAATATGATCAAATTTCTTTTTATTAAAATTTCGTACATCTTCATTCAATAAATGAATTCTTTTTGCAAATCGACTATTGGTAAAATTGGCCAAGGCCTCCTGTGCAAATGAAGGTTCAATTTCTATTGCAATTATTTCTGCCTCCAAATTGCGTTGGGCAACCATTAGTGCCAAAACTCCGCAACCGGTTCCAATATCTAAAATTGTATTTGATTTTTCTATATCGGTCCAAGCACCTAATAAAACAGAGTCGGTACTTACTTTTTGCGCGTTTATTTGATGAAGAACGTCAAATTGCTTGAATCGAAAAACATCATTCTTCTTCATCCTTTTTAAGATAAAGATCTAATAATCCTTCTGGGCACTTCACCACTAAAACTCTTTCTTTTTCATCCATTCCCACAATAAATTCTTCACGATAAGGAATCAATATTTCTTTGGTTCCGTTTTTAATAATCATCAATGGGTTTTTACTATTCTCTTCAATAAAACTCATCTCTCCTACTTCACCATAAATTTCGTCAATTACCAAAAATCCCTTCCAATCGAATTTCATTTTATCTTTCACTATGTTATTAGAAACAATGAAAATATTTTTATCTAATAAATTCAACGCTTTTTTTTCTGAATTCACATACTGAAACTTTACTACAGCTCTTTCTTTATTGATGGGTTTAAGTTCTTCAATATAAAAAGGTACTTTCTCGCCAGAAATTTCTACGAAAATTGGCATATTAAAATCTTTGATTTCCTGTATAAAGGATGGCCCATAAATAATTAACTCTCCAGTATGACCAGAGAGTTTAATTATTTTACCAATTTGTATTAAATCCCTTGGTTGCAAGGGTAAGATAATTAAGCGTTTTCTTCTGAAGATTCAGAAGCTGTTTCTGGAGCCGTTTCTACTGCTGGTGTTTCAGCAACAGTTTGTTTTGCTAAAATAGATTGTGCTTTTGCTTCACGAGCAGCTGTTTCAGCAGCCATTCTCTTTTGCTCTTCTTTATTTGCACCAGAAGCTAATTTATCTTTTTTAGTTTGGATTTTTCCTGATTTCTCATTCATCCATTTTTCAAACTTAGCGTCTGCCTGTTCTTGAGTTAATGCACCTTTTTTAATTCCATTTTTTAAGTGGTTCATATATAAAGCTCCTTTATAAGAAAGGATTGCTTTACAAGTATCTGTGGGTGTTGCTCCATCTTGAAGCCATTTTACAGTTTGATCAACATTTAATTCGATTACTGCTGGATTAAGAATTGGATTATAAGTTCCTAATTTTTCAATAAACTTTCCATTTCTTGCTGAACGAGAATCTGCTACTACAATGTGAAAGAAAGGTTTTCCTTTTTTACCGTGACGCGCTAATCTGATTTTTACTGACATAACATTAAATTTTTGGGTACGAAACCCTGGTTATTAATTTTTTAATTCGGGTTGCAAATATCGTTAAATATTTGAATATTAAACCAAATTATTCAATGATTATTCTTAAGTAATTCAATTCATTTGATTTTATGAGATTAAATCGCTGAAAAACAATCTATTTAGCGTTTCCAAATTCTTTTATAATAAAACATTTTTACTATTATTTGATGATACGGCATTCATTAATTCTAAATCAAATGTGTAACATAGTTCAGCTTCCATAACCTCAAAATTTAATATTTAAAAAGATAAATTGACCTAAACACACATAAAAAATATTAGTACTTTCGAAGCGATAAATAAAACCCTAAACCATGAAACTTCTTCTCAACTTTAAAACAATTTTCAGTGTTTTAATTCTATTTCTGATTCCCTATGTTGCATTTGCTTCTGGTGGCAGTGAAATGCCAATGGTTGGTGGGATTCGCATTGAATTTATCGTTTTCGCCTTAACCTTAGTAGGTGTAGCTTTATTTCATAACCACACCATGTATGTGGCACTTGGAGGTTTAACTACAGTACTTCTTCTTAAATTTTCAATAGACAGCAGTTTTGATTTTGCTGGACACATTGTTGGCAATGACCATCACGAAGGCGAATGGAAAACTTTAGTAAATCTTATTGGATTATTATTCGGATTCGGAATTCTTGCTAAACATTTCGAAGATTCTGGTATCCCAGAAATCTTACCGAAATATCTTCCAAGTGGCTGGAAAGGAGGATTGGTATTGCTTTTCCTAATCATGGTAATTTCTTCTTTCCTAGATAACATCGCTGCGGCAATGATTGGTGGAACAATTGCTTTAGTCGTATTCAAAAATAAAGTACATGTGGGTTATATTGCGGCCATCGTTGCTGCCAGTAACGCTGGTGGTGCTGGATCTGTAGTAGGTGATACAACCACTACTATTATGTGGATTGAAGGTGTAAATCCATTACAAGTTCTACCTGCATTCATTGCTTCAATAGCTGCATTTTTATTTTTTGGATATTTCGCTTCTAAACAACAGCATGCTTTTCAACCTATACAATCAGAAGCTAAATCGGGCACGAAAATAAATGGGGCCAAATTATTAGTCGTTTTAATGATTTTAGTGGGTGCAATAGCTACAAATTATACTATTGATTTTCCTGCAGTAGGTGTTTGGGCAGCAATATTAATTGGAGCACTTTTTACTTCAACACCTTGGGAAGAAATAAAAAATGCTTTTGCTGGAACTATTTTCTTAACAGCACTTGTAACTACTGCTTCTTTGATGCCTGTAGAAGATCTTCCGCTTGCGTCATGGCAAACTGCTTTATCATTAGGATTTGTTTCTGCTGTATTTGATAATATCCCTCTAACCAAACTATGTTTGGAACAAGATGGTTATGATTGGGGTATGTTGGCGTATGCAGTCGGATTTGGAGGATCTATGATTTGGTTCGGGTCATCAGCTGGGGTTGCTATTACAGGTAAATTTCCTGAAGCGAAATCTGTTGTAAATTATGTAAAAAATGGATGGCATGTGATTGTTGCCTATGTAATAGGTTTCTTTGCTTTATATTTAACATTAGGATGGAATCCAACTAATATTCATAAAACAAATGAAAAGGATAAGAAAGAAAAAACAGATAATCCTACAGAAGAAACGGAGCAAACATCAGATACTAAAGTTACTGAATAATATTTTTGAAAAAAAGAATGAAAGCCTCGGAAATTCCGGGGCTTTTCTATTTTAAAATTCGATAGTTTTTGTAAACCCCAATAGAAATGCCGAAATATTTTTTTAAAAAAATATGGAATCTGTTTTTAAAACTTAGTTTTTTTTGAGTGGGATCAAAGCTAAATTTCCAATTCATCTTTTCTATTCTAGATTTCATAATTACAGGATGTGTTCCATTGAAAAGTTTCAGTGAATCTACTTGTGAATAATCGAATTCATCTACTTTATCTACGTTCTTATCCATCCAATGGTCATCATGCCAAAGCTTATTAAAATTCAATTGCTTTTGTTGTTGAAATTTGGGATGCTTCACCCAACCATAATGATAAATACTTCCGCCACTTACTTTCACTTTTAAAGGCCGGCCTTGTTTTTGAAAACCTTGTGCATCACGAAATGAATAAATTTTCGAATCTTTTCTAACAATCCTAACCTCGTGCTGATACCATCCTCGTGAATCTCCTAGATAATCATACGACCCATAAAAATGCTCATAATTGAACAATAAACCCTCCACTTTAGTGTCATCTTTCCATTTTAACATGGAATCAATAACTGGTTGATGGAATTTTTCATGCAATACCTCATCTCCTTGAATATAAAAACACCAATCAGAATCTTTAGAAATTGCTTTAAATGCCTTATCTGTCTCACTTGCTAAAACATGCCCACCTTCCCTTAAGAAGTCATCCCAAATAGTGTCTAAAATTTTTATTTTATCCGACCCAATAGCCAAGATTAAATTTCTTGTTTCATCTTCTGATTTTCCTACAGCAACAATAAATTCATCACAAATAGGCAAAATAGATTTTATTGCTTCTACAATAGGATAATCATATTTTAATGCATTTCTGATGATGGTGAATCCACTTACTTTCATTTTTTTTTGTCGTTTACTTTCTTTTTAATCGGATCTGATTTAAAATAATAACGTAAATCAAAAGTAAAAATTCCTCCTCTTAAATCCATTAATATTTCCTTATCTGGAGTCGATAAATTTTCATCATATGTAATTTGTGTAGTTGCGATATTATAGAATGGATTGGTTAGTGATGCCCCTAAATAGAAAATTCCTTTTTTTTCTGTTCTTAATTCAAATCCAAGATTTGCTATCAAAGCCACTTTTAACCATCCCGGTTTAATAAAAGTCCTTTGTATAAATTTAACATTAGAACTACTGCTGGCAACATCCGAAGCGAACCAGTTTAATGAAATTCCAGTGGCTGTATTCATATAAAAATTCTCTCCTAATCGAATGTAAATTAATAATTGATTAGGAATTTCATATCCTACCAACCCAAAATCAAATTCAGAATTTAACGAGTTTTGATCATCACTGCAAACAACCGAATAATTTCGTTTTACATAATTTATTCCTGTTTCATAGCTGAACATTTTTGTAAATCCTCTTCTTATTTGCATCCCAAAAGAGTGTCCAAATTTAGGAGCTCTAACAACACTAAAATAATCCACTTCGCCCGTTGACTCACCTGCTCCAATAAAATTGTTTGAGAAAATAGGTTTGTACTGCATCCCAAATGACAAAATTCCTTCTTGCGCTAAAACAAAAAATGAATTAAAGACAAATAATAGTATAATTAAAATTCTTTTCATTCGATTAAAACGACATCGCCAACTTTTAATTTTGACTTATTGCTAATTTTATTTAATTCTGTAAAAGTAGTAATATCCATCCTATATCGGATAGCAATTTTAAGTGGATAATCACCTTTCGCAATTTTAAGCAGATACTAACCCATTGTCAAGGCAACGAAACCCTTACCCGTTTTTCAAATGAGCAAAGAATCGCTTTTCTAAGATTTTTTTTTAAAATCGATTATGTTTTCAGTCTTCAAAACCTTATTTTTAAACCTCATTTCAAAATGTAAAGGACTTCCTTCCGAATTTGCCGTGGTTCCGGCCAAACAAATCAATTATCCTGATTTCAATATTTACCCTGGTTTTACTTTTACATTTGAAAGATGAGCATAAATTGTTTTCTAGTCCAGTAAAATGTCGAAATACTTCAAATTTACCGTAGCCCAAATATTCTTTCTAAAATCACACTTTTCCTTCAAGAGAGCATAAAACACTATCCCATTGATCACAATTTACATCTACTCCATTATGACGTTTTCCGTCTCTCCAGCCTTGTTTTGAAGAAACTTTCTCAAAATTTTTTTTAGCGTTGCCTCGCAAACTGGGTGCGTATAATTCGTTTTTTTGATTTCAAACTAAAGAAAATGAAGAGTCTTTCAAAATGATTAAGTAATTCCATGATTTTTTTATGTTCCATTTTTGATAAATTTGATGTGATGGGAAAACAGATTCACCATTTAAATCAAACACTTTTTGACTCACGTTCGCAAACTCATCCTTGAAATAAAAAATCATTATTTCAATTCATTTATTAAATCATATCTTTGGGTTAGCATGGCAAACAATGAATCAATTTCAATCATCCTTTCACTTGAAGTAGAAGCCAAATATTTTTTTTACAAATTCTAAATCCGCTTTTTGATCTGGAAAATTGATGATTGAAGAATCGATTTTTTTTTCAAGTTTCGAAGCTTGATAAAAATGATCATCGAGTAAATACTCACTACCATATTGTACCAAGGCAATTGAAGTGTCTCTTTGATTTGGCTGCGCCTTAACATCAATAAAAGAGAAACAAAAAAACAAGAAATAAATTACTTTAAAATACTTGAAATGAAATCGCTGAAAACAAATTTCAAAAAAAGGATTTCCTTGTAAAGTTACCTTATTAATTTTTACATCCATTCTGTTACATATTCAATTGGTTTGCGATGACTTTTGGGCCATTCTATTGAAGGATAACCAATATATAAAAAGCCTAAACAACTATCTTTACTTTCCAGTTTTAAAAACGATTTCATTTCTTCACTATAGGTTGCACCACCTGATCCCCAATAAGCACCTAATCCATATGCTGTACAAGTAAGATACATATTTTGCACAGCGCAAGCTACTGCTTCTATCTCTTCTATAATTGGAATTTTTCCTGATAACTGTCTTTCCATACAAATTGCAATTACCACTTGTGCCAATTTTGGACGATTTAAAAATTTATCATATTTCTCCTGATTAAAATTTTCACCAGAATTTTTTTCTTTATAAAAATCAGCTTGAAATACGCCTAATTTCTCTATAGATTCCTCCGTGAATATTTTAAATCTCCAAGGCTGTGTCATTCCATGAGTTGGTGCCCAAATTGCATTATTTAAAATCTGTTCAATAATCTCTTTATGTACTCTCCTATCAGAAAATTGTTCCGGATAAATAGTTCTTCTGTCTTTTATAACAGCAGTAATTTCACTTAAGTTATATCTCATTTTTCTGTTTATATTGGTTTACAAAGTAACTAAATTTCCATTTTCAGTAAGATCCAATAACAATTGAAAGGTTAAATGAATTACTTTAAATGCCATAATTACTTGTTTTTCTGCGGTTTAAAAATCAAATGCTAAAACCACTAAATATTCGGGGACAATTACATAAATTTGAAAAAAAATTAAACTAATATGAGTAACGATAATCACGAACACGACAATCACGAACATGGAAGTGAATTTACTTTTTTTGATGGCGGTGGCGTTTCAGCACTTGGGTTTTTATATGTAATTCTTGGTTTAGCTGTTTTAGCTTGGTTAATGATTGCAGGCTAATTTGAATTTTTAAGTGGTTTCTCCAACAAAGGATTTAATTATTGTCGCTGGTGCAGGAAAAGGTATTGGTTTTTCTTGTGTAAAAGAAATCCTTGAATCTTATCCTCAAATTCATATACTGGCAATTTCAAGAAACACCTCTAATCTTATTCAATTATCTAGTGATAGTCTTTTCTCTTATAAATGTGACTTTTCAAACCTTTCATCCAATAATAAAAGGGAAATATCCAATTTACTAACGAATTATAATTTAAAGGGAATAGTTTTTACTGCAGGGATTCTAGAAGTAAAACATATAGGGGAAATAACTCTCGAAATATTTAATTCTATCTATCAAAATAATGTATGGAGTTTGATTAACTTAATACAGACTGTAAAACCCAATTTAAATTCATCAACTCATATTGTTACTGTAGGTAGTATGGGTGGACACACAGGAACATTAAAGTTTAGTGGGATGTCTACTTATAGCTCTTCTAAGGCTGCGTTATCCTCTTTAACCGAATGTATTGCCGAAGAATTAAAGCCATTAGGCATTTCTGCCAATTGCTTAAACATTGGAGCTGTTGAAACAGAGATGATGAAAACCGCATTTCCTGATTTTAAAACCCAGATTAAGCCAGAAAACATGGCCAAATTCATCATCCATTTCACAATTTCCTGCAAGGAACTCTTTAACGGTAAGGTAATTCCAGTTTCTTCAACAATTCCTTAAATTTATTTTCATCTATTATTTGGTTATTCAAAAAATGCCTGTACATTTGCAACCCCTTAAAACAGGAAGTTCTTTATAAGCCTTTGACAACCAGTGACGATAATTAAGCCTTGATTCTTTCATGGAATTAATTAGTTTATTATCAGAACATTAACAGGTGTTGAAATTATTTTCATAATTTTTTCATCTTTTTTTTGTGGATATCAAAAAAGCATATAATTTTGCACTCCCTTACAAATAAGGAAATATTGAATAAAGTTGCTCCGGCACACAATATAAAGTTCTTTGAGTTTTTGAAGCAAGATAGAAGCAGCAAGTACATTGAATTAAATTTTAATGCATCTGAGATTAATTCCACAAAATCAAACAATTTTACAATGGAGAGTTTGATCCTGGCTCAGGATGAACGCTAGCGGCAGGCTTAACACATGCAAGTCGAACGGCAGCACAGGTAGCAATACTGGGTGGCGAGTGGCGCACGGGTGCGTAACACGTATGTAACTTGCCCCTGACTGGAGAATAGCCCGGAGAAATTCGGATTAATGTTCCATAATATAACGAAGTGGCATCACTTTGTTATTAAAGTATTACGGTCAGGGATAGACATGCGTTCGATTAGCTAGTTGGCGGGGTAACGGCCCACCAAGGCTACGATCGATAGGGGACCTGAGAGGGGTATCCCCCACACTGGTACTGAGACACGGACCAGACTCCTACGGGAGGCAGCAGTGAGGAATATTGGACAATGGCCGCAAGGCTGATCCAGCCATGCCGCGTGCAGGATGACGGCCCTATGGGTTGTAAACTGCTTTTCTACGGGAATAAACCTCTTTACGTGTAAAGAGCTGAAGGTACCGTAGGAATAAGCACCGGCTAACTCCGTGCCAGCAGCCGCGGTAATACGGAGGGTGCAAGCGTTATCCGGATTTATTGGGTTTAAAGGGTGCGCAGGCGGAACTTTAAGTCAGTGGTGAAAGCCCGAGGCTCAACCTCGGAACTGCCATTGATACTGATGTTCTTGAATGTAGTTGATGTGGGCGGAATGTGCCATGTAGCGGTGAAATGCTTAGATATGGCACAGAACACCGATCGTGAAGACAGCTCACAAAACTATTATTGACGCTCAGGCACGAAAGCGTGGGGATCAAACAGGATTAGATACCCTGGTAGTCCACGCTGTAAACGTTGATCACTCGACATTGGCGATATACGGTCAGTGTCCAAGCGAAAGTGTTTAGTGATCCACCTGGGGAGTACGCCCGCAAGGGTGAAACTCAAAGGAATTGACGGGGGCCCGCACAAGCGGTGGAGCATGTGGTTTAATTCGATGATACGCGAGGAACCTTACCAGGACTTGAACGCATTTTGACAGATCAGGAAACTGGTCCTTCTTCGGACAATTTGCGAGGTGCTGCATGGCTGTCGTCAGCTCGTGCCGTGAGGTGTTGGGTTAAGTCCCGCAACGAGCGCAACCCCTATCTCTAGTTGCCAGCACGTAATGGTGGGAACTCTAGAGAAACTGCCCGCGCAAGCGGTGAGGAAGGTGGGGATGACGTCAAGTCATCACGGCCCTTACGTCCTGGGCTACACACGTGCTACAATGGCAACTACAAAGGGCAGCTACTTGGCAACAAGATGCTAATCTCTAAAGGTTGTCTCAGTTCGGATTGAGGTCTGCAACCCGACCTCATGAAGCTGGAATCGCTAGTAATCGGATATCAGCCATGATCCGGTGAATACGTTCCCGGGCCTTGTACACACCGCCCGTCAAACAATGGAAGCTGAGGGTACCTAAAGTCAGTTGTCGCAAGACGCTGCCTAGGGTAAAATCGGTAACTGGTGTTAAGTCGTAACAAGGTAGCCGTACCGGAAGGTGCGGCTGGAACACCTCCTTTCTAGAGCAATTATCTCAGATAATTTGCTGCTTCGTCTTCTTCAATTGCACTTTTTCCCAACTCAGTAAGTGCATCAACAGCATGCGGGTATTGAGTAATCTAGTCCCGTAGCTCAGTTGGTTAGAGCACTACACTGATAATGTAGGGGTCAGCAGTTCGAATCTGCTCGGGACTACCTATAATTAATTTAAGTTGGGGGGATTAGCTCAGCTGGCTAGAGCACCTGCCTTGCACGCAGGGGGTCAACGGTTCGAATCCGTTATTCTCCACTACTCCATTTTACAAACGTGTAAATGGAAAACGTTCTTTGAAATATTGAAATGATAGATTGAAAAGTTATTGTAACCGAATAATAATTTTTAAAAGCAATTAAGGGCGTATGGCGGATGCCTTGGCTCTCAGAGGCGATGAAGGACGTGATAAGCTGCGATAAGCTACGGGGAGGAGCAAACATCCCTCGATCCGTAGATTTCCGAATGGGGCAACCTGCTACATTGAAGATGTAGCGCATTGCGCAAACCCGGAGAACTGAAACATCTAAGTACCCGGAGGAGAATAAAACAATAGTGATTCCCTGAGTAGCGGCGAGCGAAATGGGAATAGCCCAAACCAAAGTTGTTTCGGCAACTTTGGGGTTGTAGGACTACAATGTGGACTGTATATTATTAGTGGAAAAATTTTGGAAAATTTTGCCATAGAGGGTGATAGCCCCGTACACGAAAATAATATGCTACCTAGTAGTATCCTGAGTAAGGCGGGACATGTGTAATCCTGTTTGAAACTGCCAGAACCATCTGGTAAGGCTAAATACTCCTGAGAGACCGATAGTGAACTAGTACTGTGAAGGAAAGGTGAAAAGCACCCCGAACAGGGGAATGAAATAGAACCTGAAACCGTACGCCTACAAGCGGTTGGAGCGACTTCGTGTCGTGACAGCGTGCCTTTTGCATAATGACCCTACGAGTTACTCCTCACTGGCAAGGTTAATCCGTTAAGCGGAGCAGCCGAAGCGAAAGCAAGTCTTAACAGGGCGAATAGTCAGTGGGGGTAGACGCGAAACTTTGTGATCTACCCTTGGCCAGGATGAAGTAGCAGTAACATGCTATGGAGGTCCGAACTAATAAGCGTTGAAAAGCTTCTGGATGAGCTGAGGGTAGGGGTGAAAGGCTAATCAAACTGAGAAATAGCTCGTACTCCCCGAAATGCATTTAGGTGCAGCGTTGAGGTTTAGTCATAAAGAGGTAGAGCTACTGATAGGGCTAGGGGGCTTCACCGCCTACCAAACCCTGACAAACTCCGAATGCTTTATGATATACTCAGCAGTGAGCCCATGGGTGCTAAGGTCAGTGGGCGAGAGGGAAACAACCCAGATCATCAGCTAAGGTCCCTAAATATATACTAAGTTGATCTAACGTGGTCCGATTGCATTGACAGCTAGGATGTTTGCTTGGAAGCAGCAATTCATTTAAAGAGTGCGTAACAGCTCACTAGTCGAGCGATCGGGCGTGGATAATAATCGGGCATTAAGTATATTACCGAAGCTATGAACTCGAAAGAGTGGTAGGGGAGCATTCTAGTCTGCATTGAAGATGTGTCGCGAGGCATATTGGAGCGTCTAGAAAAGAAAATGTAGGGATAAGTAACGATAAAGGGGGCGAGAAACCCCCTCACCGATAGACTAAGGTTTCCTGGTCCATGTTAATCAGATCAGGGTTAGTCGGGGCCTAAGATGTAGCCGAAAGGTAAAATCGATGGACAACAGGTTAATATTCCTGTACTGGTTTCGTTGCGAAGGAGTGACGGAGTAGTGAAAGGTTCGCGCACTGACGGAATAGTGCGTTAAAGCGAGTAGATATATTTTTTGTTGGCAAATCCGCAGAGAATGTCGAACGTGATAGTACCCTGAGCCCTCTGGGCAAAGGGATAGTAACCCTAATCAAACTTCCAAGAAAAACTTCTAAGCTTCAGACGAAAACCACCCGTACCTCAAACCGACACAGGTAGTCAAGGCGAAAAGCCTAAGGTGCTCGAGTGATTCACGGCTAAGGAACTCGGCAAATTAACCCTGTAACTTCGGGAGAAAGGGTGCCCCACGCAAGTGGGGCCGCAGTAAATTGGCCCAGGCGACTGTTTATCAAAAACACATGGCTCTGCTAAATCGTAAGATGATGTATAGGGCCTGACACCTGCCCGGTGCTGGAAGGTTAAGAGGAGAGGTCAGCCGCAAGGCGAAGCTTTGAATCGAAGCCCCAGTAAACGGCGGCCGTAACTATAACGGTCCTAAGGTAGCGAAATTCCTTGTCGGGTAAGTTCCGACCTGCACGAATGGTGTAACGATCTGGGCACTGTCTCGGCCGTGAGCTCGGTGAAATTGTAGCAGCGGTGAAGATGCCGCTTACCCGTATCGGGACGGAAAGACCCCGTGAACCTTTACTATAGCTTCACATTGACGTTGGGTAAATGATGTGTAGGATAGGTGGGAGACTTTGAAGCTGTGTCGCTAGGCATGGTGGAGTCAACGTTGAAATACCACCCTTTATTTATTCGATGTCTAACCCGGAAACGGGAACAGTGTGTGGTGGGTAGTTTGACTGGGGTGGTCGCCTCCAAAAGAGTAACGGAGGCTTCCAAAGGTCCGCTCAGCACGCTTGGTAACCGTGCGAAGAGTGTATTAGCATAAGCGGGCTTGACTGTGAGACCGACAAGTCGAGCAGGTAGGAAACTAGGGTAAAGTGATCCGGTGGTTCCGTATGGAAGGGCCATCGCTCAAAGGATAAAAGGTACTCCGGGGATAACAGGCTGATCACTCCCAAGAGCTCACATCGACGGAGTGGTTTGGCACCTCGATGTCGGCTCGTCACATCCTGGGGCTGGAGAAGGTCCCAAGGGTTCGGCTGTTCGCCGATTAAAGTGGCACGCGAGCTGGGTTCAGAA
>CAMBFX010000041.1 GCA_945865695.1 Chryseobacterium gleum | reverse complement strand
TATCTTCAAGAAACAGATTTCATTCGGTCATCAGTCGAAATTTGGACAGTTTGGATTCTTGAATGGATGATTATTTTCTTTTTATTCATTACAGCAATTTCTATTCTATATAATGTAGGTAACGCAGAAAGAACTAAATGGAAACTATTTTCACCGGGTGTAATTTTTAGTACCATCTTGATTTGGCTTTTCTCACAAGGATTTTCTTTGTTCATGACTTATGTTGCCCCATTCAATAAACTATATGGCTCCTTAGGGACAATTATTATCCTTCTTCTATTCATCTATTATTTCTTTGCGATTCTTTTAATTGGTTTTGAACTTAATCTAAGTATTCAATCGGCTAGTAAAATGAAAAAGTTAAAACAACCAACTACCTAAGTTATTAATCACATTGGTATAACCTATATTTGTAAACCGAACTTAAATTTATGGCCAAGATCCTTATTATAGATGATGAGAAAAGTATCCGAAGAGCTCTTCGTGAAATTTTAGAATACGAGAAGTATGAAATCGAAGAAGCCGAAGATGGACCTTCTGGTTTAGAAAAGCTTCGTGCAAATACATACGATTTAGTGTTTTGTGATATTAAAATGCCGAAAATGGATGGAATTGAATTGCTTGAAAAAGTTCAAAGTGAAGAAATTGATTCGCCAATGGTAATGATTTCAGGTCATGGAAATATCGAAACAGCAGTTGAGTCAATTAAAAAAGGAGCCTATGATTTTATTCAAAAACCTCTAGACCTTAATAGGATATTGGTTACTGTTCGAAACGCTTTGGATAAAACTAACCTGATTCAAGAAACAAAAGTTCTCAAACAAAAAATAAGTAAAGTCAAGTCTTCCGAAATCATCGGAAACTCAAAATCTATCAAAGAAATTATTGATATGATTGACCGTGTGGCTGTTACAGATGCTCGAGTTTTGATTACAGGAGGAAATGGTTCTGGAAAAGAACTCGTTGCTCGCCAATTACATGAAAAATCCAATCGAAAAAATGGAGCATTTGTTGAAGTGAACTGCGCAGCCATTCCTTCCGAATTAATTGAAAGCGAACTATTCGGTCATGAGAAAGGTGCATTTACTTCTGCTGTAAAACAACGCATTGGGAAATTCGAATCTTCCGAAAATGGAACTTTATTTTTGGATGAGATTGGAGATATGAGTCTTTCGGCTCAAGCAAAAGTACTGAGAGCTCTTCAAGAAAATAGAATTACTCGAGTTGGAGGCGAAAAAGATATAAAGGTAAACGTCAGAATCCTGGCCGCAACCAATAAAGACCTGCGAAAAGAAATTCAAAACGGTAATTTTCGAGAGGATCTTTATCATCGTTTAAGTGTGATTCTCATACATGTACCCTCATTAAATGATCGAAAAGACGATATACCTATGCTGATCGAACATTTTGCTAATATGATTTGTGATGAACAAGGCATCCCTGTTAAACCTTTTGAATCTAAAGCGATTAAATCACTTCAAGAGCTAAATTGGACAGGTAATATTCGTGAACTTCGCAACGTTGTGGAGCGTTTAATCATCCTAAGTGGAAAAAATGTGACAGAATCAGATGTTAGGTCATTTGCTACTCCAAAATATTAAATTATTTAAATATCTATTTATCAGATAATTAATATTTATAAATAAAGTAAACATCGAAATAATCAGTTATTATTACTTATCAACTCATCTTTTTTCTGAAAAAATGGCAAATGCTGTTGCTTTCTTCAAAATAACCAGTAAATTTGCAACCCCAAAAATACGTACTGGGGAGAAATTTTAACACGAAAACGAACAGAAAATATGCCTACCATTCAACAGTTGGTTCGAAAAGGAAGAAGCGTTAAATCAAAGCGGAGCAAGTCTGTTGCTTTGGTTTCTTGTCCTCAAAAAAGAGGTGTTTGCACCAAGGTGTACACAACTACTCCAAAGAAACCAAATTCAGCATTGCGTAAAGTTGCAAAAGTGAGATTAACCAACAAAATGGAGGTTATCGCTTATATTCCAGGTGAAGGTCACAACTTACAAGAACACTCGATTGTTCTAGTTCGTGGTGGAAGGGTTAAAGATCTTCCAGGTGTACGTTATCACATCGTTCGTGGAGCATTAGATACTTCTGGTGTTGATGCGCGCAGACAAAGACGTTCAAAATACGGAGCGAAGAAACCAAAAGCAGGTGCAGCAGCTGCAGCAACTACAAAAGGAAAAAAATAAAGAAGATTTATCTTATAAGATATGAGAAGAAGTAAAGCCAAAAAGAAAATTATCCTGCCTGATCCAAAGTTCAACGAAATCTTGGTAACCAAATTCGTTAACAATATCATGCTTCAAGGAAAGAAAAATGTTGCTTTCAATATTTTTTATGATGCAGTTGAAATTGTAGAGAAGAAAACAACAGAAAATGGTATTGAAACCTGGAAAAAAGCACTTGAAAATGTAACTCCAGCTGTGGAAGTTAGATCAAGACGTGTGGGTGGAGCAACTTTTCAAATTCCAACTCCAGTTCGTGATGCAAGAAAACAATCTCTAGCTATGAAATGGTTAATTGGTTATTCAAGGTCAAGAAACGAAAAATCAATGGCTGAAAAATTAGCTGCTGAAATTATTGCTGCTTCTAAAGAAGAAGGTGCTGCTTTTAAGAAGAAAGAAGAAGTTCACCGCATGGCTGAAGCTAACAAAGCATTCTCACATTTTAGATTCTAATTTTTAATTAAGAGAATAAACAGATTATGTCAAGAGACTTAAAATATACAAGAAACATCGGAATTGCTGCTCATATTGACGCAGGTAAGACGACTACGACCGAGCGTATTCTTTATTATACCGGAGTGAATCACAAAATTGGTGAAGTTCATGATGGCGCTGCTACTATGGACTGGATGGTTCAGGAACAAGAAAGAGGAATAACAATCACATCTGCAGCTACAACATGCTCTTGGATGTATCGCGACAATAAATATCATATTAATATTATCGACACGCCTGGTCACGTGGACTTTACAGTTGAAGTAAATCGTTCTCTTCGTGTTTTGGATGGTTTGGTTTTCTTATTTAGTGCAGTAGATGGAGTTGAGCCTCAGTCAGAAACTAACTGGCGTTTAGCAAATAATTATAATGTTGCACGTATCGGTTTCGTAAATAAAATGGACCGTGCTGGTGCTGATTTTTTAATGGTAGTTAAGCAAGTGAAAGAGATGTTGGGAAGCCACGCTGTTCCATTGCAATTACCAATCGGTTCCGAAGATAATTTCGAAGGTGTTGTTGACTTAATCAACTTCCGTGGAATGGTTTGGAATGAAGAAGATAAAGGAATGACTTATAAAGTAATTGATATCCCTGCTGATATGGTGGAAGAAGCCAAGCTGTGGAGAGAAAATTTATTAGAGTCAATTTCTGAGTATGATGATAAATTAATGGAGAAGTTCTTTGAAGACTCTTCTTCTATAACTGAAAGAGAAATTTTAGATGCTCTTCGTAAAGCAGTGGTCGATATGAAAATCGTTCCAATGGTTTGCGGTTCATCTTTCAAAAATAAAGGGGTTCAAACAATGCTTGATTTGGTTATGGAATTACTTCCTAGCCCAATGGATCGAGAAAGCATCAAGGGAACACACCCAGATACTGGTGAAGAAGTATTTCGTCAGCCTTCAGAATCTGAGCCTTTCGCAGCTTTAGCATTTAAAATTGCTACCGATCCATTTGTTGGACGTTTAGCTTTCATGCGTGCTTATTCTGGCGTTTTACAAGCGGGTTCATATGTTTTTAATACTCGTAGCGGAAATAAAGAACGTATCTCTCGTATCTTCCAGATGCATGCTAATAAGCAAAATCCAGTAGAAAGTTTAGGAGCTGGAGATATTGGTGCTGCAGTAGGCTTTAAAGATATCAAAACAGGGGATACACTTTGTGATGAAAAGCATCCAATCATTCTTGAATCAATGAATTTCCCTGAGCCAGTAATCGGTTTGGCGATTGAACCAAAAACTCAAGCTGATGTTGATAGACTAGGTATGTCATTGAATAAATTAGCAGAAGAAGATCCAACGTTCCGAGTTAAAACTGACGAAGAAACTGGTCAAACTGTGATTAGCGGAATGGGTGAACTTCATCTTGAAATCATTCTTGACCGTTTAAAACGTGAATTTAAAGTAGAATGTAACCAAGGTGCGCCTCAGGTTGCTTATAAAGAATCAATCAAAGGATCCGTTAATCACCGTGAAGTTTACAAAAAACAAACCGGTGGTCGTGGAAAATTTGCGGATATAGCTTTTACAATCGAACCTCAGCCTGATAAAACGAAAACTGGACTTGAGTTTGTAAATGAAATTAAAGGTGGAAATATTCCTCGTGAGTTCGTTCCCTCAGTTGAAAAAGGTTTCCGTGAAGCAATGAAAACAGGTGTACTTGCAGGTTATCCATTAGATAGTATGAGAGTGGTTTTGAAAGATGGTTCTTACCATGCGGTCGATTCCGATGCTTTCTCTTTCGAAATGTGTGCTCGTATTGCCTATAAAGAATCATTACCCAAAGCAACACCAATTATTCTTGAGCCTATCATGAAATTAGAAGTGGTAACTCCAGAAGTAAATATGGGTGATGTTGTGGGTGACTTGAATAGAAGACGTGGTCAAATGCAAGGCATGGATGATAGAGCAGGAGCAAAAGCAATTAAGGCCTTGGTTCCACTTTCTGAAATGTTTGGATATGTAACGCAATTACGTACCATTACTTCAGGTCGTGCAAGTGCTTCAATGGAATTCGATCATTACGCAGAAGCTCCAAGAAATATTGCAGACGAAGTGATCGCAAAAGCAAAAGGAAAAGTAACAGCATAATAAATACGCTCAATGAGCCAAAGAATTAGAATAAAATTAAAATCATACGATCATAATCTGGTTGACAAGTCAGCTGAGAAGATTGTAAAAACGGTAAAGTCTACCGGAGCAGTTGTTAATGGACCTATTCCATTGCCTACTCACAAAAGAATTTATACTGTGTTGCGTTCCCCGCATGTTAACAAAAAAGCGCGTGAACAATTTCAGTTATGCTCTTACAAAAGACTTCTTGATATTTACAGTTCATCAGCAAAGACAGTCGATGCTTTGATGAAGTTGGAATTACCAAGTGGTGTTGAAGTCGAAATTAAAGTTTAGTAATTAAAAGAAATACTTCTACAATATGCCTGGAATTATAGGTAAAAAAATTGGAATGACTAGCGTTTACAGTGCCGAGGGTGCGAATGTGCCATGCACGCTAATTGAAGCTGGTCCTTGTGTAGTAACACAAGTAAAAACCCTCGAGAAAGACGGGTACTCTGCTATTCAAATTGCATTTGGTGAGCGTAGAGAGAAAAGTACACCTGCTTCCCTTAAAGGTCACTTTAAGAAAGCTGGAACTACTCCAAAAATCAAATCAATTGAGTTTAAAGACTTCGAACAAGACCTAAATATTGGATCTGAATTGAAAGCTGACTTCTTCTCAGAAGGAGAATTCGTTGATGTAGTTGGTACGTCAAAAGGAAAAGGGTTTCAAGGGGTAGTGAAAAGACATGGTTTTGGTGGTGTTGGAGGTCAAACTCACGGTCAGCATAACAGGTTGAGAGCACCCGGGTCAATGGGAGCTTGTTCATTCCCTTCTCGTGTATTCCCTGGTAAACGCCTTGGTGGACGTATGGGTGGTGATAGAGTTAAAACACAAAACCTACAAGTTGTCCGCGTAATAGTAGAAAAAAATCTTTTAGTAATAAAAGGTTCAGTACCGGGTCCAAAGGGTTCAATTGTAATTGTACAGAAGTAATATGGAAGCAACAATATTAAACATACAGGGAAAAGCTACTTCTAAGAAGGCTAACTTGTCAGATGATATTTACGGCATCGATCCCAATGATCATGCCATCTATCTCGATGTAAAACTAATCTTGGCTAATCAACGGCAAGGTACTAGTAAAACAAAGCAACGTGCTGAGGTAAATTATTCAACTCGTAAAATAAAAAAACAAAAAGGTACCGGCGGCGCTCGTGCAGGAAGTATTAAATCTGGTGTTTTCAAACAAGGGGGAAATATTCATGGACCTATGCCACGTGACTATGAATTTAAGTTGAATAAAAAACTTAAAGTTCTTGCCAGAAAATCAGCACTTTCTTATAAAGCAAAAGCAAATGAAATTACAGTTTTAGAAGATTTTTCATTCGAAAAACCTAAAACAAAAGAATTTATTTCTATCCTTAAGAACTTAAAAGCAGATTCTAAAAAGACACTTTTTATCGTTCCTGAACATAACGATTCAATTTACCGCTCTTCTAGAAATCTTGCAAAAAGTAAAGTAACTACTGCAGACTCGATTAATACATATGATATTCTAAATGCAGGACAGATTATTATTCTTGAAGGCAGCCTTAAGAAGATTGAAACAATTTTAAATAATTAATGGGTATGAGTTCAATATTAATTAAACCGATTATAACAGAAAAAGCTACAGGTGGCAATGAAAAAGGTCGCTTCGGTTTCTATGTAAATCGTAATGCAAATAAAATCCAGATTAAAACAGCTGTGGAGAAAACATATAACGTAAGCGTTAAAAATGTCAACACAATTGTTATTGGTGGCGGGAAAGAAAAGACCCGCTTTACGAATAAGGGCGTTGCAACAGTAAACGTACCTATTCAAAAGAAAGCATTTGTTACACTTGCTGAAGGTGATACTATTGACCTTTATGCAAATTTATAAGTAAGACATGGCAGTTAGAAAATTAAATCCAGTAACTCCAGGAACTCGTCACAAAGTGGCGGCTAATTTTGATGATATTACTTCATCAACTCCTGAGAAGAGTTTATTGAAATTCGTGCACAAATCAGGTGGACGAAATGGTTCAGGAAAAATGACTATGCGCTATATTGGTGGTGGTCATAAAAAAATGTATCGTGTAATTGATTTCAAAAGAAACAAATTCGGTATTCCTGCAACTGTAAAAACAATTGAGTACGATCCAAATCGTTCAGTTCGTATCGCCTTGTTATTTTACAAAGACGGTGAGAAAAGATATATTGTCGCTCCTCAAGGATTGAAAGTAGGACAAGTTGTAAATAGCGGACCAGGTATTGCACCAGAAATCGGAAATACACTTTTACTTTCTGAAATTCCTTTAGGAACTTTAATTCACAACATCGAATTATATCCTGGAAAAGGTGGATCAATTTCTCGTAGTGCTGGATCTTATGGACAATTAGCTGCTCGTGAAGGAAAGTATGCAGTAATTAAAATGCCTTCAGGTGAAACTAGAATGATTTTGATTACTTGTTTAGCTACAATTGGTGTTGCTTCTAATTCTGAACACAACTTGACTCGTTCTGGTAAAGCAGGCCGTACTCGTTGGAAAGGGAAAAGACCTAGAACTCGTGGTGTTGCTATGAATCCTGTAGATCATCCAATGGGAGGTGGTGAAGGTCGTTCTTCTGGAGGACATCCACGCTCTAGAAAAGGATTGCCATCTAAAGGTTACAAAACACGTAGTCCAAAAAAGCATTCAAATAAACTTATCATTGAAAGAAAGAAGAAATAATAAAGTATGAGTCGTTCGCTAAAAAAACCGCCTTTCATTCACTATAAACTCGCAAAACGAGTGGAGGAATCTCAGGCAAATAATAAGAAAAATGTGATCAAAACTTGGTCACGATCTTCTACTATCACTCCCGATTTTGTTGGGTTGACGATAGCAGTTCATAACGGAAAAACATTTATTCCTGTATATGTTACTGAAAACATGGTAGGTCATAAATTAGGTGAATTCTCTCCAACACGTAATTTCCGCGGTCACGCAGGAACGAAGAAGGACTCGAAACCTAGTGGAAATTCTAAACCAAGTGGAAAATAAATTTAAGAGTTAATTGAACTTGAAATGGGACAAAGAAAAAAATTAAGTGCAGATAAAATGAAAGAGGAACGTAAGTCTAAAGGACTTGCTATACTCCGTAATTGCCCAACTTCTCCTCGTAAAATGAGATTGGTTGCCGATCTTATTCGTGGTGTGGATGTTTTAAAAGCGATGCATGTTTTGCAACATAATGCAATGCATTCTTCTAAAGCTTTAGAAAAGCTATTACGTTCTGCGATTGCTAACTGGGAAATTAAGAATGAAGGAAAAAGTTCAGAAGCCCTAGTTGTTAAAGAAATTATGGTTGATAGCGCTAGAATGCTAAAAAGAGTTCGCCCTGCCCCACAAGGAAGAGCATACCGCGTAAGAAAGCGTTCTAACCACGTAACAATTGTTGTAGATAATATTGAATTAAAATAAAATGGGACAAAAAGCAAATCCAATAGGAAATCGTTTAGGCTTCATCAAAGGATGGGATTCTAACTGGTATGGCGGAAAAAAATATGCCGATAAACTAGTAGAAGATGAGAAAATCAGAAAATATCTGATGGAGCGTTTACGTAAAGCAAGTATCTCTAAAATTATTATCGAGCGTACTTTGAAACTTATTACTGTTACTATCAACACGGCTCGTCCAGGTGTGATTATCGGTAAAGGCGGACAAGAAGTTGATAAGTTGAAAGAGGAATTGAAAAAGCTTACTAAGAAAGATGTTCAAATAAATATTTTTGAAATAAAAAGACCTGAAATTGATGCTCGTTTAGTAGCAGATGGTGTTGCTCGTCAAATTGAAGCTCGTATTTCTTATAGAAGAGCTATCAAAATGTCAATGGCAAGTGCTATTCGTATGGGCGGAGAGGGAATTAAAGTTACAATCTCTGGTCGTTTAAATGGAGCTGATATGGCACGTTCTGAAACTTTCATGGAAGGTCGTGTTCCACTTCATACTCTTCGTGCTGATATCGATTATGCAGTAGGAGAAGCTTTAACTACATTTGGACTTTTAGGAATAAAAGTTTGGGTATGTAAGGGTGAAGTTTTTGGAAAAAGAGATTTGTCTCCAAATTTCGGAGCGACTAGCAAAGCTTTAGGTGGGTCAGCACAAGGTCCTAAAAACGCAGGTGGCCCAGGTGGAAATCGCAATAATAGAAGAAAAAAGAAATAAATAATATAGGTAAAGCAAAATGTTACAACCTAAACGGACAAAATACAGAAGAACCCAAAAAGGGAAAGGCAATTTGAAAGGCAATGCAAAGCGTGGTTCTGAAATCGCTTTCGGCTCTTTTGCATTGAAATCAATGGACCTAAAATGGGTAACTTCACGTCAAATCGAGGCTGCTCGTGTAGCCGTAACTCGTTTCATGAAACGTGAAGGCAAAGTTTGGATCAGAGTATTTCCAGATAAACCAATTACCAAAAAACCTTTAGAGGTTCGTATGGGAAAAGGTAAAGGACCTCTAGATTCTTATGTGGTAGTTGTTAAACCAGGAAGAATCCTTTTCGAAGCAGATGGGGTTCCAATGGAAGTAGCAAAAGAAGCATTAAGATTGGCATCTCAAAAGTTACCAGTAAGAACAAAATTTGTTGTACGTAACGATTACGAAGGTTAATATGAAACAGGAAAAATATACAAATTTAAGCCTTGAGGATCTTAAGGATAAATTAAACGAGAAATCAAATGCGCTTAACAAATTAAGACATACGCATACTATTTCTCCAATTGAAAATCCGTTGTTGATTACATCAACACGCAAAGAAGTGGCAAGAGTTCAAACAGAATTGACAAAACGCCTTAAAGAGGCAACTAAATAGTTTCGGTTATGATCGAGAAAAGAAGTTTAAGAAAAGAAAAAGTGGGTGTAGTTACCAGTAACAAAATGCAAAAATCCATCGTGGTGATTGTTGAGAGAAAAGTAATGCATGAGAAATACCACAAATTCGTGAAGAAGACAAGTAAATTTGTCGCTCATGATGAAAAGAACGAATGCAATATCGGTGATACTGTACGTATCATGGAAACTCGTCCTTTGAGCAAAAGCAAATGTTGGAGATTGGTAGAAATAATCGAAAGAGCTAAATAATTTTTAAAAATGATACAGCAAGAATCAAGACTCTCAGTAGCAGATAACAGCGGTGCAAAGGAAGTACTTTGTATACGTGTATTGGGGGGAACAAAAAGAAGATACGCTTCTATCGGAGATAAAATCATTGTTTCAGTGAAGGACGCAATTGCATCTGGTAACGTGAAAAAAGGACAAGTTTCTCCAGCAGTTGTCGTAAGAACACGTAAAGAAATCAGAAGACCGGATGGATCTTATATCCGTTTTGATGATAATGCTGTTGTTCTTTTAAACGCAACAGGCGAATTAAGAGGTACTCGCATTTTCGGGCCAGTGGCAAGAGAATTACGTGAAAAACAATATATGAAAATCGTTTCATTAGCACCAGAAGTATTATAATAAGTCATGCAAAAGAAATTACATATCAAAAAGGGCGACACCGTGGTAGTGATATCAGGTGAATCAAGAGGTCAGCAAGGGAAAATTCTCTCTATTGACCGCGAAAAAGGCCGTGCAATTGTGGAGGCAGTTAATATGGTAAAACGCCATACAAAGCCAAATGCAAAAAGTCCACAAGGTGGAATCATTGAAAAAGAGGCTTCCATAAATATTTCTAATTTAATGGTTGTTGTAGGAGGAAAAGCTACTCGTACAGGACGTAAATTAGAAAACGGAAAAAACGTTAGATATTCTAAAAAGAGCGGGGAGGTTATTAAATAATGAGTTACGCACCAAGACTTAAAGAAATGTATAAGAATGAAGTTATTCCTTCTTTACAAAAGCAATTCAACTATAAAAGTTCAATGCAGGTCCCAAAAATCACTAAGATTGTAATTAATCAAGGTTTAGGAGATGCTGTTGCAGATAAAAAATTAGTAGAATCAGCTATCAAAGAATTGACAACCATTGTTGGTCAAAAAGCAATTCCAACTTATTCTAAGAAGGATATTTCAAATTTTAAATTGAGAAAAGGAATTGCAATAGGAGCAAAGGTTACGCTTCGTGGTGATACAATGTATGAATTTCTTGATCGTTTGATTTCCGTTTCATTACCTCGTACACGTGACTTCAGAGGAGTTAATGCAAAAGGATTTGATGGTCGTGGTAACTTTACATTCGGTGTAAAAGAACACATCATTTTCCCTGAAATCGATATCGATAAAGTAAATAAGATTTTAGGTATGGACATCACATTTGTAACTACTGCAGATACCAATGATGAAGCTCATGCATTATTAAAAGAGTTTGGATTTCCTTTCACTAAAAAATCATAAAGAAAGATGGCTAAAGAATCAATGAAAGCAAGGGATCGCAAGCGTACCGCAATGGTTGAAAAATATGCTGCGAAACGTGAAGCCCTTAAAGCCGCAGGAGACTGGGTTGGTTTACAAAAACTACCTAAAAACTCTTCTTACATTCGTAAACATAACCGTTGTCAAATCACAGGCAAACCTCGTGGTTATATCCGTCAGTTCGGTGTTTGCAGAAATGTATTCCGCGAAATGGCTTTGATGGGAAAAATTCCTGGCGTAACTAAAGCAAGTTGGTAATTAATAATATTTAAAAAATGACTACAGATCCAATAGCAGACTTTTTAACTCGAATCCGTAATGGAATTCGTGCTAATCATAAAGTGGTAGAGATTCCTGCTTCAAATTTGAAGAAGGAAATCACTAAAATTTTATTCGAAAAAGGATATATCCTGAACTATAAGTTTGAAGAAGATGATAAGCAAGGCATCATAAAAATTGCTTTGAAATATAACGCTTCAACTCGCACTTCAGCAATCCAAAAAATTGACAGAATATCTCGCCCGGGTTTAAGACACTATCGTGCGGCTGATAATCTGCCAAGAGTATTAAATGGACTTGGAATCGCCATTCTTTCTACTTCAAAAGGTGTAATGACCGATAAGGAAGCAAAAAAGAATCATATTGGTGGTGAAGTTTTATGTTATGTTTATTAATTGAGGGAGGAATAAGAAATGTCAAGAATTGGAAAACTTCCTATTACAGTGCCTGCAGCCGTTGAAGTAAAAATGGACGGAAATGTGGTGAAAGTAAAAGGACCGAAAGGCGAACTAGTTCAGCCGATCGAAAATAAAAACATTACCGTTGCAATTGACGGTAAAAACATTGTTGTTTCTCGTGCAAACGATGAAAAACAATCTCGCGCCTCTCATGGTTTATACCGTGCTTTAATTCAAAATATGATTGAAGGTGCTGAAAAAGGATTTAAGTTAGAACAGGAACTTATTGGTGTGGGTTACAGAGCTAACGTAAACGGGCAACAGCTTGAACTTACTTTAGGATTTTCTCACAATGTAATTTTTGAATTACCAAGTGAAGTTAAAGTTGTAACGTCTCAAGAAAAAGGTCAACCACCCAAAATCACTCTTGAGTCTCACGATAAACAATTAATCGGACAGGTCGCGGCTAAAATCCGCTCTCTGAGAAAACCTGAGCCTTACAAAGGAAAAGGTATCCGTTTCGTAGGTGAAAATGTTAGACGTAAAGCCGGAAAATCGGCAGGAGCTAAAAAATAAAAGTTATGCCAGTACAAAAAGTTCTAAGACGTAAAAAGATTCGTCAAGGTATCAGAAAGAAGGTCTCAGGAAATTCTTCATGTCCTCGTCTTGCTGTTTTTAGAAGCAACAAGCAAATTTATGTTCAATTGATTGATGATCTTTCAGGAAAAACAATCGCAGCTGCAGGCTCATTAAAAAATGAGTCAGCTCAGAAAGTAAATAAAACCGAGCAAGCTAAATTGGTAGGAAGAGAAATCGCTGAGAAAGCGGTGAAAGCAGGTATCTCAACTGTGGTTTTTGATCGCGGTGGTTACTTGTATCACGGACGTATTAAATCTTTGGCTGATTCAGCTAGAGAAAATGGATTAAAATTCTAAGTTAACAATACCGGAAATGGCAAAAGAAAACGTAAAAAGAGTTAAAGTAACTGACATCGATCTTAAGGATCGTTTAGTAGCGGTGAATCGTGTAACAAAGGTTACTAAAGGTGGTAGAACATTCAGTTTTTCTGCAATCGTAGTAGTTGGAAACGAAAATGGTATTGTTGGTCATGGTTTAGGTAAAGCTAAAGAAGTGACTGAATCAATTTCTAAAGGAATTGATGATGCAAAGAAAAATTTAATTAAAGTTCCAATCGTTAATGGCACTGTACCTCACGTGCAGGAAGGTCGCTATGGTGGAGCAAAAGTCTTCCTTAAACCAGCATCTAACGGAACAGGTGTAATTGCAGGTGGTGCAATGCGTGCAGTTCTTGAATCAGTTGGGATTAAAGATGTACTAGCTAAATGTCATGGTTCAAGCAATCCACACAATGTAGTGAAAGCTACAATAGATGCTTTGATTAATATGAGAGATGCATATACAGTTGCTCAGCAAAGAGGAATTTCAATGGATAAAGTTTTTAACGGTTAAAATTAACACAATGGCTAAGATTAGAATCAAACAAGTTAAGAGTGCTATCCATCGCCCAGTTGATCAAAAGGCGACTTTGATTGCATTAGGAATTAGAAAAATGAATCATTCTGTTGAACACGAAACCAGTGTTTATATTTTAGGAATGGTGAAAAAAGTTCAACACATGGTTGAGGTAACAGAGATTAAATAATCAGAATTATGAATTTGACAAACTTAAAACCTGCAGAAGGTTCAATAAAAAACAATAAGAGACTAGGTCGTGGACAAGGTAGTGGTCGTGGTGGAACATCTACAAAAGGTCACAAAGGTCAAAAAGCACGCACGGGTAACCAAAAGAAAATTGGTTTCGAAGGTGGACAGATGCCTATTCAAAGACGTGTGCCTAAATTCGGATTCAAAAATATTAATAGAGTAGAATATAAAAGTGTTAATCTTGACACTCTTCAATATTTGATCGATAACAAAAAAGCAACTGAAATCACTCCGGAATTCCTAGCTGCAAATGGTTTTGCAAGTAAGAACGATAGAATAAAAATTCTAGGACGTGGTGAATTAAAAGGAAAATTGAAAGTAACAGCTCATGCATTTTCAGCCACTGCGAAAGCAGCTATTGAATCTAAAAGTGGAGAAGCAATTACTCTTTAATTACAAATCTGACACAAAAAAAGGATGAAAAATCTGATAAAAACATTACAAAACATTTGGAAAATCGAAGAGCTTCGTCAGCGAATCATTTTAACGTTATCGTTAATTTTGATTTACAGAATCGGATCTTTCGTTGTTCTTCCTGGTGTGATTTCTTCTGAGCTGGCAAACAACACTTCTGGTTTAGCAGGATTGATAGATTTATTTGCTGGTGGAGCTTTTTCTAGAGCTTCCATTTTTGCATTGGGTATCATGCCTTATATTTCTGCTTCCATTATTATGCAACTTTTAGGAATTGCAGTACCTGCGATTCAAAAATTAAGAAAAGAAGGTGAAAGTGGAAACAAGAAAATTAATCAATACACTAGGTTTCTGACAATTGCAATTGCAGGTTTTCAAGCTCCAGGATACATTGCAACAACAATTCCTGAATATGCAAGAAGTGAAAACTTTAGCTTTGCTGTAACGGTATTAATATTGATTGCTGGAACTATGTTCGTAATGTGGTTAGGTGAAAAAATTACAGATAAAGGATTAGGGAATGGTATAAGTTTAATCATTATGATTGGTATTATAGCTCGTCTCCCAGGTGCTTTTGTTACAGAATTAGTCGCTCGCCATACAAGCGGTGGTTACGTATTATTATTAGTTGAAATTGTTCTATTCTTATTGGTTATTATTTTCTCCATCCTGTTGGTGCAAGGAACTCGAAGAATTCCTGTCCAGTTTGCTAAAAGAATTATCGGTAATAAACAATATGGTGGTGTAAGAAATTACATTCCTTTAAAAGTAAATTCATCAGGAGTAATGCCAATCATTTTTGCTCAAGCAATCATGTTCATTCCTCTTTATGTGAATCAAGCAACTGAAGGAAGATGGTTTGCAAGTTTGGTAAACTATGAAGGATTTTGGTACAACGCGCTATTCGCAACATTGATTATTCTTTTCACTTATTTCTATACTGCGATTATGGTTAATCCTAGAAATATGGCTGAAGAAATGAAACGTAACGGTGGATTTATTCCGGGAGTTAAACCTGGAAAACATACCGAGGAATTCTTGGATAGTATGATTTCGAGAATCACACTTCCTGGAGCAATTTTCCTTGCAATTATTGCTATACTTCCAGCATTTGCAATGCAATGCGGAATTAAGCAACAGTTTGCAATGTTTTATGGTGGTACTTCACTATTGATTTTGGTAGGTGTTGTATTAGATACTTTACAGCAAGTAGAAAGTCATTTATTGAGTCGTCATTATGATGGTTTGATGAAGTCAGGAAAGATTAAAGGTAGAGGTGCAGCAATGCCAACAATGGCGCAATAAGAATATGTCGAAACAAGCAAACATAGAACAGGACGGAACAATTGTAGAAGCATTATCTAATGCAATGTTTCGTGTGGAGTTGGAAAATGGACATGTGATTACAGCCCATATCTCTGGAAAGATGAGGATGAATTATATTAAGATTCTTCCTGGAGATAAAGTTAGAGTGGAGATTTCTCCATACGATTTGACTAAAGGAAGGATTTCATTCAGGTATAAATAAAGAATAAAGATTAAAGAAAATGAAATAGCCGCAAGGCGTATTACATTTGACCAATTAAAATGAAAAAAGAGAACAAATGAAAGTTAAAGCATCAATTAAGAAACGTTCAGTTGACTGTAAAGTGGTCAGAAGAAAAGGACGTCTTTACGTTATCAACAAAAAGAACCCTAAGTTTAAACAACGTCAAGGATAATAAGTAAAAGTTATGGCAAGAATTGCTGGTATTGATTTACCTAAAAACAAAAGAGGCGAGATTGGATTAACCTATATTTTCGGAATAGGTCGTAGCACTGCTCGTAAAATATTAAATGATGCCGGAATTGATCTGGATAAAAAAGTGAATGAATGGGATGATGGTGATCTTTCCAAAATCAGAACTTTTATCTCTGATAAAATAAAGGTGGAAGGTTCGCTTCGTTCAGAAGTTCAACTTAGCATTAAGCGATTAATGGATATCGGAAGCTACAGAGGCGTTCGTCACCGTAATAGTTTACCTGTTCGTGGACAAACAACCAAGAATAATGCGCGTACAAGAAAAGGTAAGCGTAAGACTGTTGCGAACAAGAAAAAAGTAACTAAATAATAATTGATATAGAACGGTTATGGCAAAAACAGCTAATACAAACGTTAAGAAGAAGAAGAAAGTAGTTATTGACGGAGTTGGTCAATTGCATGTAAATGCAACGTTCAACAATGTGATCATTTCTTTATGTAACTCAACAGGGCAGGTTATCTCATGGTCTTCTGCCGGGAAAATGGGTTTCAGAGGTTCTAAGAAAAACACTCCTTATGCAGCTCAAATGGCAGCAGAAGATTGTTCAAAAGAAGCCTTCGAACATGGTTTAAGAAGAGTAAAAGCATTTGTAAAAGGTCCTGGAGGCGGAAGAGAATCTGCAGTTCGTGGAGTTCACAATAGCGGGATTGAAGTAACGGAAATCGTGGATTGTACTCCACTTCCTCATAACGGATGTCGTCCTCCTAAGAAAAGAAGAGTTTAATAGTAATTGAATAAATAAAAGAAAATGGCAAGATATACTGGCCCAAAATCGAAAGTTTCCAGAAGATTTAAAGAAAATCTTTTTGGTCATCTTGACAAGGCTCTCGAGAAGAAGAACTATCCTCCTGGACAACATGGTCCGAGCAAGAAGAGAATGAAGCAATCTGAATATGCTGTGCAGCTTTATGAAAAGCAAAAAGCAAAATTCATTTATGGAATTCTTGAAAAACAATTTGAAAACCTTTTCTTGGAAGCTGCAAGAATGAGAGGAATCACTGGTCACGTTTTATTAGGGCTATGTGAATCTCGTTTAGATAATACAGTTTACCGTTTAGGAATTGCACCATCAAGAAGAGCTGCACGTCAATTAGTTTCTCACTGTCATATCACAGTAAATGGGGCTGTAGTTAACATCCCGAGTTACCGTTTGAAACCAGGCGAAAACATTTCTGTACGTGAACGTTCAAAAAGTTTAGAAGCCATCACTAACTCACTTTCTGCTAATAATAAAAAGTTTGATTGGTTAGATTGGAGCGGTTCTGATTTTAAAGGCACTTTCATTTCTATGCCTGAACGCGAACAGATCCCTGAAAATATTAAGGAACAATTAATCGTTGAATTATACTCTAAATAACCCAATAACATGGCTATTCTTGATTTTCAAAAACCGGATAAAGTAATTATGATTTCATCAGACGACTACAAAGGTCTGTTTGAATTTCGTCCGCTTGAACCTGGTTATGGCATTACCATTGGTAATGCTTTACGCAGAATCTTACTCTCTTCATTGGAAGGTTTTGCTATTACTTCGGTTAAAATCGAAGGAGCAGATCATGAATTTTCTACTATTAAAGGAGTAGTAGAAGACGTGACTGAAATCATCCTAAATTTGAAACAAGTTCGTTTCAAGCGTCAGATTAACCAGAGTGATAACGAACATGTAGTAATTTCTTTGAAAGGTCAAGACAAAATTACTGCTGGCGATATCGGCAAATTCACTTCATCTTTTCAAGTTTTGAATCCTGATTTAGTGATTTGCAATATGGACAGAGATGTTACTATTCAAATGGAAATTAATATTCAAAAAGGAAGAGGATATGTTCCTTCCGAAGAAAATAAAACAAATAGCGCTCCAATTGGAACGATTTTCATCGACTCTATTTTTACTCCGATAAAAAATGTAAAATATACAATAGAAAACTATCGTGTTGAACAGAAAACGGATTATGAGAAATTAGTGATGGAAGTTAATTCTGATGGATCTATTCATCCGAAAGAAGCTTTGAAAGAAGCAGCAAAGATATTGATTCATCATTTTATGTTATTTTCTGATGAGAAAATCACTTTAGATACTCTGGAAAAAGCAGAAGTGGAAGAATTCGATGAGGAATCATTACACATGCGTCAATTATTGAAAACAAAATTAGTGGACATGGACTTATCTGTTCGTGCATTGAATTGTTTGAAAGCAGCTGACGTTGAAACTTTAGGTGAGCTAGTAGCTTTCAACAAAAATGACTTATTGAAATTCCGTAATTTCGGCAAGAAATCTTTGACAGAATTAGAAGATCTTGTTCAATCAAAAGGATTACACTTTGGAATGAACGTTGCAAAATATAAATTGGATAAAGACTAGAAATCTGTTTCGAAAAAGAAATAGAAAAAATATAAGTTATGAGACACGGAAAAAAAGTAAATCATTTAGGAAGAACTAGCGAGCACAGAAAAGCGTTGCTTTCAAATCTTGCATCTTCATTGATTGAGCACAAAAGAATTAATACCACATTGGCAAAAGCAAAGGCATTACGCACTTTCATCGAGCCACTAGTGACTAAATCTAAAAACGACACTACACATAATCGTAGAACTGTTTTTGCTAATTTGAAAGATAAAGATGCAGTTTCTGAATTATTCAGAACCATCTCTCCTAAAATTGCAGAAAGACCGGGTGGATACACTCGTATAATCAAAACAGGATTTCGTTTAGGTGATAATGCTGAAATGTGTTTAATTGAATTCGTTGATTTCAATGAAATCTACGGAAACGAGAAAACAGAGAAGAAAGCTAAAACTACTCGTAGAGGTCGTACAAAGAAAAAAGCAGAAGGTAAAGCAGAAGAAGGAACTGAAACGGCAATCGAAAGCACCGAAGAATGAGAATTTTAAACTCTATAATTCAAGGGATAACGGAAACGTTATCCCTTTTTTTTGTTTCTGCTTTTATTATCCACCGAACTCTTATCAACAACAAGGTTCATTTTGTTATCATTTTAAACCCAACAAAAAAGAGCTTTTCAATCGCTAAACGTACTTTTGAACTATGAACTCGATAGGTTATTTAATCATCATTTAAAATTTCTGTCGACCTCCATATGACCATTAAAAAACAAGACTATTTCATATGAAATATCAAACTAGAAAACCAGCCTTATTAATTTTAGAAGACGGCACCGTTTTTCACGGAAAAGCTGCAGGGACTATTGGAACTACTACTGGTGAAATTGCATTCAATACCGGTATGACCGGATATCAAGAAATATTTACAGACCCATCTTACTTCGGACAAATTGTGGTAATGGCAAGCCCGCATATTGGAAATTACGGCGTGCATGCAGATGAAATTGAATCAGAGAAAATGAAAATTTCGGGAATGGTTTGCCGAATTTTTTCTGAAACGTATTCTCGTCCTTCTGCAGAAACATCTTTGCAGAAATATTTTGAACGGGATGGATTAGTTGCGATTTCAGATTTAGATACAAGAATGTTGGTTCGACATATTAGAGATAAAGGCGCAATGAATGCAATTATTTCTTCTGAAGATTTTTCTATTGAAGCATTAAAAGAAAAATTAAAATCCGTTCCTTCTATGGAAGGGTTGGAATTATCTTCTAAAGTAACTACACCTTCTTCATTTGAAGTAGGAGATAAAAATTCTTCTCAGCGCGTTGCATTAATTGATTTCGGAGTAAAGAAAAATATCATTCGTTGTTTAGTAGAACGAGGTGCATTTGTAAAAGTTTTTCCAATGCAAACTTCATTGGAGGAAATTATGAAATTTCAACCAGACGGAATCATGCTATCCAATGGTCCTGGTGATCCTGCTGCAATGCCTTCTTCAATAGAATTAATCAAAACTATTGTTGCGTTGAATATTCCAGTATTTGGAATTTGCCTCGGACATCAACTTCTCGCATTAAGTTTAGGTTTGAAAACACAAAAAATGTTCAATGGGCATAGAGGAATAAATCATCCGATAAAAAATTTGATTACAGGTAAAGCTGAAGTTACCTCTCAAAATCATGGTTTCATGGTAACAAAAGAATCAGTAAGTGAAAATCCAGATGTGGAGATGACACATATTCATTTGAACGATGATACACTTGCTGGATTAAGAATGAAAAGTAAACCGATTTTCTCAGTGCAATATCATCCTGAAGCATCACCAGGCCCGCACGATTCAAGATATCTTTTTGATGATTTCATTGAGAATATGGTGAAGGCAGGAAAGAAAGTAATGGCATAAATAATTTCGAATATCGGATTTTGAATTTAAATTATAAATCAACAAATCAATAAATCAACATATTTAATATGAGTTTCATAGCAAAAATCGAAGCAAGACAAATTTTAGATTCAAGAGGAAATCCAACAGTTGAAGTGGATGTGATTACTGAAAACGGAATCATGGGAAGAGCAGCGGTTCCATCTGGAGCTTCTACAGGCGCACACGAAGCAGTAGAATTGCGCGATGGTGATAAAGGTAGATGTATGGGAAAAGGTGTTTCAAAAGCTGTGCATAATGTAAATGACATCATCAATCGCGAATTGAATGGAGCTTCTGTTTTTAATCAAGTGATGATTGATTTGGTTTTACAATCTTTGGATGGAACAGAAAATAAATCTGCACTCGGTGCAAATGCAATTTTAGGAGTTTCATTGGCAGTGGCGAAAGCTGCAGCACTAGAAAGTGGGCAACCTTTGTATCGTTATATTGGAGGAGTAAGTGCAAATACATTGCCTATTCCGATGATGAATATATTGAATGGAGGTGCACACGCTGATAATAAAATTGATATTCAAGAATTCATGATTATGCCAGTAGGCGCTCCTACTTTCAGTGAAGGTTTAAGAATGGGAACTGAAATTTTTCATCACTTAAAAGCGGTTTTGAAAAAAGCAGGTCATTCTACCAATGTAGGTGATGAAGGAGGATTTGCTCCGAATCTTGGTTCGAATGAAGAAGCGATTGAAATTGTTTTGAAAGCGATTGAAACTGCAGGATACAAACCAGGAGAAGATGTATATATTGCTTTAGATGCAGCTGCAACTGAATTTTATGATGCGAAGAAAAAGAGATATTCCTTCGAGTCAACAGGAAAAGAAATGTCATCTGAGGAAATGGTAGATTATTGGATGAACTGGATTAAAAAATACCCCATTTTATCAATTGAAGATGGAATGTCGGAAGATGATTGGGCGGGTTGGAAATTATTATCAGATAAAGTGGCGAATAAAATTCAATTGGTAGGTGATGATTTATTTGTAACGAATTCTAAAAGATTACAACAAGGAATTGACCAAGGAATTGCTAATTCTATATTGGTAAAAGTAAATCAAATTGGAACTTTGACTGAGACGATTGAAGCAGTTAATCTAGCAAAAAATAATAGTTATACTTCGGTGATGAGTCATCGATCGGGTGAAACAGAAGATACAACCATTGCGGATTTAGCAGTGGCATTAAATTGTGGACAAATAAAAACGGGTTCGGCATCGCGAAGTGATCGGATTGCAAAATACAATCAGTTATTGCGTATTGAAGAGCAATTAAATAAAGCGGGAATTTATCCTGGAATGGATTTTAAATTTTTAAAAAAATAAATATGCGTAAATTAATTTATTCTATTGCTGTTATAGCATTTATCCTTTCATCATGCGGAGGATCAAACGAAGAATCATTAGAAGCTAAAAAAATCGACACGAAAGATGTAAAAGGAACCATTGATGCTGGTGATGCAAGTGTTGGTATGACCAATTTGCACAACAATGATGGCGAATTTGAAGTACCAAACATTAAGATTAGTGATAAATGTAAAATGATGATTGTACCTACTCAAAAGACGTTTGAAGAGGAGTGGAGTGTTATCCAATCAAACGCGAATAGCTTTGATGGAACACTTAAAGAAATCGAGAAAAAAGATGGAGCTATTCTTTATCACGAAAAATCAGAATTCATGGATAAAGTTACAGAAGGATATAATTTTTTGGTAGTGATTAAAGGAGACGGAAAAAATTATTTGATTAAAGGTGAAGGTGGAAATCCATTTGCTCCAATTGAATCGAAAGAAGATGCAGAAAATGCATTTAAGATTGCCCAATCGTTTAAGCCTGAATAGTACTTACTCAATTATACCATAAAAACTCCGAATAATCTCGGAATTTTTTATTTTCAACGATTTAAGATAAATAATTGCAACTATTTCCTTTGTAAATTCGTCTAACTGTTAAATTAGATAAAAACGATTATTATGAAAAAAGTATTACTCCTTTCCATTTTTGCTCTTTCAGGTTTATTTCAAACGAATTTATTTTCTCAGAGCAATCCCGAAATTTGTATGGTAACTGTTGATGCAAATTCGACTCACAATATTGTCTTTTATGATAAAACCAACCATGACGATGCTGCTTTTTATATTATTTACAGAGAAGATCAATCAGGAAATTATATTGCTTTAGATTCTATTCATAAAGATACTTTGAGTGAATACCATGATATGACTGCCTTAGTGAATGTGCGTGCACATAAATACAAAATTTCGTTAGTAGATACTTTTGGAGTAGAAAGTAATTTAAGTCCATACCATAGAAATGTTTTTTGCGATGAGCCATCAACAGGATTATTTGCTTGGAATTGGTATGAAATAGAAGGGCAATCTAATCCATCAACTCAATGGGTGATGTTACGAGAAGATGTTGCCGGATCTACAGGATGGATGGCCATTGATACCATTTTAGGTTCTGAAGTTTCTTTTTTAGATGCTCAAATCG
>CAMBFX010000040.1 GCA_945865695.1 Chryseobacterium gleum | reverse complement strand
TAAAAATTATTTACGGGTTTGTGGTTGATAAGTATCAGAAAATCGATTTAAAAAATCGATTATTTATCTCATTCCTTTGTCGACAATGGATGTAATTTTTCCATCAGTCCAGCAAATATCATAGGTACGGATGGTCATTCCAGCACCCGCTTCCATTGTGCAACACTCACCTGAATCTGTTTTTTGGCAAGAAACTGCTTTTGGTTCTGTTAAATCATAAATATCCATATCAGCTCTGTCTAATCCTTCGGCTCCGAATTTATCTAAAGCTGCTTCTACATCGGTATAAGAACCTTTAATCATACCCATGAAATCTTGCATAGGTTGCTCGCAAGAAACTTCAGCTACTTCAGGCGTTTCCTCAACAGCTTCATCGCTTGATTCTTTGGTTTTCTCTTGTTCATCAGATTTTTCTTCTTTTGCTTTTTCTCCGCAAGAATTTAGAGCCAACAATGACCCGATTAATACAAACGATAATAGTACCTTTTTCATTTTCTATAATTTTTTAGTATTTGTTAATTTAATCCAAAAATAAGACGAAGTTTTCAAGATTAGCATAATTTGAAAAAATAAAATATGGAATTGGCTATATTTGAGGCATAATTATTGGAATTTAATTTTTTATGAAGCAATTAATCTTGTTATCTTTTTTATCTTTTGTCCTTTTTACTTGTGGTTTTTCACAGGAGAAGGACTTAAAATTATATTCGCCATCTACAGGAGATGACAGTTTGATCGTTTTTAAAAAAGATACGGTTGTGCAAACGAGTTTTAATCTTAATTACTCCAATAAAGACGGCGTTGTGAATATATCTGGTGATTCTAGATTAAATTCATTAACCGAATATCAAGGCACGCCACAAAACGGACAGAATGTGGTTAAAATGGCTGGGTATCGATTACAAATTTTCTATGATCAAGAAAAAAATTCTGTGAATCAAAAAAAGGCGGATTATTTGGCGAGATATAATGAAAAACCTGCCTATATCAATTATAAAGCTCCCAATTTTCGTTTGCGCGTAGGAGATTTCAGAACCCGATTGCAAGCAGAAAGTTTTATGAATGAAATAAAAGTTGACTGGCCAGATGCAATTGTAGTGGAAGATGATATTGAGTTGCCAAGATTGGAAGATTAGGGAAAGTGGCCGTTGGCAGTTTTCAATTGGCAACAAAGAAAAACAGTTGTCAGTTGTTAGTGGGCTCCTTCGATACGCTTTTCGAAGACTCAATGCTACTCAGGATGACAAAAGAAGATGGTAATGAAAAAACAAACAGTTTACATTGAAGAAAAATACTCAAAAAAAAGCCGCAACATCTGCGGCTTTTTAATTTTCAACTATATTTTACAAAGTAGCTTTTACCTCAATGATTTCATAAGCTTCTACTAAATCACCTTCTTTAATATCATTGAATTTATCAATGTTTAAACCACACTCATAACCATGAGTTACTTCTTTAGCATCGTCTTTGAATCGTTTTAAAGAACCAAGATGTCCTGAGAAAATAACAATTCCGTCTCTAATTACACGAACATTTGACTGACGAGTAATTTTTCCATCGGTAACAAAGCAACCGGCAATTGTACCTGTTTTGGTAATTTTGAATGTTTGACGAATTTCTGCAGTTCCCACAATTTTTTCTTGTTTTTCTGGAGAAAGCATACCCGACATTGCATCTTTTACTTCATTGATTGCATTGTAGATGATTGAATACAAACGAACATCAATTTCTTCTGTTTCCGCTAATTTACGCGCGGCAATAGAAGGGCGAACCTGGAATCCAATAACAATTGCATTTGATGCAGATGCTAAAAGAATATCTGATTCTGTGATTGCTCCTACTCCTTTGTGAATGATTCTCACCATTACTTTTTCTGTAGAAAGTTTCAATAATGAATCCGAAAGTGCTTCTACTGATCCATCCACGTCACCTTTAACGATAATATTTAATTCTTTGAAATCTCCAATAGCCAAACGTCTACCGATTTCATCAAGAGTAATATGTTTGTGCGTTCGCATTCCTTGCTCACGAATAATCTGTTCACGTCTGGTAGCAATATTTCTTGCTTCACGTTCATCCGTCATCACATTAAAAATATCACCAGCATTGGGTGCACCATTTAAACCAAGAATGGTAACTGGAGTTGAAGGACCGGCAGAGGTTACTTGTTGTCCGCGCTCGTTATACATGGCTTTTACTCTTCCACTGAAACATCCTGCCAACATTATATCTCCAATATTTAATGTTCCTGCAGAAACGAGAATGGTTGCCACATATCCTTTTCCTTTATCTAAGGTTGCTTCGATGATTGTTCCTTTTGCTAATTTTTTAGGATTAGCGGTAAGTTCTAACATTTCAGCTTCTAATAAAACCTTTTCTAATAATTCATTTATACCAAGTCCTTTTTTCGCAGATATTTCTTGACATTGGTATTTTCCTCCCCAATCCTCAACGAGGATATTCATATTTGCTAGATCTTCACGAATTTTTTCGGGGCGTGCATCAGGTTTATCAACTTTATTTATAGCAAAAACCATAGGAACACCTGCTGCTTGAGCATGAGCAATAGCTTCTTTTGTTTGCGGCATAACGCTATCGTCAGCTGCAATAACTATAATTGCTATATCCGTTACTTTTGCGCCACGTGCACGCATCGCAGTAAATGCTTCGTGACCGGGAGTATCTAGGAAAGTGATTTTTTTAGAATTTTCTAATTCCAATGCGTAGGCACCAATATGTTGAGTAATTCCTCCTGCTTCACCTGCAATTACATTTGCTTTACGAACATAATCGAGTAAAGATGTTTTACCATGATCTACGTGACCCATTACTGTTACAATTGGTGATCTAGGAATTAAATCTTCTGGTAAATCTTCGGCTTCTTCAATTTTTTCTTGTGCATCGGCCGTCACAAAAGTTACCTGATATCCAAATTCATCTGCGATGATTGTGATTGTTTCTGCATCGAGACGTTGGTTGATAGATGCGAATATTCCGAGGCTCATACATGCAGAGATAATCTGCGTTACTTGCACATCCATCAATTTTGCTAAATCGGAAACGGTTACGAATTCAGAAAGTCTAAGAATCTTTTCTTGTTCCTCGTTCATTACGCGTTCTTCTTCACGCTTAGCGCTCATTGAAACACGCTTGGCTTTTCTCAATTCGGAACGTTTAGATTTTCCTCCTTGATTACTTAGACGAGCGAGTGTTTCTTTGATTTCTTTTTGAACATCAACTTCAGTAACTGGCGGTTTATCCGTTTTTGGATATTTTGGCGCAGATCCTTTTTTGTAGCCTTGATAACCACCACCAGCAGGACGATTTCCAGGTTGGAATCCGCCTTCCTTCTTTTTGGTTGGATCAAAACTAGTGCTTGGAGTTGCTTTATCAATATTTACCTTTTTGATACGTTTACGCTTACGCTTTTTGCGATCATCTTCGGCAGTATCTTTTTTCTTTTCTTTTTCTACTGGTAATTCTATTTTACCCATCACTTTTGTTCCAGCCAGTTTATCGACTTTTGCACGGATGGTTTCAATTTCAATTGGTTCTTCAGGAACTTTTTCGACTGGAGTTTCTAATTTAACTTCAGGTTGTATTTTTACTTCTTCAACTGGTTTCTCTTCTACTTTCGGCTTAGGTTTTTCCTCTGTTATCTCTAGTTTCTTATATTTTGGCTTTTTCTCCAATGAAGAAAGATCGATTTTATCGACCACTTTCACTTTGAAATCGGATTCAACCTTTGTTTTAATCAACTCAGGCTCTGGAGTAGGTTGAGTATTTACGTTCTTAATCAGAATTTCTTCTGGTTCATTATCGGATTCCTCTACCTTACGGTGAGTGTTTTCGATAGTAATCGTTTCACGTTTCTCTGTATTGATTACGTTACGTGATTTTTCTTTTTCGTTTTTTTCAGATTGAAATTCTGATAAAAGAATTTGATAATGTTTATCCTCAATTTTTGTATTGGGATTCGTATCAATCTTAATTCCTTTCGTGTTAAGAAAATCAACAATAGTAGCGATACCCACATTGAGTTCGCGAGCCACTTTACTTAACCTCGATGTTTTTTGTTCTGACATTCTTTAATCCCTGTTTTTACGCTGCAAAATTACTAGAATTCTACTGTTATAGAAATCCTGTTAATAACAAGCTCATTATGTGAACAACCCTTATTCAAATTCAGATTTAAGGATTTTCATCACTTCATTCACTGTTTCTTCTTCAAGATCTGTTCTTTTTACTAATTCTTCTACTGATAATTCAAGTACACTTTTAGCTGTATCACAACCAATTGCCTTGAATTCATCAATAATCCAACTATCTATTTCATCTGAGAATTCTTCTAAGTCTACGTCATCCACCTCATCGGCATCTTCACGATACACATCGATTTCATAACCAGTAAGTTTACTCGCTAATTTGATATTATGCCCGCCTTTTCCAATGGCCAATGAAACTTGATCAGGCTTAAGATAAACATCTGCTTTCATCGTTTCGTTATCCAACGCAATAGATGTAATTTTAGCTGGACTTAAAGCACGACTAATCAATAATTGGTTATTATTTGTGAAATTGATAACGTCAATATTTTCATTTCGCAACTCACGAACGATTCCATGGATACGAGATCCTTTCATACCGACACATGCACCTACTGGATCGATTCGGTCATCATAAGATTCAACTGCCACTTTTGCTCGCTCACCCGGTTCACGAACGATTTTCTTGATGGTAATTAATCCATCAAAAACCTCTGGAACTTCTAATTCAAATAATCTTTCTAGGAAAACTGGAGAAGTTCTAGATAAAATAACCACAGGATTTCCGTTACGTAAATCCACTTTGATTACCACTGCACGAGCATTATCTCCTTTTTTGAAAAAGTCAGAAGGAATTTGTTCTGATTTTGGAAGAATCAATTCATTTCCTTCATCATCCAAAATAAGAATTTCTTTTTTCCAAATTTGGTAAACTTCACCGGTGATAATTTCACCGATTCTATCTTTATATTTTTTGTAAATCGTGTCTTTTTCTAAATCGAGTACTCTAGAAATCAAATTTTGACGAAGCGCCAAAATATTTCTACGTCCAAAATCATCAATGAAAATTTGCTCTGACAATTCTTCACCTATTTCAAAATCTGGTTCGATTTTTACGGCTTCAGAATAGGCGATTTGCGTATTTTCATCTTCTACTTCTTCGTTACGTACAATTTCGCGATTCATCCAAATTTCTAAATCTCCTTTTTCTACGTTAAGAATAATGTCGATATGGTCATCAGTCCCATATTTTTTGCGAAGCATTCCACGAAAAACATCTTCGAGGATACTCATTAATGTTACACGATCAATGTTCTTGAATTCTTTAAATTCAGAAAAAGATTCGATGAGGTTTAAACTTTCCATAATTGTTTATTTAAAGGATAGGATTATTTTAGCTTCTTTAATGTTATTGATTTGAAATTCGTTTTGACGAACGATTAATTCCTTCGATTTTTTTCCTTCTACTTTTTCTTTTGCGCTGGTTTCAATTGTAATTTTTTGTTCATCGGCATTCAAAAGTTGTCCTTGTAATTCTATTCCATCGGTAGATTTCACTTTTAATGTTCTTCCAATATGCTTCTTATATTGTTGTGGCACTTTAAATGGTTTTTCTGCTCCTGGAGAAGAGACATTTAATTCAAAATCTTCTTTCTCACGATCTAATTTTTCTTCGATAAAACGAGAAATTTTAACACAATCTCCGATAGAAAAACCAGAAAAGGCATCCATTTCGATAGTTATTTTGTTTCCTACTTCGATTTTAAGGTCAACTAAAAAGCGATCTGTGCCTTTATTTGCCTCATTAATAATCTTTTCTATTTGTTCTTTCGTAATCATATTTCAAAAGAAAGAGGGGACACTGTCCCCTCTTCGCTTTAACCTTTATATGTAATTAGGATGCAAATATACGAAAAAAAAGAAAGAAGTCAAGAGATTGATATAAAAAGCAACGCTGATTAAGAAAAAGGCGGATTTGGATTACCTACAAAAGTAGTCATAGTATGTTGTTTATCTTAGGGTTATCGAGGCTCCCTACTAATGAACTTTGTGACACCAATGTTTTTTTAGTTATTGCGGTGTCGCTCCTAAGTAGCTTTTTGGTAGTTAGTTTACCTTCAATCTTCTGAATTGTTGCCTAGATGGGTCTTTTGGGTAGATAGTTGTTTTGACTTAGTGAGTTGTCGCTCTTACGGCTCTTCCTACCTATTGGGCAATGATGGATCAACAATCACTTTATCAACTTTACCCTCTTTATAGACTTTATGGGAAAGTAGTTTGCCTTTTTTATCATAGATTTTAGAGTCACCGTGTTTTTGATTTTCCTTGTATTCAAGTTCGCTTTCTAATTTTCCTGAACGATTATAGGTAGTAGATTTTCCATGGAGTTCTCCTTTTTTATAATTTACTTCAGTTGCAACCAATAAACCTCCTTGCTGGTAATGTATCCATTTTCCGTCTTTGATTCCTTCATCAAAAGAACCAACAGAAATTAATTCCCCTCTTTCATTGTAGGATGTCCATTTTCCGTGTTTAGCACTTTCTTTAAATTCGGAAGTTGTAGTTCCTGTTGCATTAATTTGTTCTGTTCGCGTTACAATTTTATAATTTCCTTGATCTAATATTTTTCCATTATCAAACCAATATGTCCATGAGCCAGATTTAAATGAATCTTTATAAAATCCATTGTAGGACATTTTTCCATTGGGATACCAACCTTTCCAAACTCCATCCATGATTCCTTTTTTGAATGAGCCTTCATCTTTTATTTGTCCATTTTCGAACCATGACGTCCAAACACCATGTGCTTCTCCGTTTTCATAATTTCCACTAGATAGTTTAGTTCCATCTTCATACCATGTAGTCCATTCGCCATGCTTAAGGTCGGCAGAAAAAGTGCCTTTTTTCCAGAGTTCTCCGGTTTGATAATAATAACTCCATTCTCCTTCACGTAATCCTTTTGAAAAAGTTCCTTCGTAATTTCTTTTTCCGTTTTCATATCCAAAATACCAAAATCCTTCTTGAAGATCATTTTCAAAATTTCCTTTCATATCGATTTTTTGATTGGAAAATTTCCAAATCCATTCTGCCTGTTTTTTTCCTTTTTGATAATCCCCAGTAATTTGAGCAAAATAGGAAGTATCTGTAATAAGATATTGTTCATAAGGGCCATGAAATAAATCTTCTTTATACGAAACTTTTTTATAGAGTATTCCATCACTAAAACTAAACAGCCAATCACCGTCTTTTAATCCTTCTTTGTAATTTCCTTGAGCAAGCACTTTTCCTAGTGGATTATATTCTACAAAAGGTCCATTTTCTAAGCCATTTTTATACGTATATTCTAATTTAATTATTGGTTTTACTTTTTCTGTTTCGAGAGTGGAATAATATTCAATTTTGGTTCCATTTCCATTTTCAACCGTTTGTTCATCTTTATGATTCCAAAAATTAATTAAATAAATTTTTCCATCCAGATGTTTTTCCTCGTGAGTAGGCTTCCCCGATAAGTCATAATATTTCCAAATTCCGGTCTTTTTTCCCAGTGAATAAGTTCCTGATTCGTGTATTTTTCCATTTTCATACCAAGATTTCATTGTACTATCGATGACATCTTGTTTAAAATAACCTTCATGCATTTTTTTACCGTTTTGCCAATACTTGGTTACTTTTCCTTGGAGCTTTCCTTTGGAATAATTAGCTACTTCTTCTTGTTTTCCATTTTCATACCAGAATTCCCATTTTCCGTCTTGCTTTCCGATTCCTGAAAAACCAGCATAATTATATTTACCTCGACTTCTCATTTTTTTGTTTTTTGCGTCCCAATACGTAGTTATCAGTTCGTCCGTTGGAACATTGGAGCCATTAATTATTTGTGCATTAGAAGGGGCTAAATACACAAAAAGGAGAAAAAACAAAATATATTTTAGACTCATATTATTACTCATTCAAATTCCATGCTAAATTAATTTCTTGTTCGGGTAATATAACTTAAATGGAATTTAGTTGCGAACAATTTAATGCCAATTATATCTATAAAATACACACATCTTCTTGTTCTTTTTATAAACACAATTGGTATAACGTAAACTAATACAAAGGTTACAGGAAATAAGATCTATAAGTAGTTATGAAATGCCCCTTTAAGAATTAGGGCCATTCCAAAAATGATAAGAATAACTCCTACGATTTGGTTCACTTTTTTAAGAATTTCGGGGGTCATGAATTTTTTAAGCGAACCTGCTCCAATGATTTTAAGTACATCTATACTAAAAAATGAAACGAGAATGGAACAATAAAAAACGATCATTTGATATTCTCCAAAATTATTTTTGTATTGCCCAATGAAAGTTACCGCAAACCAATAAAAAAGCACACCCGGATTTATGATATTAAAAAGAAATCCTTTGAGAAAGGTTCTAACATATTTCCATTTGAATCGTGAAAGATGCTTGTTTTCATGTTCAACTGGCATTTCTGTGCCTTTAGTTCGGAATATATTATACAATCCAAATAGTATGAAAATTCCACCGATTAGGATTTCGAATGTGTGGTGATGTTTTTCAAGTGATGCTACTTCTTGCGTAAATGTGAAAGCAATATAAACGAAAATAATATCACTTATAAAAACTCCTAAATCAAAAAACAAGGCATGTTTTACACCATCTCTCAAACTTACTTCGAGGAGTAAAAAGAAAGCTGGTCCAACAAGAAAGCTCAAGGTGAAACCTAAAAAAATACCTTCTAAAGCGGCTTGAAACATGGGATGTATTAATTTTCGAAAGGCTAAAAGTAAAAAAGTTCAAGCAATAAAAATAGAATAGTAACCACTAATGCGGTTAAATTACCTCCGTTTGCAAAAATTGCTCCCATTCCTTTAGTTGAGTGGATTTTAAAACACGAGGAAATTTATGCTGCCCTCCTAATTTTCCTTTCGCTTTCATGTAATTATAAAATTTATCCAGCGGAACGGATTCGACAATAATATTTTTTAGTGCATGTTTACGCTCAGTGGCATAATCATCATTTAATTCACAAAGAGTTTGGTCAATTTTATGGCGGAGCAATTCTGTATTTATAACTGAGTTGGTTCCCACGTACCATTTGTGTGCAAAAAATCCTTCATAGGGTATACCCGAAACAGCAAATTCATTTATAGAAACACCAAATTCTTTAGACACTGCATTAATGGCCATATTCATATTATCTACCGATAAATGCTCACCAACCATTGATAAAAAATGTTTCGTTCGTCCAGAAATAATTACTTGAAAATCATCCTTAGTTTTAAAACGGATGGTATCTCCAATTAAATATCTCCAGGCGCCTGCGCAAGTAGAAACCAGAATAGCATAATCTTTATTTAAATCAACTTCACCCAATGATAATATTTGCGGATGATCTCGAAGTTGTCCTTCTTCATCAAAATTAGTTTCTGTGAAAGGAATAAATTCGAAAAAAATTCCATTATCCAAAACCAATTGCATTCCTTCTTTATTCTGAGAGCTTTGAAAAGCCATAAATCCCTCTGATGCGAGATAGGTATCCAAATAATGAATCTCTTTCCCTAATAATTTAGAAAAAGAATCTCGATAAGGGGTGAACGATACGCCTCCATGAACGTAGATGTTCAAGTTGGGCCAAATTTCATGAATATGACTTACTTTATTATGCTCAATAATTTTTTGGGTGAGCAATTGAATCCATGCTGGAACACCGCACACAATTCCTACATCCCATTTATGAGCGACTTTTGTAATTGCATCTAGTTTAGTACTCCAATCTGGAATGCTGCCTAATTTTCTTCCAGGTTTATAAAAATTATGAACCCAAACCGGTAATCTTTTTTGTACAATTCCACTAAGATCTCCTTCCCAACCAAACCCACTTTGATTATGTTTAAGAGTGGAAGAGCCTCCAAGCATTAAAATTCCTTTTTGATAAAATTCAGTAGGCATATCTAAATCGGGAATTGAAAGCATTTGTCTAAGGCTTGTCTTACGAATTGCTCTTAGCATATGAGGGGTAATTGGAACACGCTTACTTGCTGATTCGGAAGTTCCGGAAGTAAGCGCAAAATACTTTACTCGACCTGGCCATGCTATATCTCTTTCTCCTGCGATAGTACGATTCCACCAAGCATCATATAATTTTTTATAATCAAAAACGGGAACCCGATTTCTAAAGCTTTCGATTAAATGCTTTTCTCGAAGCAAACTAGAAAAATCATAGGCTTTACCGAGCGAAGTGTGACTAGAAGTATGAATTAATCTTCGAAGAGTTTTCTCTTGAGCCACTTCAGGTGGAATGGGTGTACGGAGTTTAATTCGTTTCCGAATTTTAAGAAGTTCCTCCATTAAAGCACCGACTACTGCCATGAATTATTTAAATTGAAATGTAAACATACAAATTTAGCAGTGAAAACCGACAAAATTATTAATCCAAATCAATTTTATTGGGCATTATGTATTTTAATTGTTCATAAATCACCTTATGAATTCTTTTGGTGTTTCTAAGATTGATAATTTTTTTGTTTTCTGCGTAAGGATGAACCCGATTAGTGCTGGATACATAAAGTAATTTTATAGTCAAAATTAGCAAAAGAGAATATGGAAAAAATTTCCTAATAAATGGAAAAATATTGGGAACTAAAATTTAAAGAAAAAATTAAGGAATTAAGATTTCTTAAGGGGAAAACCATTAATTAAAATATTTTGAAAACCGATTTATGTTTATTTCAGAAGGTATTTCGGATTTAGCAATAAGATTTTGAACAAGAAAATTAGAAGTGAAAGGAGCCAATGCTACTCCTCGAGCACCTAATCCATTAAATAAAAATAGATTTTCAAATTTTGGGTGTTGGCCAATAATGGGTCTGCGATCATGTGATGCTGGCCGAATTCCCGCTACATGATTGGTAACTGAAATTGAAGTTGTATCTAAAATTTGAGAAATTTCATTTACAAAATCCTTTTTTAGACTTTCGGTAGGAATTTCATTGAGTTCTTTCCAATTATAATTAGAACCTACTTTATAATCTCCTTCTTTTCTTGGAACAGAAAATAATCCACCGCTGATAATAGAGTTGAATTTCTTATCTGAAATATTAATCGTTAGAATTTCACCTTTTACTGGTTTCATTGGGATATAATCAAACCAAGGATTATTTTTAATTAACCAACCCTCGCAAAAAATTATTTTAGAAGCGGAGTTGCCTTTATATGAAATTCCATTTCCTAAAATAAGAATTTCTTGGTAATTTACTTTTTCATTTAAAATAGATTCCTGTTTATTCAAATATTTTTCACTTGCTTGCAGAAATTTCGGAATATCTAAATATCCTGCGTGATTCACGTTGCCATAACCAAATTTAGAATGACAGTTATCCGCTTCTTCATCCTTATTTTCTCCAATTAAATTAGAAAATCGAGAATCAGAAACTTTCAATGCCCAATTATTTTGTTCTTCGAAACTGCTAAACATCCTATACATCGAAAGTGGATGAAAAAACGATTCTGCTAACAATTCTTCTGTCCATTGATAAAATTCAATTGCCTCTGTAATGGAATTTAATCCAACCCAAGTTTCAACTGTACGTTTGAATGTCATAGGTTGATATAACCCTGCAGCTACCTTTGACGAAGAAGAAAGGGAAGGTTCATCAATAATTAAAACCTTTTTATTTTCTTTAATTAATGCTAATGAAAGAACGGTTCCTGCTAAACCTCTCCCCACAATGATATAATCGAAATTATTCATCAGAAATTTCTGAAACGACCAAACACACCCAGTGGCAATGTGATTCCTGATTGAGCTTTAAGAAATAATTCACCCGTTTCTAAATTTTCTTTAGCGAAATCACTAAGCATATTTTCGATTATGAGAGAAGAAAATCCAAGTGAGTAAGCATTAAGAATCATAAAATGTTTTTCGGGATCTAAAATAGAAATAACTCCCTTCATCATTTCATTGATATTATCTTCGAGTTTCCACTTTTCTCCATTGGGACCATGTCCGAATGCAGGAGGATCAAGAATAATTCCATGGTATTTATTTCCTCGTTTTGCTTCTCGTGAAACGAATTTTAAAGCATCCTCCACCACCCAACGAATATCGGAGAGATGAGAATGGTCCATATTTTCTCTAGCCCATGAAACTACTTGCTTGATAGAATCTACATGAACAACATCTGCTCCAGCTGCTTTTGCAACCAATGAAGCCGCACCAGTATATGCGAATAAATTCAAGAAACGTGGAGTTTCAATACCTTGTTTTTTTAAATCCTGAATGGCATTAAAAATATAATCCCAATTAACCGCTTGTTCAGGAAAAACACCAACGTGTTTGAAGGAGGTGAGACCAAGACGTAAACTAATTTCGGATGTCGAAGGTTCGATTTCGGAAGTTAAAGAATACTTAATTTTCCATTGCTCGGCGACTTGTTTTAGTTTTTGCCAATCACCAGAAGAAGAAGATTTTTGTGTAAAAAGAACATGCGCCTTTTTTTTCCAATCGGCATCGCTCCATTTTTTATCCCATAAAGCTTGCGGCTCGGGACGAATGGTAATATGTGATCCGAAACGTTCGAGTTTTTCGAAGTTTCCGCAATCAAGGAGTTCGTAGTCTTTCCAATGAGTTGGTGTGAGTAGGAGCATGGTGTAAAGATAAGAATAATTGTTTAGTTGGTTTTGTTAGTTGGTTTAGTTAGTTTATTTAGTTTAGTTAGTTTAGTTAGTTTAGTTTTAATATTTTTGTTTACATGAAAATTACTACTCAAAAGGATGGGCGATTACGTTTGTGATTTCGGGATTGATTTTAATCAGTTTGAATTTTATTTTATTCAATTTAACGGGTAAAATGGAAGCCATAAGAGTTGTTCCTGGAGTAATGGTAATTGTTGTTGGGATATTGTATTTTTTTCAGCCCTATTTTAAATTAGAAGAGAAATCATTAGTGACCTATTCTCTAATGGGATTTGTTGCCTGGAGATATTCCTTTGACCATATTTCGGATTTATCTTTTGATGGTTCTAAACTTTTTAGAAATAAAGATGGAAAAATAAAAAGAATAAGAATTAGCAGATTTGTCTGTGATAAAAGGCAATGGCAAGAATTTATTCGATTAGTTGAAAAAAGTGAACCTGGAAATGAATTACATAATCAACTATTTGGCTACTGGGATTTCCTTAATCGTTACATCTGAATTTTCCCAAATACCAGATTCGAGATATTCTTCTTGAGACATTGTAACTGTCTTTTTTGTTTTTGTATTGGTCACTTCATAAATATACTCCATTTCGACTTCATCAATCATTGGCATTTCCGTTTCATCGGTTACTACAGAATCCTTATTTTCTTCCGATTTTTCTGCTTTTTCATCACCTGAAGAGCAAGAAGAGATAATTAACGCTGAGGTGATAATAAAAGTGGTTAAATAATTGATGGTTTTCATAGAGAAAGAATTTAGACAAAGATAGGGAAAAATTTAAATAAATACATTTTGACCCCTCCGTCTCGAAGACGAAACACCTCCCCTAAGATAAGGGGAGGATGGCGTTGTCCGTGGATTTGAAATAGTTTATAAAACAAAAAGTAATAAAAAAAATTTAGTCGCAATAAAACCACTCCGGCTCGAAGACGAGACACCTCAGAGTGGAAAGGTATTATAAATTTTAAATGGTAATCAGACCCCTCCGCCTCGAAGGCGAGACACCTCCCCTTGGAAAGGTATTATAAATTTTAAATGGTAATCAGACCCCTCCGTCTCGAAGACGAGACACCTCCCCTTGGAAAGGGGAGGATTGAAGAGAAGATTGATAAAAAAAACTAACTTTGAAATCAAAATTTATCGAGATGAAAAAAATCATGCTTTTGGGTTCGGGCGAATTGGGAAAGGAATTCGTTATTGCTGTGAAAAGATTGGGACAATATGTGATTGCTGTGGATTCTTATGACAATGCTCCAGCGATGCAAGTAGCTGATACTAGAGAAATCATCAATATGTTGGATGGTGATGCGCTAGATAAAATAGTTGCTAAACATCGACCTGATTTAATTGTTCCAGAAATTGAAGCCATTCGCACAGAGAGATTTTACGAATACGAAAAACAAAAAATCCAAGTGGTTCCCTCAGCAAAAGCTGCGAATTTCACTATGAACAGAAAAGCCATTCGTGATTTGGCTGCAAAAGAATTAGGATTAAAAACAGCAAAATATTCTTATGCTACTTCGTTTGAAGAATTGCAAGCTGCAACAAAATTAGTTGGAATTCCTTGTGTGGTGAAGCCATTAATGTCTTCGTCTGGAAAAGGTCAATCTGTAATAAAAAGTGAAGACGCGATAGAAAAAGCATGGAATTATTCATTAGAAGGATCAAGAGGAGATATTATTGAAGTGATCGCAGAAGAATTTATTTCATTCGACTATGAAATTACATTGCTAACAGTGACACAAAAGAATGGCCCAACTTTATTTTGTCCACCCATCGGTCATCGACAAGAGCGTGGAGATTATCAAGAAAGCTGGCAACCATGTGTAATGAAACCAGAACACTTGAAAGAGGCACAAGAAATGGCCGCGAAAGTAACCAATGCATTAACAGGTGCAGGAATTTGGGGTGTAGAATTTTTTGTGTCAGAAAAAGATGGCGTCTATTTTTCGGAATTATCACCACGACCTCATGATACTGGAATGGTGACATTGGCTGGAACACAAAATTTTTCGGAATTTGAATTGCATGCCAGAGCTGTTTTAGGTTTACCCATTCCGGAAATCACCTTAGAGCGAGTTGGCGCAAGTTCAGTTTTGCTTGCTCATAGCGAAGGAACGAATCCAGTATATACCGGTTTGGAAAAAGCAGCAGCAGAAAAAAAATGCGATATTAAAATATTTGGTAAGCCTATTACTCGACCTTTTCGTAGAATGGGAGTTGTTGTGACTTATGATGAGAAAAATGCGAATGTAGATGAAGTGAAAAATAGAGCTATTGAAATTTCGAAAATGATTAAGGTAGAATCAACGTAAAATTGAAATATTATTTTGCCACAAATAATTTTGAAAATAATATTTAAAGACATAGATTTTATTCGCTTTAATCATTTTTTTGCAGCAAATTGCGCAGATTTTAGCAGATGAAAGACAAGAGTTTGAAAAGAAGCCTCACCCCGACCCTCTCCAAAGGAGAGGGAGGAAAGACAAGAATTTGATAGAATACCGTAAAACTGAATAATTAAAAATGCCTACTGCCCTCGATATAGAAAAGTTTTTAGAAGAAGAAAAAAAATCCTTAATCATTGATGTGCGAACGCCTGCAGAATTTGAGCAGGGACATATTCCGGGTGCATATAATATTCCGCTTTTTACCAATGAAGAACGAGCGATAGTTGGAACCCTTTATAAAAAAACAGGAAGACAAGAAGCGATTCATAAGGGATTAGAAATATTTGGACCAAGGATGATTTGGTATTTAGAACAATTGAATAAATTTAAAGCAGACTCTGACCTGTGTCAGAGTGACGGAACGGATACAAAACAAACAATTTATGTTCATTGCTGGCGTGGAGGCATGCGCAGTGGAAGTATAGCTTGGTTATTTGAAATTTATGGGTATAAGGTTTTCACTCTAAAAAACGGGTATAAATCATTTCGAAATTTAGTGTTAGAAGAATTTAAAAAAGAAAGAAAAATAAATATCATTGGAGGTCGAACGGGTTCTGCAAAAACATTAGTATTGCCAGAATTGAAAAAAAAGGGATTACAAGTTATTGATTTAGAAAAATTGGCTCACCATAAGGGTTCTTCTTTCGGTTCCATTGGAGAATTACCTCAACCCACACAAGAACATTTTGAAAATAAATTGGCGATGGAATTACTTTCTACTGACAAAAATGAAATTTTATTTTTGGAAGATGAAAGTAAATTAATTGGACAAAGAATTATTCCACCGACATTATTTATTCAAATGCGTAATTGTAAAGTTTATTATTTGGATGTTCCATTTGAAGAAAGAGCAAAATATATTGCTGAACATTATGGAAAATATCCAAAAGAAGAGTTATATGCCGCTACCGAAAGAATTTTAAGAAAATTAGATACAAGATTCTCTAAAGATGCATTGAACTTTATTGAAGAAGGAAATTTAATTGAATCATTTAAAATATCATTGAAATATTATGATAAAACGTATGAATTTGGATTATCAAAGAGAGAAGGAAATACGATAGTGAAAATTGCCATTGAAAAAATAAATCCAGAGAAGATGGCGGAGGAAATTTTGAAGAAATGTGTAAATGTGTAAATGTGTAAATGTGTAAATGAAAGACGAAGAATATGAATGAAACGAATGAAATAAAACTCACACAATATTCACATGGTTCGGGATGTGGATGTAAAATTGCACCAAAAGATTTGGAGACGATTTTAAATTCATCGTTTATATTTCCGGATAATGATAAATTGATTGTAGGTAATCATACCAAGGATGATGCAGCTGTTTATGATTTAGGTAATGATCAATATTTAATTTCTACCACTGATTTTTTTACACCCATTACGGATGATGCTTTTGATTTTGGTAAAATTGCCGCAGCCAATTCCATTTCTGATATTTACGCGATGGGAGGAACCCCGATTATGGCCATTGCGATTTTAGGATGGCCTATTGGAAAATTACCGAATGAATTAGCACAAAAAGTTTTAGAAGGCGGTAGAGAAATTTGTAAGCAAGCAAATATTCCATTAGCAGGCGGACATAGTATTGATAGTCCGGAACCATTTTTTGGTTTGGCAGTAAATGGAATCACCACCAAAAAAAGATTGAAAAAAAATAACACAGCCAAAGAAGGCGATATTTTAATTTTAACTAAACCATTGGGAGTTGGAATACTTTCTACAGCTGCAAAACGTGGAGTAGTAAAAAAAGAGGATCATCAACGCGCTCTAAATTCCATGATGGAATTAAATTCTATCGGAGAAAAATTATCTTTTATCGAAGGAGTAAACGCAATGACTGATGTGACTGGTTTTGGATTGCTAGGTCATTTAATAGAAATGTGCGAGGGAAGTAACTTATCTGCCGAAATTGAATATTCAAAAATTCCATTGATGGAAAATCTATCTCATTATACTTCCCAATTTATTTATCCAGATAATACCATGAGGAATTGGAGTAGTTACTCTGGCAAAGTGGATGGAATTTCTGGTGAATCTTTATTGACATTAAGTGATCCACAAACCAATGGAGGGTTGTTGTTAAGCGCAGTGCCCGATAAAGCCCAAGAAATAGAAATACTTTTGAGGTCGAATGGAATAGAATATCATGTGATTGGTAAATTTCAAACAAATGATGGAAAAATTGTGAAAGTCATATAGGTGGCAGCCCCTCAAAGTCATCACCAAATTATCTAATTATATTCAGCATTATTCTATTTTCATTGCTTCCAAAGTTTATGCAACCAAATAGGTTTAAATTTCGTCTGTTTAGCATATATTTGAACTTTACAAAATAAAAGCTATGAAAAACGGTATTTATACTCTCCTCTCAATTTGCTTATTACTTTCATTAACTGAAACTTCGGCTCAAGTAACCAGTGATAAACTGAATTATATTGAAAACAAAGGCCAATGGCCATCTCAAGTTTCGCATATGGCGAAAATTGGTGGAGGGGCTGTTTGGCTAGAAAAAAATAAAGCCAAATTTGTTTTTATTAATCAACAAGATGCTGAAGCGTTTCATGAATATCACCATCATGGTGGTGATCCCGTGACTGTACACGGTCATACTTATGAATTAAATTTTATACAATCTAATCTTAATACCAAGATTACATCATCAAAAAAATCACCTGTATACCATAATTATTTTCAAGGATCTGATCAGTCAAAATGGGCATCCAACGTTGGTTTATATGCTGAGGTTATGTATGGAAATTTATTCGATGGAATCGATTTAAAATTCCATAGTAATTCGCCATATATGAAATATGATTATGTCGTAGCGCCCGGAGCTGATGTTGCACAAATTAAATGGAATTACAACGGTATCTCTCCAGAAATTAAAGATGGTAAAATTATTTTAAGCACTAACGCAGGTGAAGTAATAGAAGATAAACCAATTGCTTGGCAAATTATCAATGGAATAAAAACTTATGTTTCGTGTGAATATAAACTAACCAATACTATTTTACAATTCAATTTTCCTAATGGTTATGATAAAGGTTACGAATTAACCATTGACCCTACATTAATTTTCTCGTCTTATTCAGGAGCAACAAGCGACAATTGGGGATATACAGCTACCTATGATAATAATGGTAATTTATACTCTGGAAGTATTGCATTTGGCGGTTACCCAACTACAGTTGGTTCATTTCAAAATGCACTTGCTGGAGGAGACGTTGATGCCGCAATTAGTAAATTTAATAGCACGGGAACCAATTTATTATTTTCAACTTATCTGGGTGGAAACAGCTCTGACGCTCCTCATAGTTTATTCGTTGATTCCAATGATAATCTTTATATTTATGGTACCACTGGATCTTCGAATTTTCCAGTTACCACAGGGTGTTACGATAATACTTTTAATGGTGGGCCAAATACTTCTCCAAATGGTATTGGCTATAGCGGGTCTGATATTTTTGTCACTTGCTTAAGTGCAGCAGGTAATAGTTTAATAGGATCCACTTTTGTGGGAGGAACGGATACAGATGGAATTAATGACGGAAATTTATATTTTAATTATGGCGATTATAATAGAGGTGAAATCATCATCGCAAATAATGGTGATGCATTAATTGCTTCTTCTACATTTTCGAATAATTTTCCTACAACAGCCGGATCACTTTCACAAGCAAATGCAGGAGGACAAGAAGGTATTGCTTTTAGATTGAATTCAACATTAACCACATTAGTTTGGTCCACTTATATTGGTGGAAGCACAGATGATGCTGGTTATGGAATAAAAGAATCAAGTAATGGTGTGGTTTATGTAACTGGTGGAACTCAATCTATTAATTTCCCCGTTACTGTTGGTGCATTGCAAACAGTAAAAGCTGGAGGAATTGACGGATTTATTATTTCCTTCAATGGTGCAACAGGTGCTAGAATTAACGGCACCTATTTGGGAACGGCTAGTTATGATCAGAGTTATCTTATCGAGATTGATAATAGTAATGATATTTATGTTTTAGGACAAACCAAAGGTGCTTGGCCAGTTTCTCCAGGAGTTTACAACAACAATAATGGAAGACAATTTATTCATAAATTAAATCCTGCACTAAGCGCTACCATATTTTCCACAAGATTTGGTTCAGGAGCAACAACAGTCAATATCTCACCAAATGCATTCTTAGTAGATAATTGCTATAACATTTATGTTTCTGGATGGGGAGGGTCGACTAATACCGAAGGTTCCACTAATGGACTTCCAGTTACAAGTGATGCATATGATGCGAACACTGATGGAAGTGATTTTTATTTTATGGTTCTGGAACGAGATGCGCAATCATTACTTTACGGCACTTTTTTCGGTGGTAATCCAGCAGAACATGTAGATGGGGGAACTTCAAGGTTTGATAGAAATGGAATCATTTATCAAGCCGTTTGCGCTGGATGTGGAGGAAGCGATAATTTCCCAACACAACCAGGAGTATGGTCTACTACAAACAACTCTAGCAACTGTAATATTGGAGTAATTAAAATGGAATTTAGTTTTTTAGGAATAGAGGCAAACGCAAATGCAGCACCCAATATTATTGCTTGTGATCCACCTTATGATGTAAATTTCAATGGAGGAACTGCTGTTAATCATATTTGGGATTTTGATGATGGCACACCCAATTCTACTTTACAAAATCCATCGCATACATTTACAGCTGTTGGTACTTATAACGTAATGTATATAGCGATTGATTCGAGCACTTGTAATATTGCCGACACTGCTTATTTAACAGTAGAAATTTTACAAGCAGAAACTTTTGATGCCGTTTTTGACGTTGCACCTTACGATCCTTGTGTAAGCGGAAATTATGAAGTTAATCTAGCGTTTACTGGTTCAGGTGCCGATTCTTTGATTTGGAATATGGGTGACGGGAACATTTATAACGATACAGTTGTGGATCATATTTATGTAAATCAGGGAAATTATATTATTTCTATGACTGCTTATGATTTCACTTGTAACCTGACCCAAACATTTGTTGATACTGTTTCTTTTAATTCAACAATTACAACCGCAAATGCAAATGCTGCTCCAAATATTATTGCATGCGATCCGCCTTTTGATGTAAATTTTACTGGTTCTAATAATCCAAATCATATTTGGGATTTTGGAGATGGAAGCCCAACGAGTACATTGCAAAATCCAGCTCATACCTATACTGGTTTAGGAAATTTTACGGTGATGTATATTGGAATAGATTCTTCCACATGTAATATTGCAGATACGGTTTATTTATCTGTAGAAATTTTACAACCAGAAGTGTTTTCTGCCACTTTGGATGTTGGCCCTTATGATCCGTGTACAGGTGGTCCATACGAAGTGAATTTAGAATTTACTGGATCGGGTGCTGATTCACTAATTTGGAATATGGGTGATGGAACTATTTACAATGATACAGTGGTAGATCATTTTTACACTACTGATGGAACTTATATTATTAGTTTAACTGCCTACGATTTTACTTGTGGTTTGATGGAAATCATTTCTGATACCGTTTCGTTCAACTCAACCAATACAACCGCAAATGCAAATGCTGCTCCTAATGTAATTGCTTGCGACCCGCCCTTTGTTGTTAATTATACAGGAGGAAGTACTCCTAATCATTACTGGGATTTTGGAGATGGTGTAGGAACATCTACTTTGCAAAACCCATCCTATACTTTTACTACTATTGGAAATTATACCGTGATGTATGTTGGAATTGACTCATCCACTTGTAATATTTCTGATACGGTTTATTTAAGTGTTGAAGTTTTAGAAAAAGAAGTATTCTCTGCCACCTTCTCTCCTATTCCTCCGCAATTTTGTAGTGATACGGTTTTAGTAAATGTAAATTTTACAGGTTCTGGAGCAGATTCATTAATCTGGAATATGGGTGATGGAACTATTTTTACCAATGATACAACGCTCAATTATTTCTATACCGTTCCTGGAAGTTATACGATGTCACTTACAGCATTTGATTTTGATTGTAATGAAACTGGAACACTTTCACAAACCATTGTTGTGGCAGATAATATTACTGAAGGAACTATATTTGTTCCCAATGTTATTACACCCAATGGAGATAATATAAATGATAAATTTAAATTAGGTTATCTAGAATATCCAGGATTAGATCCAATGGGCTTTGTGGAGTTTTATGAAATTAAAATTTATAACCGTTGGGGTAAATTAGTTTTTGAATCAAGCACTCCAACTAGTGTTTGGGGCGGAGAAATAGATTCGGATGATGCCTCAGAAGGTGTTTATTATTATATCGTCAACTACCAAAGAGAATGTTTGGATACAGAACCACAAAAGAAAACAGGTTATGTAACCGTATTACGAGAATAGTTTTAATTCATAGTTGATTTCTACTAAAAGGTACTTTGAAAGAAGTACCTTTTTTTATTTAAACAGAATTCAATTTAAAAATTAATCGGAGGGCCGAAAGTCAATTACTGCTAAAATTGTAAAAATATCTTTACTAAAAAAATAATTTTCTTCCTGTGAAAAAAAATAGTTCTAATTCTTTTTAGTCATCCCGCTTTTATTGGCGGATGTTTCGAACTAAAAAGCGAAAAAATATTTATCAGTTCCTCTCTTAAAAGGGAGAAGTTTCAGAACAAATATTCTATATAATTATTTTCGTGATGAAGTGTGTTCTTCTAAATCTCAATATTTACATTCTACTTAGCACTCAACGCCCAATTAGGTTTAACCACCTCCACCCATCTTCCTGGAGTGCGTGCGTGAATCGTATTATCATACATCGCATCAGTGCTCACCGTTGGTAAATAAAATTTACCGGCATAGGTTGCATTCAGTTTTACTCGAAAAGTTTTGCTTTCGCTTGCACCGAGATTATAATAAGTATAAACTCTATCATCACGAAAATCTTGGTAGGTAGAGTAAGATGTTTCTACTGCCCCAATAAAATCATCCATTCGGGTATTATGAATCTCCCAACCACTTGGGAAAATTTGATTTAATGCCATCTCTGATAAATATCCACGAGTACCTGGATTTTTAATGGTTACTACAGCAACGAAATCGGTTCCTTGTTCAATCTTTGTTTCATCTATCGAACCACCATCTGGAGTTTCATAATCTACCGAGATAGAAACATTATCTGAAACAGATGATTCATCACCAGCAACAGGAATTCCTTCGGCAACGAATTTCACAAATAAAGTAGATTTACCTGTATTCTTAATCGTCATCTTATCTCCGTTTTTTGCTTTCTTCAATTCATTGGTAAAAACTGCTGCTTGTGTGGATTTTGTTTCAGATAAACTTCCTGCAGAATAAGAAAATTTCATGGTTTTATCTGTTTCAGAAGTTCCAACGAATTTAGAAATAGCCATCAAACAATAGGCCGTTGTTTGCGTACTCATCCATTCATTCGAATTCATTTCCTTA
>CAMBFX010000039.1 GCA_945865695.1 Chryseobacterium gleum | reverse complement strand
TGCGCTACTTCGCGAGTGGCTAAATGTTCAGCAGTAATTTCCAAATGGTAAATAATTTCTCCAGGACGAATCACTTCAAAATGCATATTCATCATCCTTCCGAAATTATTCATTTCATTATATAATTCGAGTATTTTTTCTGCGTTCATTGTAGGAATTTATTCGTTTTTTATTTTTCGTTATTCGTTGGCAGCTGATTTATAATAAGCGAAGCGTTTGTCATCCTGAGTTTACGAAGGATCTAACTCTTCATTTTACATTTTTCATTTTAAATTCCTCCCCTTTCTTAGGGGAGGTGTCCGAAGGACGGAGGGGTTCTACTCCACTTTCTTCCAAATCAATTTCTTCCCACAATTCTCCAGCGAAATGGTATAATATGTTTTTTTACCAAAAATATTTTCCAATTCTTTTCTAATATCGCTCCAATTATTTCCAATATGTTCACATTGATATTGCAGGAAAACAATCTCCTTTTCATTGATAATCGCAAAAGAAGGTGTAGTTTTTATAGACGGTAAATCTTTCATAAATTCTACAGGCGTACAATCAAATCCGTAACATTGCAACCAATTATTCAAAACATTTCGGCAGGATGTAGAATCCGCATATTCATAAAACCATATTTGTGCAATAGGATAAACTCCTTCAACTTTTCCATATTTCACAGTGGATTTTTTCTTTAAAGAAATTTTCTTTCCAAATTTATTTTCATATCTCTCTGGAATAATCGGTTTGTTCACTTCTACTTCCGAATACATCAACTTATACTTATCAATAAATTTATTTACTTTTTCTTCGAAAGATAATTTTTTATCAATCGTTAATGAAATAAAAGTCAAACTATCTTTTTCTGAAACCGAATTTAATTCTTCTGTTGATTCTAGTATTGCTACATTACTCGTATCACCCACTTCCTCCGCCTTCATTTCATCCGATGGTGCTTTTTTTTCCTCTTTTCCCCCACAAGAAATTAGGATTGAAATAGTAAATAGAATATATAGCTTATTAATTGTTTTCACTTTAATTTATTTTCAAATTTTTAAACTCAATACTCAATACTCAATACTCAATACTCAATACTCAATACTCAATACTCACTACTCACTACTCAATACTTCATCTTCTTCAATTCCTCACAAACCCTATCCACCATCTGATGCGAAATATCCAAATGCGTTACCATTCTCAACATCTGCGGACCAAAAGCAACCACCAAAATATTTTTTTCTTTCAATTTTTGAATCATTCCTTGTAAATCTATTTCTGGCTTTAAAACGATTACTACAATATTGGTTGGAACTGGATAAACTTCTTTCACCCAATCACACTCTTTTACAACATCCGCAATTTGCTTAGCATGCACATGATCCATTCTTAATCTTTCTACATGATTATCCAAAGCAAATATTCCAGCTGCTGCTAAAAATCCTGCCTGGCGCATTCCTCCACCCATCACCTTGCGAATTCTTCTTGCGCGTATCATTTCTTCCTTAGAGCCAATTAATACAGATCCAACAGGAGCACCTAATCCTTTCGACAGACAAATAGAAATTGTATCGAAAAGTTTCCCGTATTCTAAAGTAGGAATCATCGTTTCTACCAACGCATTAAAAACTCTAGCACCATCCAAATGCAATTTGAATTTATTTTCCCTACAGAATTGTGAAATAGATTTTAATTCATGAACATCATAAATCGCGCCACCACCTCGGTTGGCAGTATCTTCTACCGAAACTAATTGTGTTAAGGGTAAATGTATATCCAAAGGATTATTGACACTTTCTTTTACTTGTTGCAAAGTCAATCGACCATAATTTCCATCATTTAATTTAACTGAGCAGGATGAATTTACTGCAATTCCTCCACCTTCATATTTATAAACATGACTTTCTTTATGTGTGATTACCTCTCCACCAGAAGTGGTATGTAATTTTATTCCTATTTGATTGGTTTGAGTACCCGATGTACAAAATAAAGCCCCCTCTTTTCCAAATAGTTTTGCTGTTTTTTCTTCTAATGCAAGAATGGTTGGGTCTTCTCCAAATACATCATCACCCACTTTAGCACTCATCATCGCGTCCAACATTCCCGAAGTAGGTTTGGTTACTGTGTCGCTTCTTAAGTCAATTACATTCATTTTTCAATTACTTTTGTGTCTGCGCTAAGTTATGAAAATTATGAGATTCTTTTTTCAATTCTTTTTATTGGTCATCGGATTTATTCCCTTGAATGCTTATTCACAGGGTAAATACTGGGTTTTTTTTACAGATAAAAAAGATGTTTATTTTGATCCCTACACTTATTTTACCGAAGAGGCTATCGAAAGAAGATTAAAACAAGGTATTTCATTAACTGAAGAAACAGATAAGCCAGTTTCACAAAAATACATCGATGAAATTTCTTTTTATTGTGATTCTCTTAGTTATTCTACACGCTGGTTTAACGGAATTGCCGTTTATTCTGATGATAAAAGAATGAATGACATAAAATCATTTTCATTCGTAAAAGAAGTTCGAATGATGAATCAAGCAAAAGTTATTTTAACGGAAGGAGATCATTTCGAAAATAAGGAAGGTTTGCAAAAATTGGCTTTTTCTCAAATAGAAAGAATGCAAGGAAATCTATTTTCAAAGAATGGTTTCACTGGCAAGGGAATAAAAATTGCTATTATTGATGGTGGCTTTACAGGTTTAGGGAAGGATGACTTCGAACGAAAAGAATTTTTTGAAAATGTAAAAATTACTACTACCTATGATTTCATTAGTAAAACAGAAAATGTTTTTCGTAAAAATGAACATGGAAAGGTGGTTCTATCTTGTATTGCAGGAAAAGTGGATTCCACTAATTTAGGATTAGCTCCCGATGCTGAATTTATTCTTGCTCGAACTGCTAAAAACTTCTCAGAAGGAACTAGTGATGAAGAAAATTGGTTAGCTGCTGTAGAATGGTGTGATAAAAACGGAGCAAATATTATCAATACTTCATTGGGATATGATGTGACAAAATATTTTCAAAACGACATGGATGGAAAAACGAGTTTAATCAGTCGTTCGGCTAATTTAGCAGCTAAAAAGGGAATTTTAGTAGTTGTTTCTGCAGGTAATGAAGGGCAAACGGATTGGAAAAAAATTTGTACGCCAGCCGATGCCGATAGTGTTTTAACAGTGGGCGCTCTCAATCCTTATTCTGGCATTCAAGCTTCATGGAGTTCTTATGGGCCTTCTGCAGACTTTAGAATGAAACCTGAGGTTTCTGCCTATGGTTATGTAACCGCCATTTATTCGCGACAAATTTCTGAAATGATGGGAACTAGTTTTTCTAGCCCACTAGTGGCTGGTTTTGCTGCTTGTGTGATGCAAATGCATCCAGAGTGGACTTGTATGCGAATCAAAGAAGAAATAATGAAATCTGCGGATCTTTATCCTTATTACGATTATGCCCATGGAAATGGCGTTCCACAAGCGGCTTATTTTATAAATGAAAAAAAGGAAATTATTCCTGAATCTTTTTCGGTTACTAAGGACACTACCACAGGTAATATCATAGTTGAAATAAAAAAAGAATTTTATAATTACAATGTTCCCTTCATTCCTAATTATTACGATATAAAAGAAAGACAAAAGGATGAAATCGAAAACGGAGATCCTGATCATCCAGTTTTACCCTCTTTGCATATCAACGATGATTTAATGTCGCAATACTCTTCTTCAATATATTTATCAGTGCCCGATTATCTTTTTTATCATGTCGAAAATTCGCAAGGCTACTTAGATAAATATTATGTGGTGGCCATTGAGAATAATCGAACGGTAACTGTTAATACTTATGATTTTCCTAAAGGATCTAAACTTAGATTTTATTACCGTGGATTTATTAATTCCTATGAAATAAAATGAGAAAGTTATTTATCATACTATTTGTTTCATTCACAGAATTAATTTCTGCGCAGGTAATTCTTATTGAAGAAAACGTAAATGCGGATACCGTTCTTTCAGAAATTGGTCCCAATAGAAAAAAATATCATTCAGGTTTTTATTCTTTCGGGATGATTTTCGGACAACCCGATTCAATTGGCTCAGCAATTGATTCTCGAGCAAGTTGGCATGTTCAAATCGGAGATCGAGCAAAATTCAAATTGAACAATATTTTTTCTTGGGGAATTGAAAATATGTTGGATTATAAGAGTTTCCGGATAAGTCAAAATGAGGATAAAACTTTTGGAGGAGATGTCATTCATAAAAAGGAAACATTCATTGTTCTTTCTTATGAATTATTATTATTTACACGAATTAATTTCGATCCCAAACGTGGTGATCATTTAGGTAAATATTTAGATCTAGGTGCTTTTGGCGGATATAATTTTATCAAACGCCATAAAGTAGTGGACACCGTTAATACCCAATATGGATTTGAGCGTGGAAAATACATCATGTCTAATCTCAAATATGTTGAAAAATTCAATTATGGAATTACCGTGCGAATTGGGTGGTGGGGACTTTCTTTGTATTGTAATTATCGACTTTCAAACCTATTTAAACGTTATCAATCGATAAATTATCAAGAATTACCCCGGTTTGAAGCAGGAATTAATATTGACTTTGCTTCGGTAGAATTAAAGGATAATTATATGCGTAAAAGGAAATTTCGCCTTTTTTAACCCCTTTTTGTTCCGTTCATCACTTTTTAGCATTACCTCATTCTACAGAAATTAATTTTGTACCGATAAATTATAACCTATGTTCAATAAAATTTGTTTTGCCTTAATCATTTCGATGATTTCTTTTTCAACCTCTAATGCTCAAACCATTAATGGAAAAGTAATCGATAAAGACAGTAAACCTCAGGAATTCGTCAATATTTTATTATTAAAAGTGGCCGACTCTAGCCTACATAAAGGAACCATTACCGATGTCAATGGTGATTTTTTATTTGAAGATATGGAGAACGGAAATTATTTAGTGGCTGCTTCAATGGTGGGCTATACCAAAACTTATACGGATGCTTTTGAATTAAGCGAATCTAAGAAAACACATTCAGTCGGTGATATTTTATTTTTAGAAGATGCAGAAACTTTGGATGCCGCCTATGTTACCGCACAAAAACCTTTTATAGAGCATCAATTAGATAAAACCGTAGTGAACGTAGAGAATAGTATTATTTCTGCAGGAAGCACCGCATTAGAGGTTTTGCAACGTTCACCTGGAATAATGGTCGATAAAGATGGAAATATTACCATGAAAGGAAAACCTGGAGTGACCATCATGATTGATGGAAAGCAAACTTATTTATCGATGCAAGATGTAAGCAATATGCTAAAAAGTATGCCTGCAGATCAGTTAGAAAAAATCGAATTAATTACGAATCCTTCTGCAAAATACGATGCCGCAGGCACAGGTGGTATTATTAACCTTGTGATGAAGAAAAATACCATGTTCGGCCTGAATGGAAAAGTAAATGCAGGATACACACAAGGGTTTTATCCTAAATTTAATGGTGGTGGAAATATTAATTATCGTTGGGAGAAAGTAAATATTTTTACCAGTTATGCGGCCAATTATCGCGAAGGTTTTGGGGTATTTGATTTAGATCGTAAGTTTAGAATTGGAGATGCCATTGAAAGTATTTACAATCAAAAATCATGGAGTAAATCACAAAGTTTAAATCAAAATACAAAATTTGCAGTTGATTTTTATCCCAATAAAAAACACACTATTGGTTTTTTTATGAATGGAATGTTTGCTGGGGATGAAAGTGGAGGTTTAAATAATACTTCTATTTATTCGGATGAGGCACAGTTGCAATCCATGGGTCTCACAAGCACTACCAGTGACGATAATGAAAAATGGCAAAATATTTCTGGAAATATAAATTATAAATGGACTATTGATTCAACAGGCAAAGAATTGACAGCTAATTTAGATTATGGATATTATAATAATGCAACCACACAATATTATGAATCTACGTATAAAGATTCTGCTGGAGCTGCCATTAGCGTTCCAGCGATTCTTACGAGCCGGCTTCCATCTAAAGTAGATGTGAAATCGGGAAAGGTTGATTATATTCATCCCATCGGTAAAAAAGCAAAGTTCGAAGCTGGTTTAAAAAGCAGTTATGTGGTGACAGATAATAACGCACAATATTTTAATGTAGTCAATGATGTTGAAAATGTAGACACTTTAAAAACAAATCATTTTTTATATACCGAAAATATTAACGCTGCCTACATGAATTTCGCTTCCGAATTTGGAAAAAAATGGAGCGGACAATTTGGTATACGTGCCGAACAAACTATTTCAAAAGGTGAACAATTAACAATTGATTCAACTGTAAATAGAAATTATTTGAAATTTTTTCCAAGTGCATTTTTCAATTATAAGGCAAATGAAAAACATGAATTTTCGGCAAGCTATAGTCGTAGAATTGATAGACCCAATTATCAATCACTCAATCCGTTTTTATTTTTCCTAGATCCCTATTCTTATATGAAAGGAAATTCTTATTTAATGCCACAATATACGGATGCATTTGAGTTTAGTCACACATTCATGGGATTCATGAATACTTCTATTTCGTATAGCCGTACCACAGATGTGATGACACATATTACAGAGCAAGATGATGTTGAACATATTTCCTATGCAACAATGGATAATTTAAAGAGTTTGGATAATTATGGTTTCTCAACCACTCTTCCTATTCCAATCACGAAATGGTGGATGAGCATGAATTTCATCAATGTATTTTACAATCGTTATAGAGGAGAAATAGGCGGAGTTTCATTTGATAAAGGCAGACCAGCATGGATGATTAATTCTACCAATACGATTTCGATGAAAAATGGTTGGAGTGCAGAAATTGGATTTTTCTATATGGCCAAACAAGTACACGGAATTTTCTTTATGAACCCAATGTCGAATCTTTCTTTCGGTATTCAGAAAAAAATAATGAAGGATAAAGGAATGTTAAAGTTGAGTGCATCGGATATGTTATACATGAGCAGATGGAGTGGAAGTATTCAATTTGATAACATGGATATCCAAATGTGGACACGCGGTGACTCTAGAACTATATCTATTAATTTCTCTTATAAATTTGGTGACTCTAAATCACAATACCAACGCAAAACAAGTGGCGCTAGTGATGAGTTAGATCGTATTGGTGGCGGTGGCGGTGGCCAGAATGGTGGAATGGGGCAATAAGAAAGTCGGAAGTAAGAATTTCAATTTCGGAATTGAAGAAAGTTGGAAGTGTTAAGTTCGATTTCGAATGGTATTTAATACTTCCGAAATCGAACTTCCGACTTCTCACTTCACAAGTATTTTCTTCTCCCATTAATATCCATCGAATTACCTAATCCCTTCTTTTCCTATAATAGCATCCTTCATGTCGCTATAAAGCAGTTGAAGTAAATTTGTAAAAATTAAGCTTTTGTCTTTACTTACTTTGTTCGTGAAAAAGTTCCTTCATTAACCTTCATTTTTTCGTGTTTCAATTTTCGTTTTTATTTCTTAAGTGATTTTCTAAATGCTTTAATGTTTAAAAACGAACTCTGGTCTTTCCTTCATGACCCTTAATGCCTTGATGATTTAATTTCATTTCACATTATCTTCTCTTCAATCTTCACCATATCTTGGGTGAATTACCCGTATTTTCTACTCTTTAATCTTCCCCTATCCTAGGCGAAGTACCCGTATTTTCTACTCTTCAATCTTCCCCTTTCCAAGGGGAAGTACCCGCAGGGGGAAGGGGTTATTCTACCACCACCAAAAAATAATTCTTCTTCCCTCTCTGCAACAAAATATATTTTCCACTAATCAAATTCGAAGCATTAATTACCATCGCGCCATCTGCTTTTTCTTTATTCACACTCATCGAATTTTCATCAAATGCTCTTCTCGCTTCACCTTTTGATTTTAAAAAACCAGTTTTATCACTCACCAAATCAATTACAGGAATTCCGTTTTCAATTTCACTCTTACTCACTTTCGCTTGTGGTACACCTTCAAATACGGATAAAAAATCTTCTTCCGATAAATTTTTCAACGAATCCGAAGTGGCTTTTCCAAATAAAATCTGTGAAGCTTCAATCGCTGTTTCCAATTCTTTTTTACTGTGAACGCGTTCTGTAATTTCTTCCGCCAATGATTTCTGCAATAAAAATTCATGTGGAGCTTTTTTATGTTGTTCAATCAAGCTTTCAATTTCATCTCTGGTTTTAATAGAGAAAATTTTAATATACGTTTCTGCATCTGCATCTGCTGTACTCAACCAGAATTGATAAAATTTATAAACCGAAGTTCTTTTTTTGTCTAACCAAATATTTCCGCTCTCTGTTTTTCCGAATTTAGTTCCATCTGCTTTTTTGATGAGTGGAGTAGTTAGTGCAAATGCTTCGCCACTGCCACCAGCCATTCTTCGAATTAATTCTGTTCCAGTGGTGATATTTCCCCATTGATCACTTCCACCCATTTGTATTTTTACGTTTTGATTTTTCCAGAGATAATAAAAATCATAACCTTGAACCAATTGATAAGAAAATTCTGTGAACGACATTCCTTCTTTATCATCACCCGAAATTCTTTTCTTCACCGAATCTTTTGCCATCATGTAATTTACGGAGAGATGTTTTCCCACATCACGAATGAAATCTAAAAAAGTAAAATTCTTAAACCAATCATAATTATTTACAATGATTGCTGAATTCGCACCGCAATCAAAATTCAAAAACTTCTCTAATTGTTTTTTCTGACAATCGAGATTATGTTGTAATGAAGTTTCATCCAATAAATTTCTTTCTTGGCTTTTTCCAGATGGATCGCCCACCATTCCAGTTGCTCCGCCCACCAAAGCGATGGGTTTATGCCCACAACGCTGAAAATGCAGTAATGTCATTACCTGAACCAGATTTCCCACCCCCAATGAATCGGCAGTAGGATCAAATCCAATATAACCAGTTGTCATTCCTTTGTTAAGGAGTTCTTCGGTTCCAGGCATGGCATCGTGCAACATATTGCGCCAGCGTAATTCTTCGATGAAATTTTGCATAATTAGGACAAAAATAGGGTTTTTATTAATTTTCAACTTGTTTATTACTCCGAATTAATACTTTTTAAGCCTGATTATCGTTGTTATAGAATGAAATTGTTGATTTATCTATTTATTTTCAATAGTCAATCAAGCATCATTCAAGGGGATGATTCAACACGGTTGCAAAAATTTATTTCTCAAAGTGAAATAAGTCTTAATCTAAGTTATTTAAAAGTGCTTATTCCAAAAAAGCAAGTTAGTTCTATAGATCCTAAAGCAGAACATGATTTTATGATTGAAAATAACATTCCTGATGTTGGAGTGAGCATAAATCCTTCTAATTTATGTTACGCTTATCAAACTGGATTCGGAGTTTTTTCGGGAGTTTACATTAAATCACCAATTAAAATTAAAAAAATTAATTTCCACATTTTGACAGGCGTAAACTTTTATTATGGAAAAAGTGTTTTTTTTTCAAGTGTAGAAAAGCCAAAAGAACTTTATCAACTTCATTTGGATTATTTGAATTCAATGGGCAATGGAAGTTATATCTCAAGATACGAATTTGATACCACTATAGTTGAAAAAGTAGTTTCTGGTGCAAGTTGCATGGTTCCACTTTCTGTTAGTTTTATGTTTTACAAAAAGTGGAGTTTGGAAGCAGGTGCTTTGTTTGCATTTGCAAATTATGGGAAAAAGAAATTAATAGATGAAAATAGTCATGAAACATTGATAAATCTTAGATTTCTACCTTATTTCCAATCCCAAATTGCATTAAATTATCAAATTCTAAAACGGCTTTCTATACAATTGGGGTATATTCCAAAACGAGTGGTTTTTGGATCAATTAGATTTCGATTGAATAGTTAAGTTTTTTTAATCCGCTTCAATTATTTCAGGTAAATTTACATCATGATCCTTGTAACAGGCGGAACTGGACTCTTAGGCGCACATCTTTTGTATGAGCTGGTTTCTCACGGGCAAGCGGTTCGTGCCATCAAACGTGATAAAAGCGACCTTAAACACGTAGAAAATCTTTTTTGTTTCTATTCATCCGATGGAAAGAATCTATTTTCAAAAATTGAATGGGTAGAAGGCGATATCCTCGATATTTTTTCAATTGAGGATGCATTGGTCGGTATTGATAAAGTTTATCATTGCGCTGCCATCGTTTCTTTTCGTCAATCCGAATTAGCTTTAATCAATAAAATCAATTCAGAAGGTACCGCCAATGTGGTGAATGCTTGTTTAACTTCTGGGGTAAAAAAATTATGTCATGTAAGTTCAACAGCCGCTCTCGGAAAAACAGAACGCAACGAGCCCATCACCGAAAACACCAAATGGAAAGTTTCGAAACAGAATTCTAATTATTCTATTTCTAAATTAAATGCCGAACGAGAAGTTTGGCGAGGAATAGAAGAAGGTTTGGATGCAGTAATCGTTAATCCTTGCGTTATTCTTGGCCCCGGAAAATGGACAGACAGCAGCACCGCCATGTTCAAAACAGTTTACAATGGTTTGAAATTTTATACCAATGGAAGCAATGGTTTTGTGGATGTGCGTGATGTTGCCAAAGTGATGGTTCAATTGATGGATTCTGAAATTAAGTCCGAAAGATTTTTGGTAACAGGAGAGAATTTAAAATTCAGAGAGATTTTCAATATGATGTCGGATGAAATGAAAAAAGAAAGACCAAAAATTGGTGTGACCAAAGAATTATCCGAATTCGGTTGGAGATACGAAGGAATTAGAAGTTTTATCACGGGTAAAAATCCACGAATCACCAAAGAAATGGCTAGGGCTGCCTATAGAAATTACGTTTATTCTCACGAAAAATTGAAAAAAGCAATTGGATTTACTCCAACTCCTATTCGAGAAACCATTAAAAACACAGTGGAGTTTTTTAAATCAATAGGGGAAATAAAATCAAATTAAACATTAAGGAGTTAAGGTAATTAAGGTTTTCATTAAGAAATCTAGTTTTTAAATTGGGATTTTGTCTTTCACTTAATGAAGCTTAATCTCTTAATGGTTCAAATTGCATTTTGCATTTTTTTACTTAACTTCTTAACGTTTTCTCTTAACTACTTAATGTTGAAATTGTATTTCGTATTTTTTTAATTGATCAGTTCCTTTACGACCTCACTCACCAAATCATTCTCAAATCCCCTCGAAAGTAAATAACTAATCAATTTCATTTTTTTCTGATATTCCTTCTGTGATTTGCTAACACCTTTAGTTTCTTTTATTGATTTAAATTTCTTCTCTGCCACTTTTTTCAAAACGTCAAAATATTCATCTCCATCAATAGAATTCAATGCTTTTTTAATGCAATAATCCGAAATATGTCTTTGTTTTAATCCTTGCTTGATTTTGATTTTTCCCCAATGTTTTATCCTAAATTTCCCTGATGCATAAGCTTCTGCAAAACGTTCTTCATTCAAAAAATTTTCGGTGATAAGGTAAGCTACAATTTGATCTACTTCATTTGGAAATAACCCATAATTATAAAGTTTTTCTTTTACCTCACTATGACAACGCTCTTGATAAGCACAATACCATTCCAGTTTTTTTCGCGCTTGTGTAGGAGTGAGTTTTATTTTTTTCTTTTCGAAATCCAAAAGGGAAAACTTGTTTAAAGTTGAATGTTCAATGTTTAAAGTTGGATAACTCCCAAATAAAAAAATGAAATATTAAAATATGTAATGACTAATTTCTTTCTTAAACCTTAAACCTGTATTTCCGCTCACGTTCTGTTTCTCTCTCTCAAAGCCGCTCTCGCTCTCACTCTGATTTTACAACTCCACCAATTCCCCATTCCCCTTATTAATCGAATATTCCATCATGTGGTAAGAATTTTCGGCAGCTACTTTTATTTTCATTCCATATTTCTTTCCCCACTTATATCGTTGAGAAAAAATTCCCTGAGTTAAATAGGCAGCAATAAATGGATGTGTATGCAATAATATTTTTTTCAATTTCAAATCTTCACTCACATAACGCAAATGATTTTGTATTTCATCAATAATTAAAATAGATGCTTGTATTTCTCCAGAACCATCACAGGTTGGACATTTTTCACTGGTATTAATATTGGTTTCAGGGCGCACACGCTGGCGAGTAATTTCCACCACACCAAATTTGCTCGGAGGTAAAACATTATGTTTCGCTCTATCTGATTTCATGATTTCTTTCAGGTGTTCGAATAATTTTTTGTTATTTTCCTTATCACCCATATCAATGAAATCCACACAAACAATTCCGCCCATATCTCTCAATCGCAAAATTCTTCCTAGCTCCTCGGCCGCTTCCATATTCGTTTGCAAAGCATTTTGCTCTTGATTCGGACCTTTTCTATTTCCACTATTCACATCCACCACATGCATGGCTTCGGTATGTTCAATGATTAAATAGCCACCACTTGGTAAAGCTACTTGCTTTCCAAACATTGCTTTGATTTGTTTCTGAATTCCAAATTGCTCGAAAATATCCACTTTCCCATTGTAGAATTTCACAATATTTTCTCTTCCTGGTGCAATATTTTTGATGTAGGTTTTTACTTCTTCAGCAATCTTCTCATCGTTAACATGTATATTATGAAAATTGGCATTTAATAAATCTCGAAGAATGGCTGATGTGCGATCTATTTCACCTAATAATTTTTTTGGAGGCGTGCTATTTTTTAATTCAGCGAAACTCAATTCCCATTTACTGAGAAGTTCTTTCATATCTCCTTCGATTTCTGAAACTTTTTTCCCCTCAGCAACCGTACGAATAATCACACCGAAATTTTTTGGACGAATAGATTGAATTAATTCCTTCAATCTTTTTTTCTCATCGTCTTCTTTTATTTTTTGAGAAACAGAAACTTTATTGGAGAACGGAACCAATACAATATATCTTCCTGCTAAAGTAATCTCTGAACTTAATCTCGGACCTTTAGCGGATATAGGTTCTTTGGCGATTTGAACTAAAATATTTTGATTGGCCGATAGTACTTGACCCATTTTTCCGTCCTTCTCAATGTCTTTTTCTAATGAAAATCCATCGAGATAGGCATTATTCAATTTTTTACCAAGAGCTAATTTGGTGAATTTTGCCAATGAATTGAATTGAGGACCGAGATCCAAATAATGTAAGAAAGCATCTTTTTCGTAACCTACATTAACAAATGCAGCGTTTAGTCCTGGAACAACTTTATGTACTTTTCCAAGATAGAGATCTCCAACGGAGTAGCTGCTGTTACCTTTTTCGCGATGAAGTTCAGTTAACTTTTTATCGTGTAGTACGGCAATAGCCACTTCGCCTTTATTGGTAGCATCTATGACCAGTTCAATGTTCAAAATAATAAGGATTAGGGGTACATCCTTGCTTCTGTTCGGGTACAATTAATTGTTTCCCGAAAATTTCAGAAAGTAAAAAGTAGGAAATTAAACCCGAAAGGGATTATTTCTTCTTCTTATGGCGATTCTTTCTAAGACGCTTTTTGCGCTTATGAGTGGCCATTTTGTGTCGTTTTCTTTTCTTACCGCAAGGCATACTAGAAGTTTTTTATTGGTTCGTAAATACGTTAATTCTTTTTTTCAAGGACTGCAAAAGTAAAGAATCCTTTGATATTTCAAACACTTTCTGATAACAAAGAAGCGCGCTATCCATAACTCCTGCCGATTCGTAAGCGTATCCTAAGGCATTCAGAGCATTAGCTTTTTCTTCGCCTTTTAATTTTTTAGTCAAAATACTTAAATGACCAATTGCTTTGCGAAATTGACCCGTATTTATGGCCTGAGAACCTAAATACCATCTTACATAATTGTTTTCGGGATCATCCTTCAATACTTGTTGAAGAATTTTAATTCCTACCATCGGAGCTGGGGAACCTTCCACATAAGCCCGACCTAATTCTAGTCGGGCTTGTTGAGGAGTCAAATCTGAATATTGTGATGACTGCACTGATCTGGGTGCAAGAAATATTATTACAGCTATAAAAACTGCAAGCACCACAGCCATTATTCGGGCTGCTGATGATTCTAACATTTTTTATGCTTTAACTTTGCTCTTAACTTTCTCAGTGAAAGTTTTTGCAGGTTTGAATGCAGGGATATAATGTGCAGGAATGATGATTGCCTGATTCTTAGAAATATTACGTCCGGTTTTTTCTGCTCTTCTCTTTACAATGAAGCTTCCGAATCCACGTAGATAAACATTTTGTCCGTTTTCAAGTGAACTCTTAATGGCATTCATAAAGGCCTCAACAGTAACTTGTACAGCTACTTTCTCTACTCCCGTTTTCTCAGAGATTTCAGCTACGATGTCTGCTTTAGTCATGGTGTGTTTTTTTGAATTTTTATTAATGTATGTAAATAACTGTTACAAAGATAGATGTATTATTTGAGTTTCAAACTCTAAAAAATAAAATATGCTGAAATTTAGACGGATGCTTATTTTTGATGCATAAAATGTCTCTTTTTTCTAATCAACTCATCAAATGGTACCGTCTAAATCATAGGCAATTGCCTTGGCGTGAGACGGTTGATCCCTATAAAATATGGATTTCGGAGGTTATCCTGCAACAAACTCGCGTTGCTCAAGGTTTACCTTATTATGAAAAATTTATTCAACGATTTCCAACCGTTGAAAAAATGGCAAAGGCTAAGCAGGATGAAATTTTACAATTATGGCAAGGATTAGGATACTATTCAAGAGCGAGAAACATGCATTTTACGGCTCAAGAAGTCATTCGAATATATAAAGGTAAGTTTCCTTCTAGTTATAACGAATTGATAAAACTAAAGGGAATTGGTGAATATACAGCTTCGGCAATTTCTTCTTTTTCTATCAATGAAAAAAGAGCGGCTGTAGATGGCAATGTTTATAGAGTTATTTCAAGATATTTTGGAATTGAAGAAGCGATTGATAGTACAACTGGAAAAAGGATTTTCAAAGAAAAGGCAGACGAAATTATTTCAATAAAATTTCCAGGAATACATAATCAAGCTATGATGGAGTTTGGAGCAACGCTTTGTTTACCGAGAAAACCATCTTGTGAAAATTGTATTTTTTCGAAGGATTGCGTAGCGAATTTAACAGGTAAAATAAATGAACTTCCATTTAAATTCAAAAAGACAAAAGTCAGTCAAAGATTTCTAACTTATTTAGTTTTTCATGATTCAGAAAATACCATACTTAAAAAAAGGGATGGAAAAGATATTTGGCAAGGATTGTTTGATTTCCCATTGGTAGAAACGAAAACAGATAAATTATCATCGGCAGAAAATAAAGAGCTAGAAATACTTATGAAGAAATTCAAAGTAATTAATCAAAAACCAGAAATCGTAAAAGTGAAACATATTCTTAGTCATCGAGAATTAAGGATTGAATTCAGAATTTACCATTTAAAAAAAATGATTTCAGTTGATGGGTATCAAAATTTTGAATTGAAAAAGAAGAAATTTCCAGGAGTACCTCAGGTAATCATGAAGTTACTGGACGATAAAAGTTGGTTCAGTAAATAAGCAAGGAATTATTTATATTTGTGCATTACAAACTACAACAACAATGGCGAATAGCGTAAACAAAGTGATTTTAGTGGGAAACCTTGGTAAAGATCCGGAAGTAAGAACACTCGAAAGTGGTTCAAAAGTGGTGGGTTTCTCTCTCGCTACCAGTGAAAAATACAAAGACAAAATAACTGGCGAACAGCGTGTTCAAACAGATTGGCACAATATAGTTATGTGGAGAAATTTGGCAGATATCGCCGACAAATATCTTCGAAAAGGAATGCAGGTTTATATTGAAGGAAAACTTCGTACCCGTTCTTGGCAAGATAGAGATGGAAATAATCGCTATACCACCGAGGTAGTGGCAGACAATATGGTAATGATGAGTAAAAGTAATTCTGACTCCGCTTCACATTCTAGTTCACCAGAAAATCATTCTAATGCGCCAGGTGAAAATGATATTCCTAATGATTTACCTTTTTAAATTTAATAATTAATCAAATTGGATTTTAACGACCCATTACCCATACTTTTAGTTGCCTTTAATTCCATCACTACGGGAGTTTGGATACAGATTCTTATTATTTGCGGATTATTAATTTTATCAGCCGTATTTTCTGCGAGTGAGGTCGCTTTTTTTTCGTTATCACCTTCGCAACTAGATAAAATTCGTAATGAAAAAACTAGTGCAAATCTTCGCATTCTTGATATTTTATCTAAACCCAAAAGACTTTTAGCTACCATTCTAATTGCAAATAATACGGTAAATGTGGCCATCGCCATTTTATCCACCACCATTATTGATGGCTGGATGAGTTTTGATGAAAAAGAATGGTTGTTGCGCTTTTTTATTCAAGTAATTGGTGTCACGTTATTAATTTTGATTTTTGGAGAAATAACACCAAAGGTTTTTGCTACTTCAAATGCTGTGAGAGTTGCCTCTGCTATGTCAACTCCCATTATAATAATGCGAAAACTTTTGTACCCATTATCAACGGTGCTCGTTAAGAGTAATAATTTCATTGATAAAAAGTTCAAACGTAAAAATAATAATATTACTGTGGATGAATTAGGACATGCTTTGGAACTAACTTATACCAATGAAAACACCTCTCAAGAAGAAAAGAAAATTTTAGAAGGAATTGTGAAATTTGGATCTACTGATGTGAAGCAAATTATGAAGTCACGTCAGGATATGATTGCCTTTAGTGAAGAAATTTCATTCTCAGAATTGATTCCCAAAATTATTGAAAGTGGGTTTTCTCGCGTACCTGTCTACATGGAAAATCTTGATACCATAAAAGGAGTTTTGTATATTAAGGATTTTCTACCTCATTTAGAAAAAGGGGATGATTTCAAATGGCAAGAATTATTGAGGCCCGCATTTTTTGTCCCGGAAAATAAAAAAATTGATGATCTATTAAAGGAATTTAAAGAAACAAAAATTCACTTGGCAATAGTGGTAGATGAATATGGCGGTACTCAAGGATTAGTAACACTAGAAGATGTTTTAGAAGAAATTGTTGGAGATATCACGGATGAATTTGACGAGGAGAAAATTATTTATACTAAAATTGATAGGACTAATTATTTGTTTGAAGGTAAAACATCTTTAATAGATATTTATCGAATTTTAGATATTGCTCCAGAGCCGTTCGAGTCAAAAAAAGGAGAGAGTGATACTTTAGCTGGTTTTTTATTAGAAATTTCTGGAAGGATGCCTCAAAAAAACGATAAGATAAGTTTTATGAACTATAATTTCACTATCGAGGCAGTGGATAAAAGACGAATAAAAACAGTGAAAATATCATTGCCTGAAGCTGAAACTTCAAAATCTGGAATCATTAGTTCATTGGGAATTATTTTAATTATTTTATTTTCTTCATGTGGTTCAGAATCTGTTGTGCCCAAGCCAAAAGGTTTTATGAAAACTAATTATCCTGAAAAGAAATATGCATTGGTAGAAACGGGTTGCGCTTATAGTTTTGAAATACCTAAATATGCAAGTCTGCAGGATAAACCAATGCAAGGTGATACTTGTTTCAAAGATTTATTAATTCCTTATTTTAATGCAGCGATACACATAACCTATAAATCCATTTCTAACGATTCGATTTTGGCAAAGTATATGGAAGACTCTCATAATTTAGCTTATGATCATGGTGAAAAAGCTGATGACATAAAAAAAACAGCTGTTTTTGATACCATAAATAATGTTTATGGAATTGTTTATGATATCATTGGAAATGCTGCTTCTCAAACTCAATTTTTCTTGACAGATAGCTCCAATCATTTTATTCGAGGTGCACTTTATTTTAATCATAAACCTAATTATGATTCTTTAATTCCTGCAATTGATTATATACACGAGGATATTAATCATTTAATAAAAACATTTAGATGGGCGTATATTTCTAAAGTGAATTCAAAATAGTAACGATTTCTCGTCTATTATCCATTGCGTTTTTTACTTCTGATGTTTCTCTTATTGAATTCAATCTTCCACGCGAAGTGAATCGAATAATTTTCCTTTTCCACCAGACCCCTATGAAAAAAGTGATTGGAAGAGACCCCCAATAGGCAGCTACCATCCACCATTCAGGTAAAATGAAAATCATAATGGCGGTTTGTAGTAAATGAAAAACAGGAAACAAAAACATGGCCGCGGCAAGTTTTATTGAGCTTCTAAATCCCTCGTCTTTTATTTTTTTGTTGGCAATATTTCTTGGGATAGTAAAAGGTAGGTAATTATTTATCCAGCCGTAAAATCCAATTGGAGTAATTAGAAGGAATAATAATTTTTCAAGGATGGTGGGTTCATTATATGATTTTGAAAAAAGGATATCCCTGAAATCATTTTTTTTCAATACTGCTTTATATTTTTCGGTCAGGCTTTTCAATTCAATCGCCTTTTCTTCATGGGTAGAAATTAGTAAATCTAATTTTTGAATCAAGCTTTTTGAATGAATAAAATCGGATTCAATTTTTTTGATTCCTTTTTCGTTTAAATCAATTTCTCTACAAAAATTGATACATTCATAGAAATTCGAATTTTTAATATCAATCATCAGATCTGATAAAATAGGATCCAATTTTGACTTGATGAGATTATGAACTTTATTAGGATTCTCTTTATAGATTTCTTTATAGTCTTTCAAATAAATAGGGTCGCCAATATTAATTAAAATTCTTCCTCCATAATCAGATAAGCGATTATAATATACTCCTATCGGTATAATTACAATATCCAAATTGAAATTGTTTCGTTCTTCTGCTGACAATGCTATTCTAGTAAATCCTTTTTTTAGCGGTAATTTTTGTTTTTTTATGTGGTGTGTTCCCTCTGGAAATAATAACAGAATTTTTTTATTTTCTAAAATGTAAATACAGTTTTCAAAAATTTTTTCATTCTTACCTAAATTTTCTTTTCCATCTACTTCGCGATAAACAGGCATCATATTAAAGCGGTAAAAGAAAAAATCTCCGAGCTTGGTTCCAAAAATGGATGCGCGCACTAAATAGGAAATTTGTCGCCATGCTCCAAAAACTTTTATCATGATTAATGCATCCATAAATGCATTTTGATGATTGGGAGTTAAAATAAGGGGATGATTTTTTGGAATTTTTTCTTTGCCTTTTATTTTGAGTTCGCGATAAAACAGAGTGAGCATACCAATCACATGCGGATAGAGTATGGGCCAGTTAATCCTTTTACCGGTAACTCGATGTTTCATCTTAATTTTGCCCCAAGATTTTTATCTAGCGAAGATATAATGTCATTCATTATTTTTTCTACTTCAGCATCAGTTAAAGTGGCTTCAGAATTATACAATTGAATATTGATGGCATATGATTTTTTTCCAGCCTCTAAATTTTTACCCTCATACACATCAAATAATCCAACATTTTTGATCCAGTCGGGCTTTGCTTTTCTTACTAAAGTTTCAATTTCACTAAATCGAACTTTTTCATCCAACAACAATGATAAATCTCTTCTTACGCTCGGGTATTTTGGTAATTCGCTAAATTGAACTTTGACTTTTTTCAATGCAAGCATAACCACATCCCAATTAATTTCTGCCGAATAAACTTTTTGTTTTATGTCAGCAAATTTCATTGCGCTCTTATTCACCTCGCCAATTACCGCAACTACACTTTTTCCAATGGTGTATTCTATAACGTTAGATAAAAGTGAATGTTCGCCTTTTAATTTTTCAATTTTTTCGGACAAACCTAATTTAGAAAATAAGGCTTCCACTACCGAGGTAATTGAATAAATGGAAATATTTTGTGTGTTTACATTCCAATTTTCTTCTTCTTTTCTTCCTGTCAAAAACAGGCTTAAATGATATGATTCTTTGTAATCGTTATTTTCTTTTGAATAAACCTTTCCGAATTCATAAAATTTCAAATCGTATTGTTGACGATTTAAATTATATGCAATGCTCTGCAATCCGTTTAACATTAATCCCGCCCTAAGAATATCTAATTCTGTACTTAATGGATTAAGAATTTTTACAGCTTCTGTTTTTGATTTCCCAGAATTAAAAACTTCCATTTGAGAAGAAGTTGTCAATGAATTAGTCATAATTTCATGATAGCCATTGGCCGATAGAAAATCAGCTATTTTTTCTACCATTAAATCATGATCTGGCTTCTGGGAATATGAAATAGAACTACTCATTTTCTCTGGAAGACCAATTTCATTGTAACCGTAAATTCTCAAAATTTCTTCTGTCACATCTTGTTCACGAATAACATCCACTCGATAAAGAGGAATTTTTACTAATAAATTGTTTCCTTCCTCTTTTAAGATTTCGATATCTAAAGATTGAAGAATATTTTTTACCGATTCTTTTTCTAATGTTTTTCCAACTAAACGATTGATTGATTCTAATGAAATATTAATTTCTGTTTCTTTTAATGGTGCTGGATAAATATCAGAAATAGCAGAACCAATTTCACCTTGACCGATTTCAGCAATCAATTGTGCGGCTTTTATTAATGAAGGAATGGTAAGATTTATATCTGCTCCTCTTTCAAAACGAAAAGAAGCATCAGTATTTAATCCAAATTTCTTTGCGGTTTTACGAACGGAGCCTGGATGAAACCAAGCGCTTTCTAAAAATATGTTTTTGGTTTTTTCGCTCACTCCACTTTTATCTCCACCAAAGATTCCCGCAATACATAATTCTTTTTCCTCGTCACAAATCATCAATTCAGTTCCGTCTAATTTTCTTTCCACACCATCAAGAGTCGTAAATGTATTTCCCGATTTACCATTTTTAACTATTACTTTATTTCCTTTTAATTCATCTGCATCAAATGCGTGTAAGGGTTGACCTAAATCATGTAATACATAATTTGTGATATCTACTAAATTATTTATAGAGCGAATTCCAATGGTATTCAATTTTTGTTTCAACCAATCAGGAGAATCTTTTACGGTTACATTTTTAATTAATACAGAAGAATATCTTAAACAGGCTTCCGAATTTTCTATTTTCACTTCGATGGGTTTTACGCCACTCTCTTTTAATTTGAAATTTAAACTAGATAATTCAGGATTTAATTTTTTTCTTTGAATCAAGGCTGCTCTTAAATCTCGAGCAACTCCTCTATGAGATGCTGCATCAATTCTGTTTGGGGTTAATCCAATTTCAAAAACGTAATCACTTTTCACTTGATAGTAATCGCGAGCAAATATTCCGACTTTAGTTTCTTCTGGTAAAACGATTATTCCATTATGATCTTGGCCTAAACCAATTTCATCTTCGGCACAAATCATTCCGCAAGATTCCACTCCTCTTATTTTCGCTTTTTTGATTTTAAATGATTCTCCATTGATTGGAAAAATGGTAGTGCCGGGTAATGCGACCACTACTTTTTGACCAGCAGCAACATTAGACGCTCCGCAAACAATGGTAAAAATTTCACCCGTTCCAGCATCCACCTTAGTGATACTTAGTTTATCTGCATCAGGATGTTTTTCCTTTTCTAAAACCTGAGCAATTACTAGCCCTTTTAATCCTCCTTTTATTGATTCTGTTATTTCAAAGGATTCAACTTCTAGCCCAGTAGAAGTTAATATTTCACTTAACTCTTCTGGAGAGAGATTAAAATCCAAATGTTCTTTAAGCCAGTTATAGGAAATTTTCATAGTGGGCAAATGTACAAATGAAACATAACAATTTAAAACGAAAAAAAACCTTTGGTTAAAAAGGGGTTTTAATTCTGTGAAATATTTTCTATTGTTTGATAATTCTTAAGAATCCGGTCTCTTCACCAAGGTTGATTTTCACCAAATAAAAGCCATTAGCGTTTTGTGTTAAATCGACTGTTTTTCTGTTTTCTGTAAAGGTTTCATTGAAAATAATTTTGCCTGTTACATCCATTACTTCAACAATTGCATTAGACAAATTGTTGTTCTCCGATTGAATGGTGAAAATTCCATTATTTGGGTTAGGGTAAACAGAAATTCCAGATAAGTTAGAAAGTTGACCAACACTCGTGGTATCAATAATATTAGTAATAATTGTGGCATCTGAATTGGGGCTAACACAACCATTTGAATCCGTATAAACTACCCAATAGCTCCCATTGGCAGTAGCGGTATAAAATTGATTAGTCCCGTTCGGAGTAATAGCAACGCCATTAAAATACCATTGTACTCCAGAAGTTGAGTCTGTAACCAATAATTGCGTTGCAGAAACATAAGTTACATTTTGGGCAACAGGTAAGGGATAAACTTCAACAAATACAGAATCATTGCCTGTACAACCATTGATATCAGTGCCGGTTACATAATACCAAGTACTTGTCGGTGCATCAGTCGTTGGATTACTTATTTGATTATTATCTAAATTTGTGAAAGGTGTCCAAACAAATGTACTTGACCCTGTTCCTGTTGCTTGAAGTTGATCTGTTCCACCAGCACAATAGGGTATTGAAGTTCCTGCATTAATAGTCGGTAATGAAAATACGGTCACAGATAAATTGGTGCTATTTTGACAACCCATAGAATCGGTAACTGTTACCGTATAGGTTCCGTTTACATTAGCAATAATAGAATCTTCGGTTGTTAAATCATTCCATTCATAAGCACTAAAACCACTAGCATAAAGTATTACACTTCCTCCGTTACAAAATGAGGTTGGACCGGACGGAGTAATTACTGGACCTGGTAGTGGATTTACAACTACTTCAACAGTGTCATAATCCACGCAACCTGCAGCGTTCATTGAACTCACCACATAAGTGGTATTTGTAGTTGGAGTAGCAATAGGATTCGGACAATTAGTGCAAGATAAAGTAGGATCAGCATTCCA
>CAMBFX010000038.1 GCA_945865695.1 Chryseobacterium gleum | reverse complement strand
GCTGCAATTGTCACCGCCCAGCCTTGCAGCGGATCTGCTGCGCCGTGCTCGTACTGCCACGCGTGCCACGCCGTTGCGGCCACCAGCAGCCCGGCAATCGCCAGTCCCAGCCAATAGCCGGACTGCCAAAGCACTAAATTTTAATTTAAATAAATTGACCGATACTTATGTGGTCAAAGATTCTCTTAACACGAGAGAAGGTGAGTTTAAATTTGTTTCTATTGGTACCAGCATTCGTTTTGGTTATCGTTATATCTTAAAACAATTTCATTTCACCGCCTTTATTGGCCCCACTCAATACATTGATATTTATCCAGGAAGTAAAAGTAGCGCTAGTTATCCCTTTGTAGCTCCCTTTGTAGATTTAGAAATGGAAGCGGGATTAAGTATGGGGTATTCGTTTTTTAAATGAAATTATTTAATTTCTATATGATCAATGGTATTACATTAGCTAATTGGCCAATCAGCTAATTAGCTAATTTTTTAGGTCTTCTAATTCCCTCACTTTTTAATTCCTGTTGAAGATATGAATACGCCTTCGTCAACACATACGAATAACTTTTTCCTTCTATTGTCTGCATTTTATCTGGGCGCATTTTATCTACCAAATTCATCGTAAAAAGCCCATCATCACTCATATCCAAACAAACGCTGTATTTGAGAAGAATGGCTTTTAATTTGGTGGTATTACGCATGTGATTTTCTGCAATATTTTAATCAAATTTAAACAAATATGTGGTAAGTTTGGATAGAAATTGAAACACATCAAATGATTTACTAATTTAGTAAAAATTCAAATTATGCGATTAATATTACTTCTCTTCACCTTCATAACTATCAACGCATTTTCCCAAACCCAAATGCCTGCATCCACCGTTGGAGTGATTCAAACTTTATCCAAAGAACTGAAGAAAAATAAGGGAAAATTATCTTCTGCTACTTTAAAAATGTATCCCTTAGAAACGCATGCCAGCGAATATTTCATTCATGTTTTAGCCAAAACCAACTCTAGTTTTTCATTGGGTGAAGTGCAAAATGAAGGATGGAAAACAGGAATGTTTTTCGGTCAGATTTTATCCACTAGAATTCCATTAAATATATTCCTAAATCATTTTTCTCATTCGGCAATTGATTATATCGAAGTGGCCGAACGTCTTGATCCGTTTTTAGATTTGGCAGTTGCAGACACCCGTGCCGATTCCGTTCATTTAGGAATTAATCTTTCACAATCTTATACAGGAAAAGAGGTTATTATTGGAGTGGTAGATTGGGGATTTGATTATTCTCATCCCACATTTTACGATACTGCTATGCAAAGATATCGAGTGGTGGGCGCTTGGGATCAAGTTAAAACAGGCACACCTCCCAATGGTTTTTCTCATGGTGCATTTTACGGCGATTCTATTTCGTTATTAACCGCCCAAGCAGATACTTTTTCTTACGTCTCCGATTATCACGGCACACATTGCGCTGGAATTGCCGGTGGAGCAGGAGCGGGCACCAATTTTCGAGGAATTGGGTTTGACGCCGATTTATTGTTTTCTCAAATGGGCGGACATGCCACTTATTCTTTGGATGCCTTTCAATGGATGTTTAATATGTCGCAATCATTGGGAAAAAGATTGGTTATTAATAACAGTTATGGAAGTTATCGCAATAATCCATTAGATGGAACTTCATTAACTTCACAAGTAATCGATGCATTTTCTGACTCGGGAGTAGTTTTTATTTTCAGTGCCGGAAATAATGGGGCGAGCGGTTTTCATATTAAAAAACAATTCAACAATGATTCTATTCGAAGTTTGATTTCTGGTTTTAATTATGCAGGTGATCCTGATTTATGGGGACAAACCATTACTATGTGGGGAGAAGTTGGAAAAAACTTTTCGGCAAAAATTAGAGTGTATGGAAGCAGTGGATATTTAGGCGAAACCGATTTTTACAATAATTCAACCGCTTTGCCATTCACCGATACTTTTTTGGTTTTTGGAATGGATACCATTTATTATACCGTTACTGCCGATTTAGCGCATCCGCTTAATGGAAGAGCACAAATGTCGTTTGATGTAAAAAAAACAAATTCATCGCATTCGGTTATTCTAATTTCAGAGGCGAATAATGGTATTGTTCATTTTTACAATACACGTAAAACAATTTTCCGAGGAGGAAATACTGGAAATGGATTCACCACTTTTGGTGCGGGTTATAATTCTGGCGATAATTTTTATGGATTGGGACATCCAGGTGTTACTAATTCTGCGATTACCATTGCAGCGCATACCACCAATTCGGGCATGTCTTCTTTTTCAAGTTTTGGCCCGAGAATAGATGAAAATCCAAAACCAGATGTTTCGGCTCCGGGTGTAAATATTGCTTCGGCTTTTAGTTCATTTTCATTAGAGAATGTAACCTCAGTGGGAACAGTTAATTTCAATTCAAAAGATTTTGATTTTGTTCGTTTATCGGGAACCTCCATGTCGGGACCAATGGTAACCGGAATTGTTTCCTTGATTTTAGAAGCTAATCCTACCATCACTTCACAAGAGATTAAAGATTTATTACGTGTTACAGCAAGAGAAGATAATTTTACGGGCGTTTTAGCAGGCAATTGGCATAATCGCTGGGGATGGGGAAAAGTGAATGCATATGCCGCGATAACTAATTTGAATACGGTAAATATTTCAGAAGCAGAAAAAGAAAATCTAAGTGTTTACCCTAATCCAACCAATGGAATGATTTATTTCGAAGGAGATTTAACTGGTACCGAAACCATTTTGATTTATTCTTTAGCCGGTAAATTGATGTTGAATAAAAAAATTACCGAAAATTATTTAGATCTCTCTGCTTTAGAAAAAGGAATGTATCTTTTGAAAATTGACAATGAAAATGCTTCAAGAGTTTTTAAGTTGATTTTAGAGAAGTAGGTAAATTAAGTATGAATACTGTAAAAGCCGATGAAGTTGATCCACTTAATCCCAAGCAAATTGACGCAGGTAAAAGCTGGCGAACGATGTATAAAATTCATTCATTAATTAAGATTAAATAATTACAGAACTTTTCCATTTATCTATTCAATAATTTCCATGTGTGCTGCGTGACTTTGAGAATTAAAAGTGGTAAGACCAAAATCATCGAGGATAAGTAAATTTTGAACTTCCTAAATCAAAAAAATGAATTTATAACACTAAAATTTTATTCCCATAACTAATATATCATCAATTTGTTCATACCTTGATTTCCAATTGAGAATAGCATTATCAATAATTTGTTTTTGATCTGCCATAGGTAAATTTGAACAAGATGATATTAATTGAATAAAGCGCTTAGTCATAAATTTTTTATTTTTTGGTCCGCCAAACTGGTCAACAATTCCATCTGAATAAAGATAAATTTGATGACCTTCCTCAATATCAAATTCATTTAATTCAAAGTCATAATTTTCGGAAACATTACCACTGATTCCGTACGAAGAACTTTTTAAAGTTTTTATGACATCTTTATTGGCTACAATAATTGGTCTACCAGCTCCTGCATATTGCAGTTTTTTTTCTTTTTTATAATAGGTACAAATAGCTACTTCTAAACCATCTTGGATGGTAATATTAGAAAATTCATTTCTAAATGCTTTTCTAAATTCCCTCACCATTGCACTTAATATTAAGTTGGGTACGATAATTTTTTTACTGTCAATAATATTGTGAATGATATTAGAACTAATCATACTCATCATGGCACCTGGCACACCATGACCTGTGCAATCGCCACAAATAAAAATAATTTCATTGCCTACTTCCTTTACAAAATAAAAATCTCCACCAATTGTTTCTTTAGGTCGAAAGATGACAAGGTTATCTTTAAATAAAGAATTAAATAGTTCTGCTGTTGGCAAAATTGCTTGTTGAATATTTTGAGCATAGCGTAAACTAGCCGAAAAATCAGTATTCGCTTCTTTCAGCGAAGAATGCTCTTCTTTAATTGCACTAATTACCCTTTTACTATCCTTATATTTTGAACTTAATTTTATACATAATTTCAGTTTTGCTTTTATAAGAGGCGGATCAACTGGTTTTGCTAAAAAATCGATGGCTCCCGAATCCATTCCTTGCAAAACCTTTTCTTTATCTGACCCCAATGCTGAGAGGAAAATGATAGGAATATTTTTAGTGACATCATTTTGACTAAGAATAGTTGCTACTTCAAAGCCATCCATTTCTGGCATTTGAACATCAAGCACAATACAATCATACTGCCGTTTCAATGCCATTTCTATTGCTAGTGCACCCGAATTTGCTTGATGTATGATGTAACCTTCAAATTTTAAGATGGCGTTTAAGGAAAATAGATTATCCTCTAAATCATCTACAATTAAAATGGTTGGTAAACTATTATTTAAATTATCACCATGCTTTATTTGATTAATGTAATGGGATATAGTATATCTTGATGCCTCTAATAGCATCCCTGAAATTTGAGGAATATCTGCAATTACATCCGGGCTAAATAAATTGATGGCCGACATTGGCATGGTTGCAACCTTAGCAGATTCTGGAGATTGAACAATTGTTAATCCACCCTTATCCTTAATTTTTTTTAAACTCACTGCTCCGTCAGAATTTGCACCTGAAAGCAAAATAGCAATGCAACGATTTCCAAAAGCATTTGCAAAGCACTCAAAAGTGACATCAATACTTGGCCGAGAGTAATTTACTTTTTCAGAATAATCTAACGTGCATAATCCAGTTTCATCCACAAGCAAATGGTAATCGCCTGGTGCAATATAAATATGCGCTGGTTTAAGTTGCATCTTATCCTGTATTTCCAATACCGGAATTTGTGCTTTCCTACTTAAAACATCTTCTAAATGATGCTCCACCGTATTTTTTCGATGCAGAACAACAACAATTGCAAAAGGATAGTCCACAGGAATAAAAGGAAATATATTCATAATTACTTCAATACTCCCTGCGGAACCACCAAATATAATTACACCTTCTTTTTCCATATTTTCCAATTAGCATTTACAACTTGCATCTTACCTTCAATTGGAGAAAACATCAACGTTTCTTTTGAACCGATTGCTAAAATACCATTTTCGGTAAGGCTACTATAAAACATTTGAAGAACATTATCTTGCAACGATTTATTAAAATAAATTAAAACATTTCTGCAAACTATTAAATCAAATTGATTGAAAGCACTATCAGAAACTAAATTATGAGTGCTAAAAATAATTTTAGTTTTCAAATCATCATTCATCAGAGCCTCACCATTTAATACAGTGTAATAATCTGATATTTTTTTAGTCCCCTCACTTTCTCTATAATTAATTTCGTTTTCGTTAAAAGATTCTAAATTGTATTTACCCGATTTAGCAACATCTAAAACGGTTTGATTAATATCTGTTGCATAAATAATACTTTTATCCAACAAATCATGTTCTTTAAGTAATATAGCCATTGAGTAAACCTCTTCGCCTGTAGAACAGCCAGCATGCCAAATTTTAATGAGTGGCAACTTATTTAACTGAGGCACTAAATCAGTTCTGATAGCCGCAAAAAAACTAGGATCTCTAAATATTTCAGTTACATTAACAGTAACCTCTTCAATTAAATTGTTAACCATTGCAGAGTCATTCATTAAATCTTGCAACAATTGCTTAAAATCCGAAATTTTGTTCAAATCAATATAACGTTGAAATCTTCGATGCAAGGACTGCATTGAATAATCAGAAAAATCATAACCGCTATAATCGTTAATAAGCATAATAAGTTCATCTACTTCACTAGCTCCAATTTTACAAGTAGGGATTGGTATCATTCTCTATTTATTAGGACATTTATTTTATTAACTAATACATCAATATCAACAGGTTTAGTGCAATAATCATCAGCACCCGCTTCCATGCACCTTTCCATATCACCTTTCATGGCTAACGCAGTAAGTGCAATTACTTTATTGTTTTTTAATTGTTCATCGTTTCTTAATATGCCTAATGTTTCAAAACCATCCATCACGGGCATCATCATGTCTAATAAAACAACATCTACTGTTAGCAGTTTCAGTTTTTCTAAACATTCTTTACCGTCGCTGGCAGTTTCCACTTTAATTTTTTTTGCTTTAAGGTAGGCAGATAATGCAAAAATATTACGCTCATCATCATCTACTAATAGCACTTTTATTGGTTCAGTCATCCTATTTATTTTTTGTCACTATTTAAAATCCAAATTTTAGTTAACGAAATTAGTAAATCAGCATCAATTGGTTTGGATGCATAATCAGAAGCGCCAGCACTAATACATTTTTCCCTTTCATCAGATTGCGTTTTTGCTGTTAAAGAAATAATAGGAATATTTTTTCCGTTGTCGAGTTTCCTTATTTCCCTAATTGCTTCGTAGCCATCCATTACAGGCATCATCACATCCATTAAAATTAACGAAATATCTTTATGGCTTTTCCAAACATCAATGGCTTCTTTTCCATTAGTAGCTTGTATTACAACTGCTTTTTGAGCTTCTAAAATTTTACTAATTGAAAATCTATTTTCCGCATCATCATCTACTAATAGAATCTTCTTTTTTTCTAAAGTTTTTGCTGAAATTATAGCAGGACGCATTTTTATGGCTGCACCTTTTTTAGTGATATAATGCAAAAAAAACGACATTTCATCAATGATACTAGAATAGCTTTTTACAATTTTTAATATGAACGCCTCATTATAATGATTTATTCTTTTAACATCTAAAGAAGATAAATAGGTATTGCTTAAAACAATAACCGGCATCAATTTATTTGGTAAAACTTTTGTTAGTTTTTCTAAAAGATTGGGGATTTTAGATTTTCTTGTATCAATATCAATTATAATAGCATCATAACCATCTTTGCTAATTGAATTTTCTATTTCAACATTCGGATTAAACGTCATAATTTCTATCTGACGTTCTTTTAAAAATTCGGTCATTGCTAAAGCGTGCTCTTTTTTATCGGAGAACAAAGCAATTTTCCCAGTTTCTTTTGATGCAATTTCCTCGAGCGAGCGAAATACATTTTGCATGCTATCATCAGAGATTGGCTTATTAGTAAAATCTATCGCGCCAGATTCTCTGATTGTTTTTGAATCTAAATCCTGCGAAGAAACGATATGAACCGGAATGTGTTTAGTCTCGGCAAAGTCCTTTAATTCTTTTAGCACTTCCCAACCACTTTTTTTAGGAAGGTGCAAATCTAAAATAATACCTGTGGGAATATACTTTTTAGCCAATTCAACAGCCTCCATGCCATTAATGGCCACTAATACTTTATATCCGCGGCTTTTTGCTGAATTTTGTAAAATTTTTACAAAGTAAATATCATCCTCAACAATTAAAATAGTTTTATCTTTTTTCTCAATTACATTTCTATCATCATCCACTAAAATAGCTAAGTCAGCTTCTTTATCTGAAGATAAATCAGGTGCTAACGTTAAATTTAAGGTAGAGCTACTTTTTTTGGTTTGTTTTTTTAAATTTTCAAGCGAATAATTTGCGGGAATTGTAATTGTAAAATTACTTCCAACGCCCACTTCACTTTCTAAAGTAATTTCTCCACCTAATAAATGTGCAATTTCTTTGCTGATAGAAAGTCCTAAACCGGTTCCACCATATTTACGTTTTGTAGAACCATCAGCCTGCTGAAACGCTTCAAAAACCAAGGCTTGTTTATCTTTAGCAATACCAATTCCTGTATCAACCACCGAAAACGAAATCATATCCTGTTGTAAATTATATGAAATAGTAAGATCGACTTTTCCTTTTGCGCTAAATTTAAATGCGTTCGACAATAAATTTTTCACAACCTGATCTAATCGCATTTTATCCGTGTACATACTTTCTGGACAATCAGAATTTACAAGCACCTTAAATTCAATTTCCTTATCTTTTGCAATTGGATTAAATAAAGATTGAATATCGCCTGCAAATTTATTTACATCCAAAGTTTCGGAGTTAACGTCCATTTTTCCGGACTCAATTTTAGATAAATCTAAAATATCATTAATCAGCTCTAACAAACTATTTCCTGCTTTATTAATAACAGCTGAATATTCTATTTGATCTTCACTTAAATTATCCTCTAAATTATCTTTGAGTAATTTACTTAGCAATAGTATTGAATTAAGCGGGGTTCTTAATTCGTGACTCATATTAGCTAAAAACTCCGACTTGTATTTACTGCTTAAAGATAGTTGATCTGCTTTTCGTTTCAAATCGGTTGTAGCAGCAACTAATAAATTATTTTTTTCGTTAAAGGCATGATTTTTTTCCTCAACCAATTTCGTTTTTTCTTCTAGTTCTTTATTACTCTGCATCAACTCTTCTTGCTGTACGCGCAATTCTTCGTCAGACGCTTGTAATTTTTGTGCTTGTGCTTCTAATTCCGTATTAGATTCTTCTAATTCTCTTTGCGAGGCAAGTAATAATTCTGTTTGTTTTTTTAACGCTTCGCTTTCTTTTTGTTTTGTAATATCAAAACGAATGGCTACATACTTTTCTATTTTACCATCTTTATTTTTAAAAGGCATAATGGTAGTTTCTACCCAGTAATACTTCCCAGTTTTACTAATGTTTAATATTTCGCCTTGCCACATTAAACCCGTGCTAATGGCTTTCCACATGCCTTTAAACAAACCATCGGGTTGTTTGCCTGACTTAACAATACGATGATTTTGACCTATTAATTCTTCTCTGGAGTATTCGGAAATTGTACAGAAAAAATCATTCACAAAAGTGATATTTCCATCGGCATCGGCTTCAGAAACAATTGCTGCTTTATTAAGAGCCCCAACTTGTTGATTTAAATTGAGTGTCAGTTTGCCTAAATCAATCCTTTGTTGTTTTAATTCAGTGATATCGTAACCAATTTTAATTATTTTGTAAACCTTACCATTTTCATCAAATACAGGATTGTAGCTTGCTTGCAACCAAACAACTTTATTATCTTTTGAAGTTCTACAAAATTCACCAGATTCGTTATTACCTTTATTTAAACTTTCCCAAAAACTTTTGTATTCTGCATCGTAATCAATATTTTTGGGTACTAATAGTTTATGATGATTTCCAACTAGTTCATGACTTTCAAATCCCATTATTTTTAAGAACAAGTCGTTTGCCTTTTGCACAATACCTTTTGTATCAAATTCAATAACTAAAGTAGCTCTGTTAATGGCTGTAATTTGATTTTGTAATTCTTGTTCTTTTTTACTTAAAATTAACGTTGTACTTTCAAGTTGCTTTTTTAATTCTTCACTTTCTTTTTTCTTGGTAATATCAAAACGAAGGGCTACATATTTTTCTATTTTGCCATCTTTATTTTTAAATGGCATAATGGTTGTTTGCACCCAATAGTATTTACCATTTTTACTTATATTAAGTATTTCTCCTTGCCACATTAAACCTGTACTAATAGCCTTCCACATCCCAACAAAAATACCATTGGGTTGCTTTCCCGATTTTAAAATACGATGGTTTTGACCAATTAATTCTTCTCTTGAATACTCAAAAATTTCGCAGAAAAAATCATTAACAAAAATGATGTTTCCATCGGCATCTGCTTCGGAAACAATGGCTGTTTTATTTAAAACTTCAACTTGCTGATTTAAGTTAAGCGTCAGTTTGCCTAAATCAATCCTTTGTTGTTTTAATTCAGTGATATCGTAACCAATTTTAATTACTTTATAAACCTTACCATTTTGATCAAATACAGGATTGTAGCTTGCTTGCAACCAAACAACTTTATTATCTTTTGAATTTCTACAAAATTCGCCAGATTCGTTATTGCCTTTATTTAAACTTTCCCAAAAACTTTTGTATTCAGCATCATAATCAATATTTTTGGGTACTAATAGTTTATGGTGTTTACCAATAATTTCTTCGCTATTAAATCCCATTATTTTTAAGAACAAGTCGTTTGCCTTTTGCACAATACCTTTTGTATCAAATTCAATAACTAAAGTAGCTTTGTTAATGGCTGTAATTTGATTTTGTAATTCTTGTTCTTTGCGATCTAATTCAACTACTAATTTTTCTAATTCAGTTTTAGCTAAAATAGTGTTTATATATATGGCGATAGATTCGGTAACTTCATCTAAAAACCGAAGTTCAACCGCCGTAAATGAATTTAGTTTGCCAATTTCGGCAAGCCCTACCATTTTATTAGAAACAAATAAGGGGATAATTACTAATGATGCAGCTTTTGCAGAACCTAAAGAAGTGGAAACTTTAAAATAATCTTTATCAACATCATTTAAAACAACTACTTTTTTTTGCGTTAATGCTTGGCCAATAAATGAATTATCTTTTTCAACCAATGCAGGCACTTGCCCCGTAGTTCCTGATGAATGAACCAATGATAAGGTACTTTCAGATTTTGAAATATAAAACGTTCCAAGTTGACTGCCCAAAAATTCGGAGAAAAAAGAAAGGATTTCGTTCCCGATTGCATCCGCTTTTTTCTCACCTCTTAAAATATCATTCAGGCGTTCTTTGCCATTTTGCATCCAGCTATTTTCGTTGTGCTGTTCTGTTAAATGAGCCAAATTTTCATGCATTTCATGAATGGCTTTTCCTACTGAATTTGTTTTTGACATTTTTTGAGTATAAATATAATACTCAAATATATGATTAATTAATAAAACAATGTAATTTATTAATTTAAAGGTGTTTCCTTTTCAGTTAAATTAGTATATTTATCATAAATACAAACTAGAGTAAGACCGTTAGCTGCAACCATAAAGACAATCTCAAATAAAAAAAACATGGACAAAACAATTTATATCAACTTTTTTGACGGTATAGACCCGATAAAAGTTAACAAATTCATTCAGTTTACGACTGATGTAATTAAACAAAACGACCCAACAGAATTGTATTTTTTCATTGCATCTAATGGTGGTGATGTTGATTCTGGTTTTGTTCTTTATAATTTCCTTATCTCCCTTCAAAGTAAAATAACTATCACCATGCACAACACAGGTACAATTGACTCTATTGCCAATGTAATATTTGCGGCTGGTCAAAAAAGGTATGCCGCTCCAAATGCTTCTTTTTTGTTTCATGGTGTTTCTATGAATTTGCAAGGCGGTGTTAGCAGAGCAATCTTGAAAGAATCTCTTAGCCGACTGGAAGGAATGGAAAATAGAATTGCTCATTCTGTAAGTAAACATTCTAAACTAACTGAAGCAGAACTTACAAACCTCTTTCACCATGGCGAAGGCAAAGACGTTCATTTTGCACTTGACAAAGAAATAATCCAAGAAATTAAAGTTCCTACTGTTCCTCATGGTTCAATTCATTTAACAATGAATTTTGTTTAACACTAACATTTTTTAAGGCGAAAATTCCTTTTCAGAACAACCAATGACCGGTAGCTCCAAAAAGTTAATTTTTAATTTTTAAAAAATCCACTTTCTTAATTATCTAATTACTTCCCAAAAAAATCCCGAACTTCGCCATTCCATGAAGAAAAAAGTTGAAATACTGGCCCCTGCTAAGAACCTAGCTCAGGGTATAATGGCCATTAATTCGGGAGCCGATGCGTTATACATCGGAGCCGAGGCTTTTGGTGCGCGTTCCAATGCCACCAACTCGATAGAAGATATTGAAGAACTAGTCAAATATGCCCACCTTTTCAAGGCGCAGGTCTTTGTGGTGGTCAATACCATTTTATACGATAACGAACTCGAAGAATGTCAGAAACTCGTGCATCGATTATATCAAATTGGAGTAGATGCTTTGATTGTTCAAGATATGGCTCTTCTCGAAATGGATTTGCCGCCCATCGTTATTCATGCCAGCACACAAGCCAATAACCGCGATCCAAAACACGTAAAGTTTTTGGCCGATGCTGGAATGAAAAGAGTAGTGCTTGCCCGTGAGTTAAATTTAGATCAGATTCGCGAGATTCACGAAGCCACTAATGTAGAACTCGAATTTTTCGTTTCTGGGGCGCTCTGCGTTTCTTTCAGTGGTAATTGTTACATGAGTGTGGCCAATGGAGAGAGATCTGCCAACCGAGGCTCCTGTGCGCAAAATTGTCGCTTGCCTTATCAATTGCTCGATGGCAATGGAGAAACGCTTATACAAACCAGTCATTTGCTCTCGATAAAAGATTTGGATCTGAGTGATCAATTACCCGCCATGATTGAAGTGGGAGTTACTTCCTTTAAAATCGAAGGCCGATTGAAAGATGCGGTGTATGTAAAAAACAATGTTTCCTATTTACGTCAGCGGTTGGATGCTTTCCTCGAAAAAAACGAGAAATTTACCAAATCTTCTTCCGGAAAAATCATTTATAATTTCGACCCACAGATGGACCGCAGTTTCAATCGCGGCTATACCGATTATTTTCTCAACAAACGAAAGGAACGTATCGGCTCTTGGGATACTCCAAAATCACAAGGACAGTATATTGGAAAAGTTTTAGAAGCCAACGGAAAAGGGTATAAAATTGAAAATTCCGACACATTGAACAATGGAGATGGATTGTATTTCCTGAATGAAAATGAAGAAGCCGATGGAGCACAAGTCAATGTGATTTTAAACAATACGGTGATTCTGAATAATCCAAAAACGATTAAACCGGGTACGATGATTTACCGTAATTCGGATGCAGAATTTATTCGTTTGGTAGAGCGGGATGATAGCGCCATTCGTAAAATAGGAGTGAAGCTACATTTACAAGAAACCTCCACCGGTTTTCAATTGGATGTGATAGACGAAGACGGGCATAAAGCTTCTGTCGTTTATACCGCCACCAAAGAAGTTTCAAAGAAAGCCGAAATAGAAGCCGATATCAAAAAGAATCTTTCTAAGACGGGAAATACGCCTTTCACGGCAGAAGAAATCAGCATTTCATTTACCCAAAATTGGTTTTTACCGATTTCGCGCATCAATGAATTGCGCAGAGAAGTGTTAGAACAATTGATGGATATTCGCATACGTGATTATAAACGAGTAGAATTTCAGATACAAAAAACAGATCATCCATATCCGGTAGAAAAATTGGATTTTACCTATAACATCAGTAATAAAATGGCGCGTGCTTTTTATCAGCGTCATGGAGTAACGGAAATGGAAAAAGCCTTCGAATTACAATGGGATCCGGGTAAATCGCGGGTGATGACCACTAAGTATTGCGTAAAATATGAGTTAGGAAAATGTCCTATACACCAACGCGAAACCATGGGTGAAAAATTAAAAGAACCGCTTACATTGAAGCATGGAGAAATAGAGTACAAACTCAAGTTCAATTGCAAACCTTGTGAAATGGAGATTTGGGAGAAAGACGCAGAATTTGAGATAGACGAAGATTGGGATTTTTAGGAAGATAGTTTAAGGTTTAAAGTTTAATGTTCAAGGTTTAAGGTTCAACCCTTCGATACCCGCCAGAATGAATGAATTCATCTTTCGGGCTGGCTCTTCGAAGACTCGGTTACTCCTTTCAGTCGTGAAGGAGTTCTCAGGGTGACTAGTTTAAAGTTTAAGGTTTGATGTTCATAGGTATACGTGTCCCCATCGTGAATCCCGAAGGATTCTTTGATTTAAATGAGAAAAAATTGAAAATATCAAAAGCGGGAAGAGGGGAGGAGAGAAACCTATCATTAATAATTTAATTAATCATTACCAATGAAAAACTCCAGTAATATCAAATTATCAACTTTAAGAAAGAAACTCCTTCAATGCGATAAGAAATTAATAGGCGTTCTTAAAAAACGCTTTTCCATTACCCAAAAAATTGGCGATTTAAAACGTCAGCAAAAAATGGAAGTGATCCAATCTAACTTCTGGAAAAAAAGCGCTCAGAAACGCCAGAAATGGGCAGCAAAAGAAAAAATGAACATAGAAATGGTCAAAGCGATTTTTGATCAGATTCATAAGTATTCGTTGGAGCAGCAGAAATCCAAACCGAAAAAAAGATGAGTGCCATTAAATCGCCACAAAAATAAATAAAACTGCTGCTCTATATTGGTTGTTGAATTTGTATATTTTTTATTGGAAAATCTAACTCCATTATAAAATTAGCAGCTTTTGGATAATTGACTTGCGCTTTTAATTGCCTACATAATGTATTGATTAAATTTAAACCAAAACCTTTACATTTGATAATTTCATCTTCACTTTGATATAATCCTTTTCCAGAATCACTATAGATGAAATGTACCCAGTCGTCTCTTAATTCCATTGACATTGTAATTTCTATGTGGTTATTGATGATACCGTATTTAAAACTGTTGGATAATAATTCATTAAATATTAAACCAAAGGTTACCGCTTTTGAAATATCCGTATAAATATGTTCTATATCTAGGTTAGATTTAAACTGTTCGGTTGCTGTTTTGTTAAGTATTTTTTTATGATAATCAATCAACTCCTTAATATAATCGCCAAGATTAACATTTGAAAATAAGGTGCTTTGATATAATTTTTGATGCACCAAGGCAACTGTTTTAATTCTTGATTGAATATCTGTAAGCACATCTTTTAAATGGTCATCCGTTTCCTTGCTTTTTTTCAACTCAACCATCCCATCAATAACAGCTAAATTATTTTTTACCCTATGATGAACTTCGCCCAAAAGGGTTTCTTTTTCGTGCACTGATTCTGCTAATAATAGTTCGTGCTTTTTTATATCGGTTACATCTAAACCATAACTAATAATCAACTGCTTATCTTTTATATTATGAAACCTGCGTTCCTTATAAATAGTTTGCCCATTTTTTTCATGTTCATCAATCCATGTGATTGAATCAGAATTATTTTCGATTTGATTAAAAACATCTCGTCTTGCCTCAGCAAATGAAGCCGGTAAATTTTTACGTTTAATATAATCAAAGTCATCTTTACCAATTAACCAATCTCTGGTTTCATCATCATTAACTGATTTTTTATTAACGTAAACATATTTTTGGGCATTATCAAAAACGGCAATATCTATCGGAATACTATTTAAAATATTTTCGTAAAATAGTTTTTGTTTTAAAATGGCCGCTTCTTTTAATTTAAGTTCGGTAGATTCATATTGAATTGCAATGTATTGAATCGGCTTACCATTTTCCATAAAAGGAACGATGGTAGTTTCTACATAATATTCTGATCCATCTTTAGCCTTGTTTTTAATTTCACCTTTCCAAATAGCCCCGGATGAAATTGTTTGCCACATGTGTTTAAAAAAATCGTTTGAATGGTAGTTTGAATTAACGATATTATGATTAGCTCCAATTAATTCGTGTTGTGAATATTTTGAAATTTCGCAGAATTTATCGTTAGCATAAGTAATAATTCCGTTAACATCGGTAATACTAACTATAGCTGATTCATCAATGGCAGTTTTATAGTTAATCAACTCCAGTTCTGCTAATTTTCTGGCAGTAATATCTCCCGCAATACCTGTCATTAAATAAGGAACACCATTTTCATTTTTAAGAATTTTTGTGTTGCTATAAATCCATTTTACTTTATTTGAAGCAGTAACAATTCTATATTCTAAATTAGTTTGTCCAGTAATAAATAAAGCTTCCGATTCTTTTAATACGCGTTCTTTATCATCAGGATGAATAACGTCTGACCATAAATTAGCATTTGCATACCAATTTTCTAATGGCATTTCATATAACGCAACGGCAGATTCACTGATGTAATTTAATTTAAATTCCGGTAAACTTACTCCCCAAACACTTTCGTTTAAAGAGCCCATCACACTTTCTAATTGATCTTTACTTTGTTTTAATTCGAAATTTTTGTAGAGCAATTCTTGTTCCGCTAATTTTCTGGCAGTAATATCACCCGAAATTCCTGTCATTAAATAAGGAACGCCATCTTCGTTTTTAAGAACTTTTGTGTTGCTATAAATCCATTTTACTTTATTTGAAGGAGTAATGATTCTATATTCTAAATTAGTATAGCCAACCGTAAATAAAGCTTCCGATTCTTTTAATACGCGTTCTTTATCATCTGGATGAATTACGTCCGACCATAAATTAGCATTTGCATACCAATTTTCTAATGGCATTTCATATAACGCAACGGCAGATTCACTAACGTAATTTAATTTAAATTCCGGTAAATTCACTCCCCAAACACTTTCGTTTAAAGAACCCATCACACTTTCTAATTGATCTTTACTTTGTTTTAATTCGAAAGCTATGCGTTGTTCTTCAATTTTAACGCGATTAATTTCGGTAACATCTATTAAAAATGAGTTTACTTCAATTAAGATGTTATTTTCATACTTGCAAATTACATTCCCTTCTATATCTACCTTTTTGCCTTCTTTACTAATTAAGCTGTATTTAACATCTAACGAGTTATGCTGCCCACTGCTTAGCTCACCAAAAAAAGACATGCAATGCTGCTGCGAATCGGGATGTATGTAACTAAATATATTGCTACCCAAAACTTCTTTTAACACATAATTCATTTTATTAAGCCACGAATTATTGGCATACAATATGGTTCCATTTCCATCTAAAGAAACAATTAAATCGTGCGTAGTTTGCAATAAATTACTATAACGCTTTTGCGCCTCAGCAATACTTTTAAGATTTGCTTCTAACTGCTTTTGATTTTCAGCAATTTTTTTATTTTTAATTTCTAAATCGGTTACATCTTGCTGTACAGAAATAAAATAAAGTAATTCAGCGTTATCATCAAACACCGGGTTTAATTGCACCGCTTGATAATATAACTCTCCATTTTTTTTATAATTTGCAATGGTAAGTTCAACGGAAGTTTTTGTTTGAATAGCTTTGCGCAACAAACTCGTTTTATCTGGCTCAGTTTCGGGACCTGTTAAAAAACTGCCGGGTGTTTTTCCTATAATTTCGTGTAATTTATAGCCCGTATAATTTTCAAAATATTTATTTACCCAAGTGATCTTACCCTCTTTGTCGCCATAAATAACATTGTTTGGTGTATGAGTGGCCAAGTAAGCCAACCGCTTATTTTCTTCGTTTTGTTGTTTAATTAAATTATTCCTTTTTATAGATAAATAGGCATCGCCAGCTAACGAAGCAAATACTTTTAAAACCGCCAAATGTTTTTCGGTAAAGGCATTAGGGGTTTCGCTTTGGATGCCAAAAGCGCCAATAATTTGATTATTTGATTTTACAGGAACATACAAACGCGAGCGTGTGTGCGTTTTTCTTACAGAATCAATAGAAAAAGGATTTTGTTTAGCGTCTTGATCATCTACCCATAAAATTTCTCCTGTTCTAAAAACGTGGCCAGGGTGCCTTTCCATGGCTGTTAATTCAGCATTAGCCTGCTCTACTTTTGAAAAACCTTTTGCGTAAAATAATTTTAATTTACTTTCTTCTTCGCTATATAAATAAAGTCCAGTAGTATCGCTTTGAGCAACTAAATCAATTTGAACTTTAATAGTATCAATCAGCACTTCAAAACTATCTAAATTGGCAAAACTATCCACCAATTTTTCAATTTCTGCTAGTGTGCTTATTAATCTCATATTAATTTAACTATTAAGCTAACATACTTAAAGCGGCATTCATGCATTCTTCATCTTGTTTATAATGGCCGCCACTTATACCGATAGCTCCAACAATAGCTCCATCAATAGTAATAGGTGAGCCACCGCCCAACAAAATAAAATCTTTTAAATTATGTGCGCCATCATTTAAAATAGGATCGTCTTTAATAAAATTATACCAGGCATCACCTGTTGGAAAACCAAAACCTACCGCAGTAACTGCTTTTTTTCGGGAAGCATCAATTGAAATTAACGGCGCATTATCCATGCGAGAAAATACTTTTAAGTTTCCACTTTCGTCAACAATAGTTATGGCAATTGAAAATCCAATTTCTTGTGCTTTTTTTGTTGCTGCTTCAATCATTTGTTGAGCAAGCATTGCAGTAATTGATTTTTTTATAAATAGTTGCATCGTTTATTTTTTTAATTAGTCTTAAATTGTATCTGCGCTGTAGCCATACACTGCAGGATTTTTTCCGCCCATCGGACGAATATAAGATGATAGCTGACCTCTGTGGTGAATGATATCAAAAAAGAAAAACCACATCATATTTGTACGTGGCATGCTTGCAAATGATTTTCCGGAAACTAATAGCTCTACCATTTCGTTTTCCCACTGTTCGCTTGTCACTTTTTCGAGCGCTTTCTCAACGTCTGCCCATAAATGCGTTAATTTTTGGCTCGCATCAACAGCGCTTTCAAAATCAAATACTAAGGCTTCGTCGCACGCACTGTTTTCTAAAATTATTTTTAAATCAAGTACATGAGCTAAAATATGTTCTGCTATTTCTTTTGCCGAACGGTTAACTGGATGCGGTTTATAACTTAAGTTATCATTAGGCATTGCAGCCAATAAATTAATAGTTGATTGCATTTCGTTTTTAAAGCAAGCTTTAAAAAATGTAAGGTTTGAGTTCATATAGATGTTTTAAAAGTTTACAATGTTGTTACTATTTCTATTTACTGTAGCTTCACTAAAGCTAATAATAAATTTTATAGTAAAAAATAACATCGTAAAATTAGTTAAATAAATTGAAAAGAATTAAACAAATAAAGCTAGTTGCAAAAGTATATCATCACAAGTTTTAAGAATCTAAAACTTAAGATGCTTAACCGAAATACCTGCTTTTTGTCATTCTTTTAACGAATCAATTCCTATTTTCACACCTGAAGAATGGGGGCGCTAAAAGGTGTAAATCTCCAACAATTAAAATAGACCAACTAACCATTAATCAGGCTATTCGGTAGAATAATTTTGCCTATAATTTATATTATGTTAAATAGGATATTTCTGTAATATAGATATTTATAGCGATAATTCAAATATACGCACATTTTTAAACGGATGATAATCCAAAGTGCTACTTTCAAATATCATGATAATTAAAAGTATACTTTCTATTATCATGAATCATAAACTTCCATTAAAATGATTTTAAATAAAAAAAGGGAGTTTTTAAACTCCCCTTTTAATCACCATAGCTTTAGCGAAGGTGATACAAATCAACAAATCTTATTTACTATTCGTAATCAAATCATTCATCTCTTTCCATTTATCCTGCATGTTCAAACGACCATAACAGTTTTTCATCATAATCATCGTATTCATGTCTTTTGCATCAATAGCGCGACATTTCTCCAAATAAGGTAAAGCTTCACCAAATTTCAAATCTGCTTTTTTCTTTTCCTCAGTATATAATGTATTGTCAGTGATATCTTCGATTTTTTTCAAAGATTCTACACTATTATTATGGTACATCGCTCCAAGATTATATAATGCATCGAAATAATCTGGCTTCAACTCAATCGCTTTCTTGTAAGAGGCCTCAGCCATTTCATATTGTTTTAATTCATCATAAATAGTTCCCACTACCCAATGTAATAATGGATTTTTAGGATCTTTTTCAATGGCTTTATTTGTGGCCTTTTGAGCCGCTTCTTTATTTCCTGCTTTTAAGTGATAATTTACCTCTGTAATTAATAAATCTTTGTTTCCAGGATATTTCGTTCCAGCTTCTGTTAAATATTTTCCAGCTTCTTCGTTTTTACCCGCTTGAAGTAATGCACTAATTAAGGAGTTGTACATTTCAGCTCCGTTATAACCCACTTCAACACATTTCGCATAATGAATAGCTGCTGTATCGTATTTTTCTTGACGCTCCGCTGCTAAACCTGCATTATAATGTGCCAATGAATCGTTCACTCCAATTATATCCATAACAACTGCTCCACCTGCAAACATTTGGTAAGCCATTTTATAATCTTTCATATTAAAGAATTCAACTCCTTGGTTTAAGAAATTCATTCTCATCATGTTCATCTTGAAAGTAATTTCTTCTGTCGGATCATACTTTTTTGTTTTATTAGCAATAGCAGCCTTGTATGAATCCATAGCCAACTGCATATTAGCCTCATTAGCGTATTGTTTCATGGTAGCATCCATTTGTGCAACTATGCTTAATGTAAAATAAATTTCTCCTCTATAAAACAATGTCTTTGAATCGTTTTTAGTCTCCTCATGAGCAGAACATTTATCAATCAAATCTTTTGATTCTAAAATCTTCTTTTTCGTACAGTCCAAATCCTGTTTACCCATACATTCTGTGGCATCTTTAAACGACATAATTGCACTGGTTCTAACATTCGGTTGAGCCATAACTCCCACTGAAAGTGTCAGAAAAAGTCCTGCGGTTAATGAGGTAATAGTTGTTTTCATTTTTTTGTTTTTTTTTGATAATGGAAGACCCCAATTTTTAGGATCAGGGTCTTTCATTTGTTCAGTTTTTATTTCTGTGGATGCAAAATTAGTTTTTATTCCACATCATCGTTTTCAATTTCTGTGCCAATTGTATCATCGGTCGCATCATCACCAGCATCGTCCACATCATTTTCGGTGGTTTCATCTACCGGAAGGACCTCTAAATTCTCATCACTTACTACTTCTAATAAGTCTGAATTATCGATTTCTTCCTCGTCAGCATCCTTATTTACCACTGCTACCGCAGCAATTTCTTGGTTTCCTTTTAAGTTAATTAAACGAACACCTTGTGTTGCACGGCCCATTACTCTTAATTGTGAAGCATCCAAACGAATGGTGATTCCCGATTTCGTAATAATCATTAAGTCATTATCGTTGGTAACTTGTTTAATCGCCACTAAAACACCTGTTTTTTCGGTCACGTTAATGGTTTTCACACCTTTACCGCCACGATTGGTAATTCTATATTCTTCAATTTCTGAACGTTTTCCGTAACCTCTTTCAGATACAACTAAAACAGTTGCTTCCTTATTATCTAAGCAAATCATTCCAATCACTTCATTGTCCTTGAACTTCTCTTTGTCCAAATCAATACCGCGAACTCCAGATGCATTTCTTCCCATCGGGCGAACACGTGATTCATTGAAACGACAAACTTTACCAATTTTGCTAGCCAACATAATTTCGTTAGTTCCGTTGGTTAAAGCTGCTTCTAATAATTGGTCACCTTCACGAACAGTAATGGCGTTGATACCATTTTGACGCGGACGAGAATAGGCTTCTAAAGAAGTTTTCTTGATGATTCCGTTCTTCGTACAAAGAATAATGAAGTTATTATTAAGGTATTCCTTATCTTCTAAATCTTTCACATTAATATAAGCACGAACTTTATCGTCTTGCTCGATATTAATCAAGTTTTGGATCGCTCTTCCTTTGGTTGTTTTGGTTCCTTCTGGAATTTCGAAAATACGTATCCAGAAACATTTTCCTTTTTCGGTAAAGATTAAAAGGTAATTATGGTTAGTAGCCATAAATAGGTGTTCCAAGAAATCAGTATCACGAGTAGCCGATCCTCTCGATCCAACTCCTCCCCTGCTTTGTTGACGGTATTCTCTTAGGGCCGTTCTCTTTATGTAACCCATGTGAGAAATAGTGATTACCACTTCTTCATCCGAGATCATATCTTCCATACGGAAGTCTTCAGCCGAATATTCAATCACCGATCTTCTCTCATCCCCGAACTTCGCTTTGATGGCAATCATTTCGTCTTTGATTACCGTCATTCTTAATTCTTCGTTATCTAATAATCCTTTTAAACGAGCAATTAGAACCATTAATTCTGCATGTTCTGTACGTAGTTTATCTTGTTCTAGACCAGTAAGCTGACGTAGTCTCATCTCAACAATCGCTTTAGATTGAATTTCACTCAAACTAAAACGCACCATCAAGTTCTCACGCGCTTCATCAGGGCTTGTAGATTTACGAATGATGGCAATCACTTCATCGATATTATCGGATGCAATGATTAATCCTTCCAAAATATGCGCTCTTTCTTCAGCTTTCTTTAATTCAAATTTTGTTCTGCGAACCACCACTTCATGACGGTGAGCCACGTAATGAACGATCATATCCTTTAAGTTTAAAGTCAAAGGACGGCCATTTACTAAAGCAATATTACTTACTGAAAAAGAGGATTGTAAAGAGGTATATTTAAATAATTTGTTTAATACAACATTTGGAATTGCATCACGCTTTAATTCATAAACGATACGCATTCCTGTTCTATCTGATTCATCGCGGATATCATAAATACCTTCGATTTTTTTCTCTTCAACTAGGTCAGCCGTTTTCTTGATCATTTCGGCTTTGTTCACCAGATAAGGAATCTCTGTAATGATGATGGCTTCTTTTCCATTTACTACTTCAAAACCAGCTTTTGCCCGCATCACTACGCGACCACGACCTTCTTCAAAAGCCGCTTTCACCCCTTCATAACCATAAATGATACCACCGGTTGGAAAGTCAGGAGCCTTCACAAAATTCATTAAACCTGCAATATCTATATCTCGATTGTCGATATAGGCTAGAATTCCATCAATTACTTCCGAAAGATTATGAGGTGGCATATTCGTTGCCATACCTACTGCAATACCAGAAGATCCGTTTACTAAAAGATTGGGGAAACCTGCCGGCATAACCGTTGGTTCTTCCAAAGAATCATCAAAATTGGGGCGAAAATCAACTGTTTCTTTGTCGAGATCGGCCAACATTTCTTCGGCTATTTTGGATAAACGAGCTTCCGTATATCGCATTGCTGCGGGGCTATCACCATCTACCGAACCAAAGTTTCCTTGTCCGTCAACCATTGGATAACGTAATGACCAATGTTGAGCCATACGCACCATAGTGTCATAAACAGAAGTATCTCCATGCGGGTGATACTTTCCGAGTACTTCCCCGACAATTCTTGCAGATTTCTTGTGAGCCTTGTTAGACATTACACCTAATTCCTGCATACCAAAAAGCACACGTCTGTGTACCGGTTTGAGCCCGTCACGAACATCTGGTAAGGCACGTGATACAATAACCGACATTGAATAATCAATGTAGGCTGATTTCATTTCTTCGTCAATACT
>CAMBFX010000037.1 GCA_945865695.1 Chryseobacterium gleum | reverse complement strand
CCAAACTTACCACATATTTGTTTAAATTTGATTAAACTATTGCAGGAAATCACATGCGTAATACCACCAAATTAAAAGCCATTCTTCTCAAATACAGCGTTTGTTTGGATATGAGTGATGATGGACTTTTTACGATGAATTTGGTAGATAAAATACATCCAGATAAAATGCAAACGATAGAGGGGAAAAGTTATTCTTATGTGTTAACGAAGGCGTATTCTTACCTACAGCAGGAATTAAAAAGTGAGGGAATAAAAAAACTGAAGAAAAATTAGATAATATGTAAATGTGCTAATTTGCAAATTAACCTATTTCCCCATTTACACATTATCATATTTACATATTTACAAATTAGCCCATTTCATTTAAAAAAAGAATATCCAATACTCAATCCACCTTCAATTTCTAAATCTACGAAGGGAGCCACAAAAGGATAACTTATTGCAGAGCCTCCAGAGCCTGGATAAATATCAATGTATTGAGTGGGTCCAATAAAGGCAGTGAAATGAAATTGTTTTAAGATGTAACGATAACCAAAACGAATGCTGGTGCCAATAGCAACAAATTTAAACTCACCTTCTCTCGTGTTAAGAGAATCTTTGACCACATAAGTATCTGTCAATTTATTTAAATTAAAATTAAGATTCCAAAATATTTTATGTTTTTTACTACGTAATTGAAAATATTCTAGATATCCAATTTGCGCTCGAATTCCTTTAATTTTGATATAATTACTTTCTGGGAAATTGGTGAGTCCAGTATTGGGATAAGGAACTTCCCATAGTCTTTCGCGAAAAAGAGGTTCTTTACCATAGCCGTAAATTTGATTGGGATAATAACCATCTGAAAATTTACCAGCAGCAAAAGAGAGTTGAAAATAGTTTTTCTTGCGTATTTTCTTTTCCAATAAAATTGATGGAATGAATTTATTTTCTGAAAATTCTGTTAAAACACCAATAGAAAAATCTTGAGCTTTACTTTCAATAAGAAACAATCCATCGACTCTGCTCAGGAGAATGAAGCACAAAACGACAATAATTCTCTTTAATTTCATGCTAATTATTAAATAAATTCTATTTAGTTTAATTTGTATTTCATTAGCTAATTAGCTAATTGGTTAATTAGCTAATTTATTTCCCATAACTCGTCCAATTCATAAACACTTTTCCTCTCGAAAATTCTAATGCTGGGAATGGGAATTTAAGTATGTTCAATGTTGATAATACTTTTTTAAGTGTTTTATTTTTACAAGGTATTTGTCGTAAATCAATATCAAAGGATAAATAAAATTGGCGGAATCGTTGAAAATCGGGAACCAAATTTCCTTGTTCGTTAATCGAAACATTCTCGTGTCCACCAGTCATTCCTTGTGCACCATAGCCCAATGAAATATTGAATGGCATACAATACGTTTTATCTGTTTTAATTTTGATGAAATTCATTCTAAAAGACAACCAATACGTTTGTCCATTATAATCCTTGAATAATTGTTGTATAAAATTTTGACCTAAAATATTAGGGCGATATTGTGCCATTTCACTTTTTCTATAGGAATATTTAGGTTGAATGGAAATAATATTTTGAAACTTATTGTTAGTATAATACGCTCCTACTCCTAGAACATTAAAACCCATATCTGTCCACGAAAATCCATATCCACTAGAAAAACCATCAAATAATTCTAAAGACGTCATAAAAAACAAACTTTGTAAACTTCCAATTAAAAGAGATTTATTGAAATCCAAATTTGTCCATTGATAACCTTTTATCGAAGCGTTTGCAATGATGAATGAAGATGAAAAATGTCCGAATTTATCCATCAATAACCACTCCTTCGAATCATTAAAAGAATGAAATCCACCGCTAATTGAATTTTTATACCAAAGAAAATAAGCACCCGTCATGGCACTACCATAACCAATACTTTCTCTAATGATTAATCGCTTTAATTTTTTTTTGTCTAAAGGAATTACTTTTCTTTCTCTGTCATTTAAAAAATGCAAAGGGCTTGCAATTTCTGACTGGCAATAGGAAATTAAACTGAAAGAAAACAGAACTAGAAAAAACAGCATTTTTTTTAGAAAATTAAATTCACAAGAATGAAAAATAACTTTAAAAAAAGATTTTCTATAGTTATTACATTCCATCACTTCAAATAAGAGATCTTCGCTCTCGCTCTCATTCTCGATCTTCTTCCTATTATCCCACCATTGAGTCTGCATCGGGATATTTATAATTTGTGGTGATCGGCTTTCCGAATAGATACGCTAAAGTAAGGGCACCAATTTTTCCGATATACATGGAGGAAATAATAATCACTTTACCAGCATAAGTTAAATCGGCTGTAATTCCCATCGATAAACCTGCCGTGGCGAATGCCGAAACTTGCTCGAAAATCAAATGCATGGAATCCCATCTTGCATCTTCTAATATGGCTGTTTCTGTAATCAACAACATAAAAATAGCAATCAAGTTCCAACCAATGAAAAATAATAAAACCGTAAATGCTTTTAAAACGGTTTCTGATTTGATGGTGCGTTTGAATAATTCTACATTCTTTCTATCTCTTATGGTAGCAATAATCGAAGCCCATAAAATGGCAAAGGTGGATGTTTTTATACCACCGCCTGTTGAGCCAGAAGATGCTCCGATGAACATTAAAAACAACATAAATACTATGACAGGCATGGTTAAATCGCCCATATTTACGGTATTAAAACCGGCAGTTCGAGTGGTGATGGATTGAAAAAATGAAGTTACCCATTGTCCACCTTCATCCATATCTTTTAGTGTATTGTCTTGTTCTAGAAAATAAAATACCAAAGCACCAGCCACCACCAATATCAATGAAAAATATAAAGCGACTTTCGAATTGAAATTTATCGATTTCCAAGGTTGGCGCATTCTTTCACGCATAGAGGAAAAGGAGAAAATATCAAACATAGTGGCAAAACCCAATGAGCCCAAAAAGATCAATGTCATGATAACAATATGAATCGGATAATTAAATTGTAAATATTCGTTGTGTAAATTATCATAATGAATGGAGAATCCAGCATTATTGAAAGCAGACACTGCGTGAAAAACAGAACTAAAAATTCGGTCTCCATTATCTGCAACGATTGGATTGCTTGGATCTAGGAAGACATAAAAAAGAAAGGCTCCAATAAATTCAATGACTAAACACCAACGTAAAATTTTCCAAAACATTCCTAAAGCACTATCAATCGTTCCCTTTTTAGCATAATCATCTAAAAGTGTATTGTACTTTAATCCAATTCCCAACTTCGACATCATGATAATAAATGCTACAAATGCCACGATATTTAATCCGCCTAATTGAATTAAAAGCATGATGACCACTTGACCTTTGAAAGTAAAATAAGTAGAAACATCTACTACTGATAATCCAGTTACACAAGTAGCACTAGTAGAGGTAAACAATGCGTCAATAAATGGCATTGATCCTTTAATAGTAGTCATCTCTGGCATCATCAGTAAAAATGTTCCGCACATGATGATTAACACGAATGAAAACATAAAAAGCATGGCCGGATTCATGGTAATAATCGGCTTAATTCGACTAGCTTTAGTCACTTCTAAAATTAAAACCGCTAGAAAATAAAGAGGAATAAAAATGGTAGAAACTTCCTCAAAATTATAGAATCCCCAACTGATAAAAATATTCTCAATGAGGGTTACTCCAAAAATCATTTCAATTATTCCTTCTAATGCAAGAATCAACATGATTAACCCTTCAAACCAATGGTCGCGCAAAAATTTTAGGGGACTGAAATCAAAAAAGAAACGAATAAAATAATAAAGTAGATAAAAAGTGAAACTCAATTTAAAAACTAGAATACACCAAAAATTAGTTTCCGAATCCATCGGGAAACCATAATAATATAAAAGTGTTCCAAAAGCGCCTAGCGTTATAAAAACATTGATGATTCGGAAAGTTTGTAGAACTCTTTCCTTGCTATCATATATGGATAGATTAACTCGCTCTCTGAATTTATCTAAAAAGTTCAATTGGCTTGTAGTTTATTTTTTGCTTCCGAAAGTAGATGATCAAAATCAATTGATACAACTCCTGTTTGTTCGCAAACAATTCCACCCGCCAAATTAGATAATTGAGCCATCAAAGTTGGACTTGTGTTTAAAGCAATACATAAAGATGCTACTGCAATTACCGTATCACCAGCACCCGAAACATCGGTGATATTTCGTTGATGGGCAGGAAAAATATTTTCTTCTTCACCCTTCTTTACATAAACTCCTTGTTCGCTCAAAGTAATTAAAGAAATTTCGTGATTCAGTTTTTCATGCAATTGTTCAACGGCATTTTTCAATTGTTCCGATTTATTTAAATCGATATCTAATTTCAATCCTTCACGTAATTCCTTTAGATTAGGCTTAAACAAAGTAACATTTTTAAAACTAAAAAAATTATTTTTCTTGGGATCTACACATGTGGGAATGTTTTTCTCATTACAAATAGCGATGGTATTTTCAATAATTTTTTTAGTGATGACACCTTTATTATAATCCTCGAAAATCACCACCGAAATTTTTTGTGTTTCTAAAATATGTTTCACCACATGCATCAATGATTTTTCATCGCCATCATTTAAATCAGCAGTCATCTCTTCATCCATTCGCAGCATTTGTTGATGTTGAGAAATGATTCTTGTTTTAACTGTAGTCGTTCTATCTGTAGATTGTATCATTCCATCTACCGACATTCCTTTCGATTTCATTAAATGAATTAACTCCTCCCCCATTCTATCTTTTCCAATCACCGAACAAATAATAGGAAGTGCTTTTAATCCTAAAAGATTTAAGGCAACATTGGCAGAACCACCCAAACGATTTTCATGTTTTAAAACATTGATAACAGGGACAGGAGCTTCGGGAGAAATACGTTCTACTTTTCCACGCAAATAAGAATCGACCATCACATCTCCAATCACCAAAACATTTTGAGAGGAGAACTGGGCAAATATTTTATCTAAATCTTGACTCATTAATATTATTTCAATTTACTCAAACACTCTTTTATTCTTTTGATGGCTTCTGTTAAAATATCTTCAGAAGTTGCATAAGAAATACGAATACAATCAGGCTCTCCAAATGCTCCTCCAGTAACTAAAGCTACTCTACCCTCACTCAAAATATACAAACAAAGTTCATCGGCATCTTTGATAGTAACATCACCAAATTTCTTTCCGAAATACGAGGAAATATCTGGAAAAACATAAAACGCACCTGTTGGCACATTTGTTTTCATTCCAGGAATTTCTTTCAATAAACTCAAAACTAAATCACGTCTTTTCAAGAAAGCATCTTTCATAGGAACCGTCAAACTTGGATCTGCCAATACGGCCGCTTTCGCTGCTTTTTGTGCAATACCACAAGTTCCAGAAGTAATTTGTCCTTGCATTTTATTACAGGCATCTGCAATTTCTTTGGATGCGCCGATATATCCAATTCTCCAACCTGTCATGGAGAAACCTTTAGAAACTCCGTTCACTGTAATTACTCGATCTTTTATATCCGAATACGTAGCCAAGCTCAAATGTTTTCCAACAAAATTTATATGTTCGTAAATCTCATCGGCAATCACAAGCAATTTTGGATTTTCTCGCATGATTTGCGCAATAGCATCCAATTCTTTTTCTCCATAAACCGAACCAGTCGGATTACAAGGTGAACTATAAATCATCAGTTTGCTCTTAGGAGAAATCGCTTTTCGCAATTGGTCGCCTGTTATTTTGAAATCGGATTCTAAAGTTGTTTTTACGAAAACACATTTTCCGCCTGCCAATTTCACCATTTCTTCGTAACTCACCCAGAAAGGGGTGGGAATAATCACTTCATCGCCTTCATCCACGAGCGACATTACAGCATTAGCAATAGATTGTTTGGCTCCTGTTGAAACGATAATTTGATCAGCAGAATAATCGAGATGATTATCTCTTTTGAATTTTACCGAAATCGCTTCTCGAAGATCGAGATAACCGTTTACGGGTGTGTATTTGGTAAAATTTTCATCAATGGCTTTTTTAGCTGCTTCCTTAATAAAATCGGGCGTATTGAAATCAGGCTCACCCAATGAAAGATTGATTACGTCAATTCCTTTTTGAGAAAGCTCACGGCTCTTGCGAGACATGGCCAATGTAGCCGATTCAGTAAGGTTGATGATGCGCTGCGAGAGAGTGCTCATAAGTGTAGTAAAACACAAACTTAATAAGATTAAATGAGGAAAGAGTGAAAAAAGCGGGGAATTGTTAAGAGAGCATGGTTGAAAGGTTAATTTCAAGATTTTAGTAGATTAGACTCGATAATTATCGGGATTAGATTTTGACCTCATATAAAAGTCTTGATCAACTAACAAATCATTAATCTCAATTATTTATTCTTTAACTTCTTATTTACCTTTTTCGCGGGTAAAAAATTCTCTCCAGTAATTACTTTTTTTCCTGTTTTTTGTTCTAATTCCAGTCTTGCATTTTTTGCTACTGCTCCACCTTTTTTACCCGCATTTGCATTCTCCATTAATCCTTTTGCTTTATCTGTTTCTGCTATTTGTCGAGTAGATAGTTCGGCAAGAGCGGTAAAAATCAATTCCGCTTCACTCATGTGATCACGCAGATTTTGCGATTTCAAACCTTTTATTTTTTTATGTTTGTTCACTGTCAATCCCGTCCATTCATGATGAATTACATTGGTAAGAAAAGCAAATTCATCTTTCCCTTTTACGTCCGATTCTTTCCAATAATCAGTCAATTTATTACGTGTTTCTTGACCAGTCATTCTTTGTTGAATCCACTTTTCACTTCTGCCCAATTTCTGCCAATTTTCTCTTGCTCTATCTATACTTTGCGAAGGATCATTTAATTCTTGAATTCTTTCATAACCCACTTTTGCTAGCCATTGTTTAAATGGTTCTGCTTTGGGAGATGGAATGGATTGAATAATCCGTAAGATGGTTTCAGTATCAGCCACATCAGTCTCACGCATTTTACCATCCGTTGCTTCCATTTTCAACTGTCGACAAATTGTCGACAGTTCAATTCCGTCATCAGAATGTACACGAATTTTCATCTTAAACCAATAATCTCTTGCATTGATACTGTGGGTTAAAATCTGTATCACATCAATAACCGAAAAATACCATTTTTCTTCTTTTGCATTCCAACTCGTTCTTACCTTTTGTTGTTCAAATAATTTTATGTTGCTCATCGTTTTGAATTATTTGATAAATGTAGATTTATTGAGGAGCGAATCCAAATAATTGAGATGGAAATTTGACTAAAAAATGTAGTTTTATTGTGCAAGGAATTAATTCCAAAAAATCAATTTTTTACCTTTTTTAAAATTGTTATCAAGTACTTCTGTTCTCTTTCTACGACCTATTTTCATGAGGTAACTTTTACGAGACGGACTGCGGGGCCCCTTCAGGAAGTTCCGAAGCGGGTCGCGAGGAAATCATCTGAAGGGTCGCAAGTCTGTGAGTAAAATTTGCTGAATGAAAATGAGTCTTGATTTTTTACTCCCTTCGGTCGTGATATAGTTGTTTCTTTTTTATTAAGAAAAAAGAAAAAGAGAATGTCTGAAAAATGTAGTTTTATTTCGAGTGGATTTAGTTCAACAAAATCAATTCTTGTTACTTTTTTTCATTCTCGCATTATCCTCTAAAACCTAGATTCAATTTCTTTCGTTAACTTTACACCTACAAATAAAACCTATGGATTCAATTGACCTTATTCTTGTTGCCATACTTCCATCAGTGGTAGTATTTCTTACTTGTTTTCTATTGATAAAAAGATACCTCGAACATATCGAGAAAAAATCAACTGTTGATCATTCGGCTGATTTGAAAAAAGAAACCATGAAAACAGTTTTACCTCTTCGACTTCAAGCCTACGAAAGATTAACCCTTTATCTTGAAAGAATTTCACCTAACAGTCTTGTTATGAGAACCTATAAGGCTGGAATGAGCGCTCGCTTATTGCAAGCCGATTTAGTTAAAGCCATTCGTGAAGAATATGAACATAATATTACCCAACAAATTTATGTTTCATCAGGTTCTTGGGCAATGGTTCGTCAATCAAAAGAGGAAATGATTAAATTGATAAATATCTCGGCTGGTCATTTGCAAGGTGATGCTTCTGCTTTGGATTTGAGTCAGGTAATTTTGGGAAACTGTGCCAAAATTGACAAAATGCCGACAGATATTGCCATTGCCTATGTAAAAAACGAAGTCCACAAAATATTTTAGTCTAAATTTATGCCAATTTCTTCAACAATCGTTGTTGGCAAAATATTTGACTTCCCATTCATAGAATATGTAATTTTGATCACTAAAAAAAATAAAAACTTAGCGAAGCGATTTCACGAACCGAGGTGGAGCCGAGCTAATGAGAACAATTAAAAAAAAGAACTAGCGAATAATTCATTAAAATAATAAATTAAAAAACGAGTAAATATGGCAATTGAATTAACAGACGCTAACTTCGAGGAGATAGCAATGAAAACAGACAAACCTGTAATGATTGATTTCTGGGCTGAATGGTGCGGACCATGTAGAATGGTTGGACCAGTAGTGGAAGAAATGTCGAAAGAATATGAAGGAAAAGCAATTATCGGAAAAGTAAATGTGGATCATAATCCAGGCCTTTCTGCAAGATTCGGAATCAGAAATATCCCTACTATTTTATTCGTAAAAAACGGTGAAATCGTTGATAAATCAGTTGGAGCTGTACCAAAAGGTCAGTTAACTGAAAAGTTGAACAAACAACTTTAATTTAAAAACACTTTTATTGAATTGGTTCCGTTATCTTAGCGGAACCTTTTTCATTTACAATAATGGCAATTAACAAACAACAGGTAGATCAGATTTCACATCTGGAATTTCTCGCCAAACAAGTGGTAGAGGGATTTATTACTGGTTTACATAAAAGTCCATTTCATGGATTTTCTGTTGAATTTGCCGAACACCGACTCTATAATTCGGGAGAATCTACTCGACATATCGATTGGAAATTATATGCTCGCACCGACAAACTTTTTGTTAAGCGTTATGAAGAAGAAACCAATTTGCGATGTCAAATCGTTATAGATAATTCTTCTTCGATGTATTATCCAATGGATCCCCCCAAGGGAATGTACAATAAAATTGGGTTTGCGGCTCATGCAGCTGCTGCCTTAATTGAATTATTAAAACGTCAGCGTGATGCTCTTGGATTAAGTGTTTTTGATGATAAAGTAGAATTGCATACTCCAGCGAAATCAAGTGTGACGCATTTAAAAATCTTGTACAGTGAGTTGGAGAAAATGCTTCAACAATACAAACCTGGCGAAAATCGATCAACGGTTGTCACAAAATCCCTGCATCAAATTGCCGAAAGTATTCACAAGCGTTCTTTAGTGGCCGTTTTTAGTGATATGTTTGATCCTACAGCCGACCTCAATGAAATGTTTTCTGCCTTGCAACACCTTCGTCACAATAAACATGAGGTAATCTTATTTCATGTTACGGATAAAAAACATGAGTTAGAATTCAAATTCGAGAATCGTCCCTATACTTTTATCGATATGGAAACAGGTGAACAATTGAAATTGACTCCTTCGCAAGTAAAAGAAAAGTATTTGGAATCTGTTGCCAATTTTCAGAAGGAACTACATCTCAAATGTGCTCAATATCGAATTGATTTGGTGGAAGCCGATATCAACGAAGGATTTTATAATGTATTATTGCAATATCTAGTAAAAAGATCTAAACTTTATTAAATGACAATTCACAAAGAAGGTTATAAAATCATAGGCGTTTCTATTCTTATTTTAAGTGCCATCGCCACTGGAATTTATTTCATTCCAGATTCCTTAAAATGGTTGAAAGTACTTTTATGGTTCGGTTCATTAGTGATGTTTTTCTTGGTATTACAATTTTTTCGTCATCCGATGCGAAGACCAACAAAAGAAAGCGATACGATAATTTCACCTGCTGATGGACGTGTAGTGGTGATTGAAGAAATTACGGAAAACGAATATTTCAAAGACAAAAGAATTCAAGTGAGCATTTTTATGTCTCCATTAAATGTACATATCAATTGGTATCCAGTTAAAGGGAAAGTAGTTTACTCTAAATATCATCCAGGAACATTTTTGGTGGCTTGGCATCCCAAATCCTCAACCGACAATGAAAGAACAACGGTGGTGGTAGAAGATGAAAAAGGACGAAAAATAATGATTCGTCAAATTGCCGGAGCGGTTGCAAGAAGAATTGTATGTTATTCTAAAGAAGGAGATATCGTTGAGCAAGGAGATCAGTTGGGATTCATTAAATTTGGTTCTCGTGTTGATTTGATTTTACCTCCCGACTCAGAAATTCTTGCTGAATTGGAATTTAAGCCACAAGGATCCATTTCTAGAATTGCTAAATTAAAATAGTAAATTGACTTAAACCGATTCAGGTGCAATAGCAATAGAGTTCATGAAGTTTATAAGAAATGATTTTCATTCCTGATGCGTTAAAAATGAATTTCTTAGGCTTAATTACAGAATAAAATCGTAATATTGCCTTCCATTTTAGAAGATAAACATTGAGCAATATTTTCAGAACCATATTACGAAATGCAAGCACCCGTGTTATATTAATGATATTCGGGTTTATTGTTAGTATCACTTTTTATTTTTTGATTACTGGATATTACACTCAACTTGATTTATACGAAAAAGGCGAATTAGAAAAATTAAGTGGTGTTTCTAAAACATTATCCTTACAAATTGATGGAACAGGCCATCAGATGTTGTACGAACAGAACCCGAAAATTGACGCAATCAAAAAAACTTTAGACAATGAGGTGTATCTTCATATGCATAGGATACTACGAAAAGCGTATGAAGTAAATGGGTTAAAAACGGCCATTTATACAATGGTTTATGATAAGAAAAATAAAGTTTTTCATTTTGTAGTCACTTCCGATGAAAAACCATACTTCCGACATAATTGGGAAAAATTTAAACCAGAACATGTAGACCAATATCTTACAGGAGGTGTTCTTCACCCATATACCGATGAAAATGGCACCTGGTTATCCTCTTTTTCTCCCATAAAAAACAATAAAGGTGAAGTGGTTGGTTTGGTTCAGGTGGACTCACAATTTGATGAATTTATTCAACGTACTTGGGATGAAATTATGTTTCGAGGGTTAATTTCAATCTCTATCATTTCCGTAATTGGTTTTTTATTACTTCGTTCCATCAGAGGGATTTTGCGTAAAGAAGAAGAACAAGCCAATGAAATTAAACAATCACATTCCATCATCGAACAAAAAAATAAGGATATCACAGATAGTATTAACTATGCTAAACGAATTCAAGAAGGAATACTTCCTCCACATGATAGTGTGAATCGATATATTCCTGATTCTTTCTTGATTTTCCGTCCACGTGATATTGTAAGTGGTGATTTTTATTGGTTTGCAGAAACGAAAGAGCATTTCCTTTTAGCAGCCGTAGATTGTACTGGACATGGCGTTCCTGGAGGATTTATGAGTATGATTGGCCATACTTTATTGAATGAAATTGTTAATCAAAAAGGTATTGAAGAGCCAGGTAAGATTTTAGATTTGCTGGATGAAGGAGTTAAAAAAGCGATTCAAAGCAAGGATGATACCGAGTCAAAAGATGGAATGGATGTGGCCTTACTTTCATTTACTAAGGATTTGAAAAATGTTCAATTTGCAGGTGCATTCCGTCCCTTATTATTCATGAGAGAAGGAATATTGAGTGAATATAAAGCCAATCGTTTTCCAATTGGTGCAGGTAGTTATGTAAAAACTGCTTTTGATACCCATTCTATCGATCTTCATAAAGGCGATGCACTTTATATTTTTTCGGATGGATATGCTGATCAAATCGGTGGACAAGGTGGTAAGAAATTTATGACCAAACAATTCAAGGAATTGATCCAATCGAACCATCAATTAGAGATGCCTCAACAAGGAAAAATCTTTTCTCAAGCCTTAGATAAATGGCAAGGTGACCATGAACAAATGGACGATATTTTAGTCATTGGTATTAGAATCTAAGTGGTCTACTAGCACAAGTTGAAAACTTTATTATTTAATTGTTTATTCCAATGCTAAATTTGGAGTAATGAGATATTCATTTTTACTTCTATTTTTTATTTGTAACTGTGTTCATTCACAAAATTTGGATGTTCGCATCGATAATTCCATTCATGACTTCGGATACATAAAAGAAGTTGATGGAAAAGTTTTCGCCGAATTTGAATTTCAAAATTATTCTAAATTCAAGATTAGTGTTTTCAAGGTAATAAGCTCTTGTGGTTGTGCCATTGCTACTGCCGATGACGGATGGATTAATCCCCAAGAAAAAGGTAAAATTAAAGTGTCTTATGATCCTACTGGTAGACCAGGTAAATTCGTAAAGTCGTTCGAAATCCAATTCATTTCTGATAGTTTGAAAAAATCGGTCTTTTTAAATATTCGTGGCTATACCATAGAAAAAGAATTGCTAGAAACGTATTTAGACAATCTTTATGAAGGCACAGAATTGATGATTAAACCCTATGAAACAACTCTTATTTCAGGTTCAGATTTACGTTTTTTAAATGACGAAAAATGGCAACATTTTATCAATGATATTACTTTCGAAATAGATCAAAATGATTTTGCTAACGTGAGGTTAGAAATGACTATTGACAACAGAACTGATTCCATTTGTAAAATGGCAAAAGAAATATATCCGATTGTACATAAAAATATCATTGCAGAATTGGAAAAACGAAAATACAATTCTTGGTCGGTTGGATTTAGTGATTCTCCTTGTAAAGAAAATACAAAAAGTGAAAGTATTATTGGGGGAGAACTTAAAATATTATCAAGAGATTTTAATAATGATACCATTGCAGAATCTGGCTTTTATTTCTCAGGGAAAGAAGTAGATTTATCGAAATTTTCAATGGAATACCGAGATTCAATTGATTTTGAAAAAAAGATAATCACTCACTTTGCATTTTCTGAAATTAAGTTTTTAAATCCTGAAAAGAATAGAGATTATAATAACTATTTAAATGTATTAAATCGAAGAATTTTATTAGATAAAAAAGCCCTTACAGGATTAATTGTAGAGGTGAAATGTAGAAAACAAGATCAAGAAAAAGTAAAGCAAAAAATTTTAAACAGCATTAAACCTATTTATGCTAAAATAAATTTGGATGCAGATAATACAGGCGCCATAATTTCTAAAATTTTTTATTCCGTTCCAGAAATAAATTTTGTTGATGATTCCACTTTAAAATCCGGAAAATATATCCAAAAACCATGGAAATTAAATTTGTTTTATCCAGAACTTGAGGATGAAAGTTTGAATGAATTTGAACAATTTGCAAATCAAAATACTTCTGGAAATAAAAAACTAACCGATTTTTTAACGCAAACAGGATTCAAAGCACCTTTTCAAAATTTACCTGTTTTAGAGTTAACTCATACGGGAATTTTTTCTATTGACACCACTACTCCACTTTTCAAAAGTTGGATAAATATCATGAAGGAAGAATGGAAAAATAATCAGCGAATTGAATTATTGATAGAATCAAGCATAGGAAGAAGTCCATTGGTTAAAGCTTCTGAGAGCGAATATTTATCGCGTAAAAATGCAAAAAAAATTAGTGATGATTTATTAAAAATAATTTCACAAGCAGGTATTCCGGATAGTATTTTTGAAATAAAAATAGTTTCCACTATTGTTCAAGGCTCGACTTATGTAGGAAAAGAATTTGATTTGAGTTTTAATCAGAAATATAATTTTTTAAAAATTATTCCTAAATATTCAAAAATCGATAAAGCGTTAAAGGTGGCTTTAATTCCCTATCAAATCAACTTTAACAATAACAGTTTCGATTTGCCTGTTGAGACTGCTATATTTCAAAACTTCATTAGTCGTCTAGTTGTTTTGCTTGAAAATGAAGGTATGATTAATATCATTATTGAGTCGAGCTCCTCTAAAATCCCTTCAACCATTTACAAAAACAATGAATTATTGTCATTTTTTAGAGCAGAAGAATCAGCTCAAAAAGTCAAAGAGGAAATCAGAAAAAGAGGTTATGACCCAACAAGAGTGATAGTTAGTGAGCTTCGCACATTAGTTCAAGGACCAGATTTTAAATATGAGTCGGATAGAAATAAATTTCCCTATGATAAATATCAATATGTTAAAATCATCCCTTTAGAGTTAATAAAAAAATAATCATGAGGCTACCTAATGTTATTTTTACGTTACATTTAGAGCATGAAAAAGCTAATGTTAATTCTATTGATGACTATCGGAGGCGGAATGGCTCTGAATTCTTTCGGACAGACTCTTCAAGAGCCCAACCCATCTTTGGGTAAAACAAGAACCGTCTATTTATACATTGTGGAAGTAGATAACCCTACCGAAGCTCAAACAATCGATAATTATTTAAATCTATTTGTAGGTAAAATTGTTTCTGCCAAAACCAATGAATCAAATCATATGTGTGTGGTTGAATTAAAAATTATGACTGATCAAGATTTGATTGAGGTGGTTGGTCAAGTTGGATTTACTGCCTTCATAAAAACCGAAATGCCTCAGGCAGGTCAACGGTATATTTACAATCCAGATGGAACATGGAAAATTAAAGCATTGTAAAAAATGAAAAAAATATTTACATTATTAGTTACTGTTTTGTTTTTGAATGGTGAATTATTTTCTCAAGCAAGTTGCGCTAGTCCCGTATCATTAACACTTGGTACTGCCCAATGCGGAACAAATAGCAATGCGGGTTCATTTCCTGACGGAGGTGGTAATCCAACAAATCCTTGTAATACATATTACAATGATGGTGAATATTGGTTTTCATATACTGGAACTGGAGCGGCTTTGCAATTAGCAGTTTCTGGATTAACAAATACTTATTCTGGATTATACGTTTTAACAGCATGTCCGTCCTCTAGCCCAACTTGTGTTGCTAGTTATTCCAGTGGGTCCTCAACAGCAAATTTTACTGTAACCACTCCAAGTTTGACAAACGGAGTTGTTTATTACATAGTAATTGCAAACTGGTCTTCACCCTATTCTACTGCATTTTGTTTGAACTCATCAACATCAGCTCCAATTACAAATGATGAACCATGTACAGCAACCGCTTTAACTGTTGGCACTTCTTGTAACTATACTGCAACAACTAATATTGGTTCTTCTGGATCAGTTGGTCCACCCGCTCCTGGTTGTGCTAGTTATGCAGGATCGGATGTTTGGTTTTCTGTAATTGTTCCAGCCTCTGGGGCGATTACTTTTGATTCAAACACAGGTGTAATTACAGACGGTGGAATGGCTATCTATAGAGGGACTTGTGGTTCCTTAACATTAATTGAATGTGATGATGATGATAGTAATAATGGTGCAATGTCAATGATTGTAGCCACAGGTTTAATTCCAGGCGAAACTATTTGGATTAGATTCTGGGAATTTGGTGGTAATAACAATGGTACTTTTTCCATTTGCGCTTATAATACTTGCCCTCCATGTACTGGAGCCCCAACTGGCGGTTCTGCAACGGCTTCACCAACAAATACTACTTGTGCTGCTACAACTACCACCTTATCATTAACTGGGTCATCCACGGGATGTGGTTTTTCTTATCAATGGCAATCCTCACCTAATAATTCAACTTGGACAAATATTACCGGTGCTACTTCTGCTTCATATTCAACCACTATTTCTGCAACAACTTATTTTAGATGTGTTATTACATGTATTGCAACTGGTAATGTGGCTAATTCTAATAGTCAAATGGTAACTACTTCCGCAACGCCTCCTGCTAATGACGAACCTTGTAATGCTACTCCGATAACTGTGGGTTCATCATGTACATTTGCGAGCTATACCACTTCATGTGCTTCTAGTTCTGCTGCTGTACCCGCTATACCTGACCCGGGATGTGCATTTTACAGTGGAGGTGACATTTGGTTTACTGCAGTTGTTCCATCTGGAGGATCTTTAACTTTTGATTCAAATACTGGAGGTATTTTAGATGGTGGAATGGCTATTTACACAGGAACATGTACAAATTTGGCGTTATTTTCCTGTAATGATGATGGAAGTGTCAATGGGGCTATGTCTTTTATAGAAGCAACGGGATTAACTCCAGGTTCAACCGTTTTCATTCGTTTTTGGGAATATGGAAACGATAGTCCAGGAACATTCTCATTATGTATTTATGATCCTTGCCCTCCTTGTTCTGGCTCTCCAGTTGCTGCAACGGCATCTGCATCTCCAGCGATTACATCTTGTGGGGCACCTAATACAACTTTGTCGTTAGCGCCTGCTTCTAGCTGTACAAATAATTTTCAATGGCAATCTTCTCCCGATAATGTTACCTGGACCAATATTTCTGGTGCTACCAACATTACGTTAACCATACCTGTTACTACTGCAACCTATTTTAGATGTATAGTGACCTGTATACTCAGTGGATTGAGCACACCATCATCAAGCATATTAGTTAATAGTACCATTGCCAATACGTGTAGTTTTACCGTTTCAACTCCTGCTTATGTACCAGATGCAGCATACACAGCTGGAACATTATTGACTTTCCCAGATGATCAAATGTCAGCTGTGTTGCCAATTGGTTTCAATTTTTGTTTCATGGGAACAACATATACTAATTTCATTGTTTCTTCAAATGCATTCATTTCTTTCAATACAGCTAATTCTGTTGGTTATTCAAGTTATACACCCGTTGCCATTCCTTCTGCTACTCCTACAGAAATATTGAATTCTATTATGTTTCCTTGGCATGATGTGGATCCAAGTGTTGGTACCTCTAGTGATATTCGATATATTACTTTAGGTTCTGCCCCTAATAGAAAACTAGTGGTAAACTTTTCAATTGTACCGATGTTCTCCTGTAATTCAAGTTTATTTACTGCTCAAGTTGTATTAAATGAAACAACCAATATCATTGAAACCTATATTCAAGATAAACCTATTTGCTCAACTTGGGTTGGTGGTAGAGCAGTTCATGGAATTAATGGTCCTGATGGTTGTAGTGGAGTAGCTGTACCGGGTAGAAATAACACGGTTTGGACAGTTACCAATGATGCAAAAATGTTTACTCCTACGGGTTGTTGCAATCAACCTTTACCTGCCGAATTAACTACTTTCGAAGGTGCTCAAATTTCAAAGAGTTTGAATAAATTAAACTGGACAGCATTATCAGAAACAAATTTGGACAAATACATAATTGAAAAATCGGAAAATGGAATGGATTTTGAATATTTAGGTGAGAGAATTGCCAGTGGTAATTCATCTACAGCAAGAAGTTACGCTCTTGAAGACAATAGACCATTTGATCGAGTTTCTTATTACCGATTGAAACAAGTAGATTTTAATGGGAGTGAGCATTTATCTAATACCATTGCCATCAATAATTCAGAATGGTCTGGTTTTGCCGTCTTAAATTTATTTCCAAATCCTTCCAACGGAATAGTAAATTCTGAAATTTATGCTTCAGAGGATTTATCTTTTACTTTAGAAGTTCGTGATATTAGTGGTAGAATTGTAAAAGCTAGTGATCATAACTTAGTTCAAGGAAGTAATATCAATAACTACGATTTAACTTCTTTGGATGCTGGCGTTTATACTTTTACTTTCATAAATAATAACAATGGTATAAAATCCACAATTCGCTATATTAAGGAATAATTTTTAAAAATTCACTTAGAAGAGGAATCATACAGATTCCTCTTTTTTTTTAAAAAAATTAATTGATCTAATTTTAACAATTGTTTTAGTTAAACATCCTGACTTTATAGAAAATCTTATTTTCGCCATTCACCGCCAAATTCATCCTCTTAACCTATTTTTAACCTTTAAAAACCATTTAAGAGACTGGCACTAACAAAATCCATCCTACATTTGTATAATCATTAATTTTTAGCTATGAAATTCATTTTTTCCATTTTATTAATTAGCTTTTCAATTACTAGCTTTTCACAAGAAAAATTTACCCTAAGCGGACGAATTAAGGACGCTAAAAACGGTGAGGAAATAATCGGAGCCACCATTTATATTCCAAATCTTCAAAAGGGCGCTTCTGCCAATGAATATGGTTTTTATTCCATTACTCTTCCATCGGGTATTTATGAGATTAAATTTTCCTCGGTGGGATATGCCGATAATATTCAGAGAGTAGAATTGACTAAAAATATCACCCTCAATCTTGAATTGGGAACATCGGATATCCAACTAGAAGAAGTGGTTGTGATAGATGAGAAAAAAGAAACTACGCAAGAGAAAAATATTAGCATGGTGAAAATGGACATGAAAAAAGTTAAAGAATTACCAGCGCTTTTTGGCGAAGTAGACCTTTTAAAAACTATTCAACTTATGCCCGGAATTCAGAGTGCAGGTGATGGAAATGCTGGTTTTAATGTGCGCGGTGGTGGAAGTGATCAAAACTTAATATTATTAGATGAAGCCACTGTTTATAATGCCGCGCATTTATTCGGTTTCTTTTCGGTTTTTAATCCAGATGCAGTAAAAGATATTGATATTTATAAAGGCGGAATTCCTGCAAAATATGGAGGAAGGCTCTCTGCCCTACTCGATGTGCGAATGAAAGATGGAAATTCTAAAAAATTCTCGGGTTCTGGTGGATTGGGAATTATTTCAAGCAGATTGACATTAGAAGCGCCAATTGACAAAGGAAAAGGATCATTTATTATTTCGGGAAGAAGAACTTATGCCGATTTATTTTTGAAACTTTCAAAGAACGAAGACTTAAAAAATAATCAACTTTATTTTTACGACTTTAATGTGAAAGCCAATTATCAATTAAGTGACAAAGATCGGTTATATGCTTCGGGTTATTTTGGGCGAGATGTTTTAGGTTTAGCTGGATTATTTGGCTTTAATTGGGGAAATGCAACCGGAACTCTTCGTTGGAATCATGTTTACAACCAAAAACTATTCTCCAACATCACTTTTATCTATAGTAATTTCGATTATGGAATTAAAATTAATTTATCCGAAACACAAAATTTCAAAGTAAAATCTGGAATCAATGACGTCGGTCTAAAAGCAGATTATTCTTATTTCTTCAACCCAAAAAGTACTATTTATTTTGGGGCTCAATCCATTTATCATATTTTTAATCCTGGAGAATTTACACCTCTTTCGGATGAAGCCATATTTACTGCCGGAAAAGTGGATAAAAAACATTCATTGGAAAACGCCATTTATATTGATCATAAATATGATTTTTCTAATACTCTTTCTATTCGTTACGGGTTACGTGTAAGTTTGTACAACGCCATTGGAAGCGGAAAAGAATTTATCCTTGGCGCAGATAACTATACCGTCCTTGATACCATTACTTATCAGAATTTTGACCCAATCAAAACGTATATTGGACCAGAACCTCGTGTTGCTTTATCCTATGCATTAAATGAAAACTCATCCTTGAAAGGTTCTTGGGATCATACCTACCAATACATTCATCAAGTAAGCAATTCTGCTTCTTCTTTACCAACCGATACATGGTTAACCAGTGGTTTAAATTTAAAACCCCAAATTTCAGATCAAGCTGCACTTGGATGGTTTCATAATTTCCCAAAAGGTTATGAAGTTTCTGTAGAAACATATTATAAGTGGATGCAAAACCAAATCGATTATCGTGATTCTGCTAACCTAACTTTTAATGAAGCTATCGAGAGAGAATTATTAGTGGGTAAAGGTTGGAGTTATGGGGCTGAATTTTTAGTGATGAAAAACGAAGGAAAATTAACAGGATGGATTGGATATACTTGGGCAAAAACACAACGTCAAATTGAAGGAATAAATAATAACGAACCCTATTTTGTAAAGAATGATCGCAGACATAATATTTCTATTGTGGCCACCTATAAATTTACTGAACGATTAAAGGCGTCCGCAACATGGGTTTATGCCACTGGAAACGCTATTACTTTCCCAAGTAGCCGATATGAAATAGACGGAGAAGTGGTATCTTATTACAGCGGTAGAAATAATTATAGAATGCCAGCTTATCATCGTGGAGATATTTCTATCACTTTAGATGCAAAGAAAAAATATAAAAAGGCAAAAGATAATATTGAAGAATCTGAAGCTGTAAAAAAGGAATTACGTAGCTATGAATCATCTTGGAATATTTCGGTGTATAATGTTTACAATCGTGAAAATGCGTTTAGCATAACCTTCCGTCAGCAAACTGATTCTGATGGAAATTTCACTGGAAGAACAGAGGCTGTGCAAACTACACTTTTTAAAATAATACCATCGATAACTTGGAATTTTAAGTTTTAAACGAAATTGAACTAAAGACGTGATGCATCGCGTCTCGATAAATAATCTTGATAAAGACGCGATGCATCGCGTCTAATAAAATGAATATGAAAAATATAATAATAGTAGCCTTGGGAGTGATCTTTTTTTCTTCTTGTACAAAAGTAGTTACAATAGAACTTGCCGATTCAGATGCAAAAGTAGTAGTGGAGAGTATTATTTCAGATCAATTACAACCCTATAAAGTTCGTTTGACTTTAACAGCGCCTTATTTCAATGATTCTAATCCTCCAATAGATAATGCGCTAGTTTATATTAGTGATGATATGGGTAATATAGATACGTTGACCTATAATGGAGATGGTTTTTATTTAAGTAATGGAAATCGACAAACACAACAAGGACATACTTACTTTTTAAAAGTGATTCATAATGGAACTATTTATGAAGCAGAATCTCGAGTTCCAGATTATAAAATGAATGTGGATTCAGTATCGGTTATTTATCAAGAAGCCAGTGCATTTTCGGAAGCAGGATATAATGTTATTTTAAATGGTCAAGAAAATGCTTCCACGGAAGATTTTGTTCGATTCCAGTTTTATAAAAACGATACTTTACAAACAGATCCTTTTAAATATTTTATTTCTGATGATATTTTTGTGAATGGAAATTATATCATTGCTCAAGTTCCGTATAACTATCAAAGTGGTGACACTGCAAGAGTAGAAATACAAAGTATAGACAGAGGCTATTATAAATTTTTATTTACTCTTTCTACGCAAGCACAAAACACCGGAGGGCCATTTGATACGGCTCCTGCCAACCCTCCTACGAATGTAAATAATGGTGCATTGGGATATTTTGCAGCCTGCTCCATTGATTGGATGGAAAGAGTGATTCCATAAGTGCGTGTTTTTTAATTGTAAAATTGATGATTTAGAAATATATTTATCTCTCATTACAAAAAGTGTAAAAGTTCAATAAATTAATCTTATGCTTTTTGATTAATTATTTATGCAGGTCAAAAAAGTAAAAATCAATATTTTTTAAAGTCATTTTCGTCTATTTCGTCCTTTATTTATACTTATTGGTCTAAAGTAACTAAAAGTCAATGGTAACTATTCTTATTTTAATACTAATTTAGTTAATTATGGAAAAATTCTACTCAAAAGATTTATTTAAAAAAATCTTATTCATCTTGGTGATGTTCTTGGTTTCTGCTGTAAATCAGGTAAAATCTACACATATCGTTGGAGGTGTTTTAACCTACGTTCACAACGGAGGTTCGAGCTATACCGTGACCCTTAAACTATACAGAGATTGTAATGCTACAGTTAATCTTCCAGGAACCGTAGCCATTGCCGCTACTGGATATAATGGGTTGGTTTTTGCTCCTAGCAAGAATTTCAATATCAACCTAACTTCAAGTAGTTTTCTACCATCAAATTTGGATACCTGTGCACAGGCTCCAAACCCTATTCCATGTGTTCAAGAGGGAATTTACACGACCACCATTAATACGTTACCATCTAATCCTGGAGGATATCATTTGACTTATGATGTCTGTTGTAGAAATTTAACTACTACTAACGTAGATTGTTCGGGTAATAATATTGGTGAGCGTTTTTATGCTTATATCCCAGGAACATCAGTTATTTATTGGGAAGACTTTACTTTAGCAAATGGAACCACAGTTGATGCTGGTGCTACTGCTTGGACAAGAACGCTTGGAACCACACCTCCAGGTTACGCTCAAGTTCAAAATAATTTATTCGAAACTCAAGGGGCCAATAATGCCCAGGCTACTTGGTTATCTCAGCAAATAAATATTTCCGCTTTTACCACAGGAGCAAATTTATCAGTTAACTTAGCTGAAAATGGAAATCTAGACGCTAATGATTCCATTATTGTTCAATATAGGATCAATAGTGGTCCATTTATCAACTTCACTGTTAATGGTGCTATTGCTGATGATATTTTACTTCCCGCTGTAGCCACTTCAGGTCCTCTTATCGGTAACACGGTTCAAATTAGAATCCGTGTTCGTTATGACGGAAGTTCACCCAACTCAGAACTTTATCGAATTGATAATGTAGTTGTATCGGGTAATAATTTTGCAACTAATAATAATCCAACCTTTGATAATTTCCCACCATTATTTTTATGTCAAGGAACAGCATTCACTTTTGATCATTCGGCAACCGATACCAATGGAGATTCACTGGTCTATTCTTTCTATAATCCATATGATGATGCCGCACTTACTTTCATTAATAATGTGGCTCAATTTCAAAACGTAATTTTTCAAGCACCATATACTTTTTCTAGTCCTTTAGGAGTTGGATCTATTTCTATTGATCCCGCTACTGGTATTATTACAGGTTCTCCAACCAACATAGGCCAATTTATTGTAGGAATAAAAGTTCGTGAATTTAGAAACGGAGTTTTACTAAGTGAAATGGTAAGAGATTTTCAGTTCAATGTGATTGCTTGTCCCGCACCTGCACAAGCTTTAATTATTCCAGGTAATGCTATTGATGCATGCGGTGGAGTGAATGTAACTTTCCCAAATAATTCAGATGCAACAGCCAATAACTGGACTTGGAATTTCGGAGACAATTCAACTTTATTAGATGTTTCTACTTTAGAATTTCCAACTTATACCTACCCTGCACCAGGAACATACCTTGTTACTTTAATTATCAATGCTGGAACTTCTTGTGAAGATATAAGTACAGCGTCTGTGGATGTTGGTTTTGTAAACGCAACTTTTACCAATAATTCACCAGTTTGTGCTTTACAAACAGTGAGCTTTGTTACCACTCCAAATTTATCTGCAAACGCAGGAACTGTTACGTATAATTGGAATTTCGGAGACAGTGGAACTTCCACTCTTCTAAGCCCAACACATGTTTATGCTGCTGGTGGAACTTATACTGCAACATTAATTGTTTCTTCCACTCTTGGATGTGGCGATACAATTACAGCATCAATAACTATTAATCCAGCTCCTGCGGCACCAACTACAGGAAGTAATTCACCCGTTTGTACTGGACAAACAATTAATTTAACGGCATCGAATATTACAGGGGCAACCTTCGCATGGACTGGTCCTGGAGGATATACTTCTACCTCACAAAATCCTACTATACCCGCAGCAACAGTCGCGATGTCGGGTGTATATTCAGTTACTGCAACAGT